>CAYOYX010000061.1:0-21588 GCA_964408275.1 uncultured Occallatibacter sp.
TGCCCGCCTCCAGCTCGCACACCATGGTCGGCTCCATCATCGGCGTGGGCATCGCTAACCAACTGATGCACGCCCGCAGCGGCACATCGGGTTTGGATTGGGAGCAGGCCACAAAGGTTCTCAAAGCGCTGCTGTTTTCGCCGCTCGTTGGTTTTTTCTGTGCCGGATTGCTGCTGGTTCTCTCCAAAGTTCTTACCGATACAAAATGGGCGCGAAATGTGGCGCTCATCTATCGCGCAAACTACACCAAGCCTCTTTGGGCGCTTCTTCGCGTGGTGCCTGCCGGAGTGGCGGGAACGCTGCTTTTGAACCTCGCCGTCTGGTACTTCGGTCCACTCGGCCTCAACAAATGGCTGCCCATTCGCGCCATCGAGAGTTGGAGAACGCCCTGGGGATACATCGCTCTTGTCTTCGCAGTAGGCATTCTTATTCATTTTGCGCTGGTGCTCTTCGCCGGGTTTGTCATCAACAACGGTCAAGTGCTCTTTGAAGCGCCTAAAAATAATCAGCCTCCGCCGTGGCCCATCCGCGCGCTGATGGTGCTCACCTGCACCGGTGTCAGCTTCTTCCATGGCTCCAATGACGGGCAAAAGGGCATGGGCCTGATCATGCTGATTCTGATCGGCACCGTTCCCACCGCGTATGCTCTGAACCACGCCGTCACCGCCAGCGATGTTCAGCAGTTCATCGCCGCCAGCGATCAGGCCGGCCGGATTCTCGACCGGCACGTGGACAAGAACGGTGTACTCGGCGACGATGCCCGCGCCGAGGTCACCGAATACATCCGCACACAGCAGCTGCAGCCCGACACCATCCTGGCGCTGCGCGAACTGGTCGAGGATCTCAGCCACGAAGTTGCACTTTACAAGGTCTTCAAGTCCGTTCCGGCGCAGGACCAGGCCAACGTTCGCAACGATATGTATGTCGCCGGCGAGGCGCTGCGGCTGATGGCCCGGAACCACAACCCTGCCTTCACCGCCGAGGAGAGCTCCGCGCTGGCGAACTACAAGAGCAAAGTGGACAAGGCGACGCGCTTCATTCCCGACTGGGTCAAAGTCGCCGTTGCGCTCGCTCTCGGCCTGGGCACCATGGTCGGCTGGCGCCGCGTAGTGGTCACCGTGGGCGAACGCATCGGCAAGGAGCACCTGACCTACGCGCAGGGCGCCAGCGCCGGATTGGTCGCGATGGGCACCATCTTTGCTGCCGATACCTGGGGCTTGCCGGTTTCTACGACGCACATACTCAGCTCCGGCGTGGCCGGAACGATGACCGCCAGCGGCAGCGGCCTGCGCTTTTCCACAGTGCGCAACATTGCCGCTGGATGGGTCTGCACACTGCCCGCCGCCGCGCTGCTTTCGGGTACGCTCTACTGGCTCTTCCGCGCGATTTCCTAGCCGCCCACCATCGCCAGCGGGCGGTTCCTGTCCGTCCGCAGCGTGGGCACAGCCGCCAGCAAACTGCGCGTATAGGGGTGCTGGGGCGCGGTCAGCAGTCGCGCCGCGGGGCCTGTCTCCACCACAACTCCCGCGCGCATCACCGCAACCCGGCTGGCGACCTGGCCCACCACCGCCAGATCATGCGAGATGAAGAGCATTGCCAGCCCGTGCTGCCGCTGCAACTCCTTCAGCATCTCCAGCACCTGTGCCTGCACGGTTACGTCCAGCGCCGTAGTCGGCTCGTCGGCAATCAGCAGCCGCGGGCGATTGATCAGCGCCATCGCAATGAGAATCCGCTGCCGCTGGCCACCGGAAAACTGATGCGGATAGTCGCCGTAGCGCCGCTCCGCCGCGGGAATCGCCACCGACTCAAGCGCGGCGATGGCCTTCCGTTTTGCCTCGCGCCCCGTCCATGAGGGCGAATGCGCCTCGGCGCACTCGGCGACCTGACGCCCAATCGTCATTACCGGATTCAGCGCCGTCATCGGCTCCTGAAAGATCATCGCAATCTCGCGCCCGCGCAGCCGCCGCAACTCACTCTCAGGTTGCCGCAGCAGATCGATTCGCGCCTTGCTCCATAGAATCTGCCCGCCCACCAGCGCAGATGCGCCCAGCAAACCCAGAATCGCCAGCGCGGTCACGCTTTTGCCCGAGCCGGATTCCCCCACCAGCCCCAGAACCTCGCCTTCATCGAGCTGGAAGCTCACGCCCCGCACCGCCTCAGCCGCCGCAAAGCGAATTTGCAAATCCCGAATCTCAAGAAGAGACGCCATGAAGCAATCCTAGCGCATTCCTACAAAGTGACCACCGATTGCCTATTGATGTGCAAATAGTTGCATATTTGGATGAGAATGAGCCAATTACACAGGATTTACAGGCAATAATTTGGCTTTAAGATTGCTATAATTCCGCGCGTACCGTGGAGGTTGGAGAGTAGTACCCAGAAGCGACGTTACTTTTTTTGCAGAAAGTGAAAGTATGACCAGCAAAGTTCATTCGGCAAACGAGAGGCGGGAGCGGCAGCGCTTCGGGATCAATGCCCCGCTCACAGTGCTTGTCGGGCAGCGAGAGATTCCCGGCTTCACCCGCGACCTGAGCAACCGGGGAGTTTATTTCTATCTGGAGATGGCCGATAGCGAGACAATTGGCGGCGATATTCAATTCAAGGTTGAATTGCCGCCGGAGATTACGCTGTCAACCTGTTGCTCGATTCAATGCCAGGGCCATGTGGTGCGCACCGACAATACAGCCATGCAGTTGACCGGGATCGCCGCCGAAATCGATCACTATTCGATTCAGAAGGACGCTACAGATAGTTAGAGTTTGCGCATACCTAGCACACGATGATCGGCGAGCCAGCTCTTGCGCACATAGACGAGCCGGTTATTGCTATCGGGATCGGTGGGCAGCAGAAAGAAGCCGGGATCGACAAGATAGCGAATCGAGTTATAGACGATTCCCTCCATCACTTCGCCGTCCAGAAACTGCAACCGCATCCAGATGCCGTGAACGATCGGAGCGCGCGCGTGAAAATTCAAATGCTCATGCGTCGAGTCCCCATCGAAGCTGTTGACATAAAAAACTGCCTTGATATCTTCCGCCAATATCTCCTCGACCGCATCTGAGTCGCAAGCGCGAACCCGAAAACTCTCCGGCGAGCTGTGCGGCGCGTGGCTCAACATCTCTTCCACGGTAGTCCAGGCGGGCCCGTCGAGATAACCTTTGATCGACCGGTTGCCATACTGTATGACAACCTTTTCCGAAAGGGGCGCGTTCATGTTTTGCTTGTTTACCATCAGGCCTTGACTCTGGAATTCGGATTGATCTGTCTCTGCGGAGGAATGAGATTGTATTGTTTGATCTTGTACAAGAGAGCCTTGTAGCTGATTTGCAGGTCGCTTGCGGCTGCCTTTCGATTCCATCCGGTACTCTCCAGGGTTCGTGCGATGGCGGCGGATTCTGCGCCGTCTTTCAGATTACGCACCAAATGTTTCAGGCTTCCGTTGCCGGCGGTTTCTTCCTTGCCGGAGGCGCAGAGTTCCACGTCCTGCCGGGGAGTCAACTCATCGATAATGGTCTTCTCGTCGTTCAAAATCAGATAACGCTTGATCGTATTTTCCAGCTCGCGGAGATTGCCCGGCCATGAGTAGCTGCAAAGAGCCTGCGTCAGCGCCGACGAAATCGGCAAGGGATCACGCTCATACTTCGCTGCCACCTTGCGCATGAAGTGTTCGGTTAGAATCGGAATCTCTTCAAGCCGATCGCGCAACGGAGGCATCTTGAGCGTAAAACCATTCAGGCGATAGTAGAGGTCTTCGCGAAAGCTCTTCTGCGCAATCGCCGCTTTGATGTCGATATTGGTTGCGGCAATCACACGCACATCCACCTTAACGCTGGAGCGGCTGCCGAGCCGGGAGAAGCTGCCGTCCTGAAGAACCTGAAGCAGCTTTGCTTGTAAAACGGCGGGCATCTCGCCAATCTCGTCGAGGAATATCGTGCCGTTGTGGCAGATTTCAAACTTGCCCGGCTTGGCTTTGATCGCGCCGGTAAAGGCCCCCGGCTCATAGCCGAAGAGTTCGCTCTCCAGCAGATCGGCGGGCATCGCCGCGCAATTCACCTTCATGAAGCCGCGGTGGCTGCGCGCGGACATCTTATGAATGAAGAGCGTCGCCACTTCTTTGCCGGTTCCGCTCTCGCCCAGGATAAGGACGGGGATATCCGTGCGCGCCACCAGCCTGCACTGAGATTCAATCTCCTTCATGCGCTTGCAGGCCCGGACAAAAGAAGTGTTCTCGTCCAGCGGAATCTCCTTGAATTCATCCTCATCGCCTTCCGGCTGATTGCTTGTCTCCTTGAGGCAATGTGCGACAGCCAGATCGATGTCGGCCTTTCTGAATGGCTTGAGCACAACGTCGGCAGCGCCCTTGCGCGTAGCCTCCACCACTTGCTTCAACTCTGCTGAACAGGCCAGCAAAATAATCGGCATCGCCGGCTGCGAGGCGCGCAACTTAGTAAGCAGGCGGAGAGCGCTTGCACCTGAATAATCCTCATCGATATGCCAATCCATCAGCAGCAGGTCAGGCACGGGAGCTTCCTTCAGGCTCTCGACCAATTCCGATGCAGCGGTAAACAGGCTCACATTGAAGCGGTCCGCAAGAATGCGATGCAGGTATTTCAGGATTGCGGGATCCGGGTCCAGCGCCGCGATGTGTGGATTGCGTTTGCTCCGCGTCTTCAAGTTCGCTCCTGTTGAAGGTTCACCATCGCGGTTGCTTACCAGCTCTCAATTCTGGTAAAAACACTGGTCAAATAGCAGAAGAATACTGATAGCACGAGCCTTGCTCTGATGAGCTAAGGCTGATGTGGAATCTTCGCCGATTCCGGGCATCTGATTGCACAAAATGAAGGCGAAAAATCACTCTCTGCCGAATGAAATATCCTTGCTTCTCGATACACATAGTACCACTTAATAGTGGTAATTCATTCGCTATACTATGCAAAGATTTTCATAGAGCGCAAAAATAATATTCTGTAAATACTTCAAAATGAAGCTCAAGAGTACCAGTGCGCTCACGCATCGGTAACAAAACAGCAGAATTGATGGTTACTACAAGGTAGAAAAGGTTTGGCCAGGAAGTTGCCTACAGTAGTATAGAAGCCACCTTGAAAGAGAGCTTGACCATGCCTTTGGCGCATACAACCGAAATCAGCGATCTGCCTCCCGTGGAAGTGATCTTCGGGCAGTCGCCGATGATGGCCGCGGCGCGGGAGAAGCTGGAACGGGTTGCGGAAACCACTGTTCCTGTTTTGTTGCAGGGCGAGAGCGGGACAGGCAAAGAGATCTTCGCCAAGCTGCTTCATGCGAATTCGAATCGCTCCAGGGGCGCATGGGTCAAGGTTGCCTGCCCTGCGATTCCCCATACGCTGATCGAGTCGGAGCTATTTGGATATGAGAAGGGCGCCTTCACCGGAGCGTACGCCACCAAGCGCGGCCGCGTGGAGCTGGCTCATATGGGCACTCTGTTTCTGGATGAGGTGGGCGATCTGGATTTATCTGTGCAGGCCAAGCTGCTGCAGATGCTTCAGGATGGCAGCTTCATGCGGATTGGCGGGCAGGAATCGAGAAAGGTCAATACGCGGCTGGTGAGCGCGGCCAGCGCCAACCTGCGTCAACAAACTGAGGATGGCGGCTTCCGGCGCGATTTCTTCTTTCGCATCAACGCTGTGACCATCGATCTGCCGCCGCTGCGACAGCGGATCGTGGACCTGCCGATGATGATCGACTTCTTTATTGAGCGTCATGCAAAGGCATTTCACCGTATTCCCAAGCCGCTCTCCCGCGAGACGAAGCGCCTGATGCAGCGCTACGATTGGCCGGGAAACATCCGCCAACTGGAGAATATGATTCGCGGCTACATCCTGATCGGCAGCGAGGAGGCATTGGCGGAGGAGCTGATTACTTCACGCGCAGCCAGTCCGGCGCAGGTGAAGACCGAGATTGATCTGAGCAGCCCCATTTCTCTGAAAGAGATCACGCGGAAGGCCACGCAGGAGTTGGAACGGCAGATCATTCTGAAGGTTCTGGAGGCAAACGGCTGGAGCCGCCGCAAGACGGCCAAATGGCTCAACATCAGCTATCGGTCACTGCTCTACAAGCTGCAAGATTCACCGTTGGGCGGGCTTCCAAATGCGAAACTATGAAACTGTGAAGGAAGATTATTCTTCCGCAAGAGCCTTGTAGCTCGCGTACCGGATCTTCGCAAGCGACGCTACCCCCGCGGAATTAGATGACAGACCCTAGCACGATAGAATCAAAGCATGGTTAAGGGGATTTCTTTTCTGCGTCCCGCAGGCAGCCGAGCAGCTTATGAGCGGCTGTCGAGCTTCTTTTCCGCGCTGGGATTTGCATCGGGCAAGGGCTGGGAAGAAGCAGATAGCCGAGGCGCATCGTTCCTGGCGCCGCTGGGAAATCTGGAGTTTGTCGATGGCGAGTTTCCTTCGGTCGCCGATGTGATGGTCGAGGTGACCGCTCTGGACGCTGCGCATCAGGCCGCTGCAAGCTGGTTGCGCGCCGAAGGCGGCGAAGAGGCTCTCTCACGCCTCTCCGCCATCGCCGAAACTCCCTGGAAGTCGCGCATCTTTACCGTCGAACCCGAGCCGGGTTTTTCTTTTTCTTTTTGGGCGTGGAGCGATCCCGTCAAAGGAAAGCCGGTTGCCGTCGAGGGCGACCTCTCCGCCGAAGGCATGAAGTTTGCGATTGTCGTATCGCGCTGGAATGCTGTGATTACCGAGCGATTGCTCGAAGGCGCTCTCGACGCGCTGCTGCGCAGCGGCGCAAATCGGGCTGCGATTGAAGTTGTTCGCGTCCCCGGCGCGTGGGAGATCCCCTCCGCGGCGCGCACCCTTGCCGCGCAAGGAAATGCGGACGCCATCATCACATTGGGCTGCCTGCTGCGCGGCGAGACCGCACACTACGAGGCCATCTACAACGAAGTCGCGCGCGGCATCGGCCAATCGCAGCAGGAGACCGGTATTCCCCACAGCTTTGGCGTGCTCACCTGCGAGACGCTGGAGCAGGCCCTCAACCGCGCAGGCATCAAGGCCGGCAACAAAGGCTTCGAAGCCGCACTGGCCGCCATCGAGATGGTTAGCCTCAGCCGCAAATTGAAGAAGGGCGGCACGGCTTGACGGCCGGGGTGAAGCGCGCGCCCGGGCATGGAACGGGACATGGTTCAGGGCGGCGCAAATCGCGCGAGCTGGCCATGCAGATGCTTTATCAGGCGGAGATCGGCAAGCAGACGCCGGAGCAGGTGCGTGAGAACTTCTGGAAGGCAGCCGACGAGGTCGAGCCGGAGGTGCGCGGCTTTGCCGAAGATCTCTTTCGCGTGGCCGTTGCGCATCAGGAGCAGATTGACGAGCTGCTCATCGCCAACTCCAAACACTGGCGGCTGGAGCGTATGCCCGCCGTGGACCGCAATCTGCTGCGCATGGCCGTCGGCGAGATGCTGGGCTTCAAAGGCACGCCCTTTCCCATCGTCATCAACGAGGCGCTGGAGATCGGCCGTCGCTACTCGGCGCCGGAGTCCATCAACTTTCTCAACGGAATGCTGGATGCGATTGCGCGCGGGCTGATCGGAAAATAGGGAATAGGGAATAATAATGATAAGATGCTTCCGATTCATTGTTCAACGCGATCTGTTTTATTTTCTACGCCACAAGAACCCTCGCTTGCGACCGTCTGCGCGGACTCGCTTGCACCGTGATTCGGATGTCCTGTCCAAGCCTGAGCAGGAAGCGCATCAGCCGCTCCAGCGAGAAGCCGGTAAGCTGACCGCGAAACAGCGCGGAAACCTTTGGCTGATCCACTCCGAGAACTTTGGCGGCCTGAACCTGGGTAAGTCTTCTTTCGCGGATCAACTCGATGATCTTATTGGCAAGCTCGGCTTTGGCAAGCGCCTCTTCTGGATTCGGCAGGCCGAGATCGGCAAAGACATTCCCGCAGCTGACGGTGTAATCAAGCTCACTCTTAGGCATCTCTATTTCTCCATTCCCCGATCAATTTCAATTGCGCGCAGAAGCCGCTGTTTCACCAGATCAATCTCGCTCTGCGGCGTGGCTATGCCGCGCCTCGACTTCTTCTGAAATGCGTGCAGCACATAAACAGCCCGGGCCAGCCTCACGGTGTAGACGGTTCGGAAGGTGTCGCCATGGTGATCGGAAACAACTTCCAGCACTCCAGCGGCGACGTTCTTCAACGGCTTGGCATCGATGTGCTTATTGCCCATCTGCGCCTGATAGAGAGCAAATCCAACGTGCCGCTGCACAGGATCAGGAAACTCCGCAAGCGCGCGGTGCGAGTCGGCAACGAAGATCAACTCTTTCATTTAGACCCTTCGCTATGATAAATATGCCATAAATAGCATAGCCGGTCAAGCGCACAGCGTCAACCTTCAGTCGCGGGCGCGGGCTTGCGGATCATCGCGGCTGGAAACTGGGAGTTCAGAAGATTGTCGATCCAGCAATACCCCGGCTTCCAAACCTGTTCTCTGGCATCCGCGCTCCAATCGAGGGTGCGCACACAGATACCGCTTTCAAACTTATATCGAGTGCCCCAGAAGAGAATATGTTTTGTCCGGCTCTGCTCTACGTTCTTCCAATCATCGGGAATAATCCACGGTTTGGTGGCAACGCTGTTGGCCAGATAATCGAGGAGATTCGCATTGACCATCGTTCCCTCGAATTTTTCCAGCTCCTCAAGAACCTTGCCGCCCGGAACAATCCCCTTGCGCTGATCCGGCGTAATATACAGCTCAATTTTGGGCTTATGGGGATTCCAGGTCACCAAGCCTCCACGGCGATGCTCAATCACCTCAAAGCCGCCGGGGACAAACTCCGGGTCGGCGTCGAGGTCGATGACAAAAGTCTTTGAGTACTCGGCGAAGCGCATCGTTGCCTATTCCACTTCCAACCAGACAGGATACCGCAATAAGACGTCAGATTAGTCAACGTAAAAGTCCACTCATGCTACTTCTTTGCCAGCTTCGTTCCCGTTTTTTTGCTTTTCCCAAGATGCGCCTGGAGAGCGGAGGGCTATCGCCACAATCTTGCCGCTCATACCATCCTCCTCAAAAATGAAAAAAATCTTATACTGCGAAGTTTGCATTGCCGGATCAATCTGTCAACCCCGGCTGCTATCCTTTATCTATGAATTTCAGCGCACAACTCAGAGGCTTTGCGCCGACGGCTCGGCTATTGCCGGCGGCAAGCCTGCTGTTTTTGTTGCCTCTCTCCGCCTGCCGCAAGGAAGAACAGGCCGTGGTGGGCGTTGCGCAGAACGCGGTCAGTGCCGAACACAAAGCCCAAGCCGCTGCCCAGGCCGCGGCAACCGAGAGCGATCAACAGCGCGCCGCGCTGGCTCTGATTCCGCTGCCCACCAAGAGTATGTATGTGGATGTGCATGAGCCGGGCGCGTGGTCCAATCCCTTTCTTTCGGTCGGAAGTGAAACGCTTGTTTTGCGCATCACGCTCACCGACGCCAACCCCAGCACCGTGGGCCAGGGAACAATGCTGCGCCCCGCCGCCGCCCGCCGCCAAGAGATTCCTCTGCGCCCCGCCGATCTGGCTCAGGCTCTGATCGCGCTGCCCGCAGGCGCATGGCGCTATGGCCGCGTGATCGCTATAGCTGAGTCGCCGCTGGCCGCGCCGAAGGATCGCCCCAAGGTCCGGCGCAATGTTGAAGCCGCCATTCAGCAGCTCAACGATTTGGGCATCGTCGTCGAAGAGTGGCCTGCGCGTTAGACTGTTGTGGGAGATTTTTCATGGAAAAGCACGCAGTCACGAATTCAAGCCGTCGCAACTTCCTGCGCACAGCGCCCGTCGCCGCCGCTGCGGGACTCACACTCGCCGATGCCAAGCTCTTTGCCTCCTTCGCAGCCGGCCAGAATGCGGCGGCCGCAGCGCCGACCGGCTTCCAGTTCTTCAGCGCACAAAGCATTCAAGAGGATATGAAGGCTTTGCAGGTTAGACCCGGCAGTAACAATCTGGTGAGCGCAAAGGAGTTCACGGTGGTTCTGACCACCGAGACGGACAAGAGCGCCGCCGAGTTCGAGTGGCACGAGGGCCGCGACCACGTGGTGATGGTTATGGACGGCGCAACGGTTTACGAGGTGGGCGGGAGTCCAAAGAACGGACGGAGTACGAAGCCGGGCGAGTGGCTTGCGCCCGCCGCTGTGGGAGCGACGAAACTTTCGCTCAAGAAGGGCGATATGCTGATTATTCCGCGCGGAACGCTGCACAAACGGAGCACGGCGGAGTGCGTGACTTTTTTCCTGATCTCGCCGATGGGCAGCGTGAAGGCCTAGAGCCTGTTATGAATTTGCGCGCGGGCGGCTGAATTTGGCCGCGCTACTCCTCTTGGCGGATAATCTCTTCGAGCTTGGGTTTGTGCTTGGTATCGCGGCCCGTGCGAGGTTCGGTCTGGATAACGCGCGCGGGCTTGGGCTGGCCGACCCGCTCTCGTGCGTTGGCCTTCACGGCTTTGGCCGCCGAAAATCTTCCTGGCTTGCGTTTCGTCATCGTAAGTATGAGTATGGAATAGGATTGTGGTGTTTGGCTAGAGACGCTGCGTAGCTGTCGCACGAAAAATAGCAGGAATGCGCAGCGATGGAGAGCCGGAAGACAATGGAAGAGCGAGAATTTTTCAACGAAACAACCGAAGAGCGTACGCACACGCTGACTTGTCCCAAGTGCGGTCAAACGGGCGAGTACAAAGTCGCGTGGGTGGTGCGGCGCAAGCGGGCGCAACTGCCGCGAGGAGCCGACGAACGCGATCGCGCCAAATTTGCAAAGGCTCAGTCTTACATGGTAAGACGCGATGAAAAATTGGCCTGCGCGAATCTTCGCTGTCGCAAGCCCTTCGAGATCAACTCTCTGCAGTCGGTGGCTTTTTTGACCGAGTAGGGCTGCTGCTGGCCGATGAGCAGACTCTTCCGCGGCGTCAAATATTGCCACTGGCGGAGTTTCGCAACCAGTGAATGGATCGAGTGCGCGGCCAGATGCAAAGGCTATCCAGCCGTCGCCCGGTTCACAAGGATTTCAAATCGAGGAGAGAAAAATGTCTAATCCATTGCTTCCCCCGGAAGAGCGCGACCTGTCCCCCGATCAGGTGGAGGCGCTCGACAAGCGGCGAGAGTTGGGTCACACCCTGCTGGTGATTGCCGGACAATTTGCGGTCATCGCTATGGTCTTGCTGTTGTGGATAGGCCAGGATCTGCAGTGGTCTCCCGGCTGGGCGCATCCGATGGCGTATTACTTCGCCTTCGCGCTCACGGCAATTGCCGTCTGCGGCGGCATCGGCATTTTTCTTCGCCGGGGAATGCCGCGAATTGATTGAACCGGACTCCGGTCTGCCTGTTCCTCACTGCACCTCTTGTGTAAGAATTGCCAAGTGCTCCTGAAATTGACATACTGATTCGCTGAACAGGAACCTCGGATGACCAGGAAGTCAGATAGCCGCATTCCGCTCGACGATCTTCTCGTCTTTCATCAGTTGGCGCGCTCGCTGACATCCAGCTTTGACCTCGACACGATTCTGCGCACCATCATTGAGCACATGGAGCGGTTCATTGAGGCCGACCTATGGACGCTGCTGATGCTGGACGAGGCTCGGCAGGAGTTGTACTACGCAATTACAGCCGGCGGAAATGATGACTCGCTGCGCGACCTGCGGGTGAAGGTGGGCGAGGGCGTGGCGGGGTGGGTGGTGGAGCACGGCGAGACGCTGCTGGTGCCCGAGGCGGAGAATGATCCGCGCGTGATGCAGGCTAGCGGGGCCAAAGCACAGAAAGTTCGCTCGGTGATCGCGCTTCCGCTGCGCGGGCGCAAAGGAACTCACGGAGCCATCGAGATCTTCAATCCGCGCGCCGACCAGCTCACCGACTACACCATCGCCTTTCTGCACATTCTGGCCGACCACGCCGCCATCGCCATCGAAAACGCCCATGACGTGGCGCGCATTCAGGAACTGACAATCACCGACGATTGCACCAACCTCTACAACGCGCGGCATCTCTACGAAGTGCTCAGACGGGAGCTGGAGCGATACAGTCGGCTGAAGCTGCCGGTGAGCCTTGCCTTCCTCGATCTGGATCACTTCAAGCAGGTCAACGACGTGCATGGACACCTTGTCGGCAGCGAGCTGCTGCGGCGCATCGGCGATCGGCTTCAGACGTTGAGCCGCAAGCAGGACTGGTGCTTCCGCTATGGGGGCGACGAGTTTGTCATTCTGATGCCGGTAACCAACAGACCGACCGCGCAGTTGCAGGCTACCAATGTGTTGCGCGCGCTGATGAAGACGGAATTTCAGATGAAGAATGGACTCAAGCTGCACGTCAGCGCCAGCGTTGGCCTTGCCACGGCTCCCGACGACGGAACCGCTGTTCATGCGATCATCGGCATCGCCGACGCGCGTATGTACGATGTGAAGATACACGGTCGCGGGGCGGTGCGGGGCGCGTAACAGCCTTTGCCGCGCCGCTTCCGCGGATCGCCTACTTCTCTCCCTTGCCGAAGAGCGGGATGTGGAAGGGGGTTTCAGGTCCGGGCTGCTTTTTAGTCTTGGCGCTGGTATCCTCGGGAATCCGTGTGCGCTGGGAGTTGATGCACATCCAGCCGCCGCGAGCGCGCTCATAGACGTGCGTGAAGACGCCTTTTTCGTCCACCGGCGTCGAACCGGCCTTGCGATGCAGCACGTATGTGCCGTTGGCCACAGCGACGTCGCCCAGCATACGCACGGTGATGACCTTCTGTTCGAGATGCAATATCTTGTCGTCGCCGGTGATCATGAGCGCCAGTTGCTGGTTGCGGGTGGAAACGTCGCCCGAGGCCGAGACATCGACAAACAAGGGCGACAGCACCAGTTCGAGTGCGTATTGGTCGCGCTGGTTGACGGCGTCGGCCCAGGTGTCTTCAATCTTTTGAAACTGGGTGATCTCAGGGCTGTCCGCCGAGGTGACGGCAGGCTGTACGACGGCCGGCGAGTGTGCCGCAGTCTGTGCCGCGGCAAGGCAGCAGGAGAGTAGCAGAAGAGGTAAGACTTCAATAAGACGGGATATGCGCACTATATACTCCGCGACAGATGTCAGTTCTCAGTTGTCAGTTTCATCGTCATGGCCCCGGCACTGACCACTGTTTCAATGATAGCTCTTGGACTTGGCTGACGACTCATTGGAAGCGGGAAAAATACGCTCCGCGTTAAATAAGGTTTTGCAGATGATCGGGATCGTGCACCGTGACGAGCGAGTCTTCGATGGAGATCCAGCCCTCTTTGCGGAATTGCCCGAGGGTGCGGGTGACGGTTTCACGCGTGGTGCAGGTCATGGAGGCCATCTCTTCGTGGGTAAGCAGCAACGGGAAGCGGAAGCTGCCGTTGTTGAGATGTTCGCCGATCTGGTGGGCCAGCTCCAGCAACAGCCGCCCCAGGCGGGCGGCGACGGTCTCGGCAAGAGCGATGCGGCAGGCATCCTGCAAAGCGAAGCGATACTCCTGGCAGATGCACTGGACAGCGCGCATCTGCGCCTCTTTGTGGCAGCGCAGAAATTCCATAAAACTGTCGCGCTCCACCGGACGAAGCTGCGCGGAGGTCAGCGTCTCCGCGGAAACCTCATAGACGCCATGGGAGAGAACCGCGTAAAGACCGAGCATGGAGCCGGGTCCGGCCACGCGGACGATCATCTGGCGATCCTCTTGATCGCCGGCGGTCAGTTTGAGATAGCCGCCGCAAATCAGATAGAGGCAGCGGGCATCGTCGCCCTGGGTAAAAAGCGTGGTCTGCGTAGGCAGGCTGATGGTGCTGGTGACCAGTTCAAGATCGGAGAGCACGGCGCTGCCGAGGGAGCAGAACCAGCCGGGCCGGCGATTTCCGCAGGCCGCGCACCCTGCCACCTGCCGCGCCGCTTTCTTCCGCCGCGTTCGCGCCGCTTCCGGGTTCGCTGTGTGCGCCATGCTTGTGCCCTGTCCGCGTCTTTCACTCTGGCGCTGCGATGGAAGCCGCATCTTGCCGCATGGACCGGATCAAGATGAAAACGCGCCCGTGCAAAAAACGCTCTTTCTCCAGGGAAGAAGAATCCTAATTCTTAAGGAATTTTGACGGAGAGAGCCGCACTGTGGATGTGATGGAACTCACGTCTATGCCTAAGAGCAACGGCTTCAGAATTTCTCAAAACAATCTTTTCGTGCCTTTTGGGGCCTTCTCATCGCAGAGCCGGAGAGTCGAGAATCAAGGAGGAAGACGATATGCGCCTGTGGCAGCCAGCCGCTCGCGGGAATCTGTGAAGAGTCGAGGCGCAAGGCTTCATATATTGTTTAGTTTGTTGCGTTTATGGCGCGAACGAAGGCGAAGGCCTGTGTATTTTTTCGCAGCCGGAATGCCGCGGTTTTCGAGATTTTCTTTTCCCGATGCAGGAAAAACCCCGCCCAGTATGGAATTTAGATCACTTTGGAACAGGAAAGACTACTACGGGAAATTATCTTGAACAAATGTGACGTGAATCACGGTCTCGTGTTAAATTAAGCCATTACGATGCTGCAATTGGGGTGATGCTCCGCACAAGGAGCATCAAGGGAGAGCGTGACCGGCGCACGGGCCAACGCATCGGCATGAAAATGTTGTTTCTGACCCAGGTGATTTGTAAGCAAAGTCTGCTAGTAGAGCATCCGAGGTGGTATTCGATGCATAGAAGAGGGCAGTTGCGGATCGGCGCGGTTCCGGAGAAGAATCCGGGGCTGCTGGCTTGTTGGATGTTGCTGCTGGGCGCGAGCGTTTTGCTTGTTCCGGCGCTGAAAGCGCAAGCGGCTGGCGCGCAACCTGCAGCAGCGCCTGCGACGGCGGCGGCTCCGTCGGATTTTGTGGGCGCCGAGACCTGCGCTGCCTGCCATGACGTGGTGGCCAAAAAATTCGCCGACAACCCGCACACCAAAATGGCCTTGATGCACGGCAGCTCCGGCGTGACCTGTGAGAACTGCCACGGCGCGGGCAGAGCGCACGTCGAGGGCGGCGGCGATGTGACGAAGATCTTCAATCCCGCCAAGGCCAAGCCCAAAGAGGTAAGCGCCAAGTGCCTGAGCTGCCACGCGGGAGCGCATCCCAACTTCGATCGTTCGCCTCACGCCAAGGCCGGCGTAAGCTGCATCGGCTGCCATGAGATTCACGGCAGCAAGGAAGAGTCGCTGCTCAAGGCGCCTCAGCCCGCGCTCTGCTTTCAGTGCCACAACGACGTGAAGCCGGCCTTCGATATGCCCTTCCACCACAAGGTGAATGAAGGCTTGGTCAAGTGCAGCGACTGCCATGATGCTCACGGCACATTCGGGAACAGCAACGTGAAGTCCACCGCCGATCAAAATGCGATCTGCACCAAGTGCCACATGGAGAATCGCGGGCCGTTCGTCTACGAGCATCCGGCGGTCAAGGCTGAAGGGTGCGTGGGCTGCCACACGCCTCATGGATCGCAGAATGCGCGGCTGCTGACGATGCCCACGATCAACACCTTGTGCAACCAGTGCCATAGCCCGGTTGCCGCCGGCACGGTTCACGGCATGAACGCGGGATCGGCCGAGCTGCAGCCTTGCATCAACTGCCACACCATGATTCATGGCTCCAATCTCGATCCGTATTTCAAGAGGTAACGGACCATATTCCTTGCAAGTCCAGTACGCGAGTTCAGTATTGTCGGATTCTACGTTTTTTTGAAGTGAGGCTTCTTATGAAGAAGGCGGGCTGGTCTTTCAGGCTGTTCAATCAACAGCCTTCTACCGCAGGGGTTCAGCGCATCTGCGCGGTCTTTGCAGGCGCAATTTTATTGTCGGGCATTGCCGCCGCCCAGCTACCCGCGCCAAGCGCGCCTGCTGCCGTACCTCAAGGCTATGCCTCGCATGAGACCGTGGACGTTGGCGGGCACATTACCAATCTTTCCGGCAGCGGAGCCATGTACGACACGCTGGTCAACATCCAGTCCGGGCCGCGTCTGCTGGGCGCGACCTTCGAGATGCGCGCGCTTCCCGGCAAAACACATACATTGGCCGATACTCTCCACGCCATCGCCAGCGGCCTGGGCGGCGATCCGTACAACTTTGCCAAGCTGGACTTTGCCAAGGGCAGGATCTACGAGTTCTCAGGAACCTTCCGCCGCGACCGTCAGTACTTCGACTACGATCTGCTCGGCAACCCGAATATCAACGCCGGACAGTCGATCCCCATCGGGCTTTCCACTACGTCAACAACCTCCGTGCACTGGCCGCAGGTGAATCAGTCGCCGGTAATGTTCAACACGGTGCGCCGCATGACGGACACCAGCCTCACTCTTTATCCGCTCTCGAAGGTGACCTATCATATCGGGTATTCGCAGAATATCTTTCAGGGTCCGAGCCTGCTTCCGAGCTATAACATTGCCAAATACAACGCCCTGCTCTCGGAGTTTCAGCGCAACAGCACCGACTTTTTCACCGGCGGTGTCGATTGGAAGCCCGTGCAGCGCACAACGCTGAGCTTTGAAGAGGAGATCACCCACTTCAAGACAGGCTCCTACTTCACCCTCAATCCGAATGGCTTCCTGGTGCAGGAGGCGAATGGAACACCGGCATATCTCGGCAACTGGGACAGCCAGACCGCCTACGGCATCGCCGGCTGCAATACCGCCAGCATGGGCGGCCCTCCGGCTTACACCAACGGAACCACCTACACCATCCTCACCGCGAATCCAGGCGGCCTGCCGATCATCAATCCGGCCTGCGATGTCGTCACCAGCTACTCGCGCACCCAGCCGACGCGCATCATCACACCCACGGAGATCGTCCGCTTCCAAAGCTCCAGCATTAAAAACGTCACCATGAACGGCGACTTCCGCTACACCAGCGCCAATATGAACCTGCCCAACTACAACGAGAACTTCCAGGGTCTGGATGGAGCGGCTCGCTCGATTACTTACACCGCCCTCGCCTCCGCCAAGCGCGCAGTGGTCTCCGGCGACTACGGCTTTGTCTGGCAGGCGATGAAGACCTTCAGCCTCTCCGATCAGATTGATTACTCCGATGTCCACCAGCCCGGAACGGCCACCTTCACCGGCGTGACCACGCTATCGACAGCCGGAAATCCGAATGAGACCATCAACTACACTCCGCTGACCCAGACCGTCGCGGCCAATAACACTTCGACAATCTCGGGGGCTTCCAACGTCAATCAACCGCTGCCGAATTACTTTGGCCAGAAGATTCTCACCAATAATCTGACCGGAAGCTGGGATGTCACTTCGCGCGCCACGCTCTCGCTCACTTATCGCTATCGCACCCACATGATCGCTCAGGGCTTTCCCGATAACGCGCCCATTCCGGTGGGTGTTGGCGGCCCGGATTGCTCCGGCAGCGCAACCGGCGTCACCTGCACCGGCGGCACAGTAACCATCAACGAAAACGGCGGCATCTTCAACGTCGCCTTGCGCCCCGCCAAGCATTGGGACGTGAATGGCACGGTCGAGGCGCTCTACGACGACAACGCATTCACACCGGTCGGCCCGCGTCAGACCCGGCATTACAGGGTGCATTCGCTCTACAAGCCGAAGCCATGGGCCACATTCTCAGCCGCCTTCAACGACCTCGAGCGCCATAACAACACCAACAACAATCAAGCCACAGTGGCGTTGTTCGTTCCTCCTTCACCACTACCAGCTCCTAACGGAACCGCCTCAAGCGGTACCCCGTATGATGGCCCGCTCAATCATGTCGATCACAGCCGGGTTGCGAGCTTTGGCGCAGTGATTGCGCCCAATGAGCATTATGGCTTCGATTTCGATTACGCCTATTCCGATGTGTATACGGCGACCAACATCTGCTACCTGAATGGCGCCACGGCCACATTGCCTGGAGCTGTGCAAAGCGCCACCAGCACCGTATGCCCATACACATACGGAAGAGGCGCTACGGGCGTTACGGAGGCCAACGGTTCGGCGCTCGAAGATTGGGTCGCCCGCGATTTCATGGATGCTCCCACGCAGTACCTCTCGGCGGCTCTCCATTATTCACCCATCGAAAAAGTCCGCACCAACCTCGGCTATCACATCAGCGATGTGAACGGCAGCCGCTTCTTCAACGATGCGCGCGACGTCAACGGCTCGCTGGTCTCCAAGTATCAGTCGCCCTTCGCCAATCTTGCCTGGACGATCCATGCCGGATTGATCTTCAAGGCTGAGTACAACTACTACGGCTACGGCGAGGGCGGTCCCTCCGGCTCGCAGTACTGCAGCACTTCAACCTCGGCGACAGCAGTGCCGGCTCTTTGCAGCTCTTTCGCTCCAACCTATCTGACCGGCGTGACTGAACCCTCCTCCGGCCTGACCGCGCCACGCAACTTTCATGCCAATAACGTAACCATCTCCATGCATTACGAGTTCTGACGGGCAAACGTCGAAATAACGGGGCAAACCAGATTGGAGATTTTTAATCGTTCGACCATTTGGTACAAAGAGTTGAAATTGCGAGAAGCAGGTGCGGATGATCCGGCACAGCCGGTGTAAGATAGCCGTAACCGGTTGCTGTGCCTATGCGTAGGATGGCTGCTGAGATCAATCAAGAGCAGATCGATGACCAAGACGATTCGTATTCTGTTTATGTTGGCCGCTGTGGCGTCATTCGCCGGCGGCGTGTGCCTTGCTCAATCGGCAGGCGAAGAAACTTACAAGGCCAAGTGCGCGGTCTGTCATGGCGCTGACGGCATGGCCCGCACGTCGATAGGTCTGGCGTGGAAGGTAAAGCCGGTGACTGATCCCGCTGTCGCAAAGATGGACCTGACCGGGATGATTGAAGTTACCCGCAATGGCCAGGGCAAGATGCAGGCATTCAAGGACAAGCTCAGCGATGCGGATCTCAAAGCCTCGGTGGCCTTCTTCCGAACACTGATTAAGTAAGAGTTGCTCTGGCAAGAAAGAACTCGCGAGGGGTGCAATGAGCAAGTCAATTCGATCCCTAATGATGTTGGCGGCTATTCTGTCGCTAGCCGGCGCCGTGTGCGTCGCACAATCTGCGGGAGAAGCAACTTACAAAGCCAGGTGTCAGATTTGCCATGGCGCCACAGGCGCAGCCGACACCGCGCCGGCCAAGGTGATCGGCGTGAGGCCGGTCTCCGATCCCGCGGTCAGAAGGATGGACATGGCCGAGATGATTGACATTGTTACGAACGGCAAGAACAAGATGCAGGCATTCAAGGACAAGCTCAGCGATGCGGAGATCAGAGCAGCAGTGATTTACTTCCGGACGCTGATTAAGTAAGAAAAAAATCGCGCGGCAGAGGCTTCCCCCGAATTCTAGCCGGCGAAAGACAAAAAGGAGAGGTGCAATGAAAATAGCAATTCGATCCCTGATGGTGTTGGCTGTTGTTGTGTCACTTGCCAGCGCCGCGAGCTTCGCCCAATCCGCGGGCGAAGCGACTTACAAAGCCAAGTGTGCAATGTGCCACGGAGCCACGGGCACGCCCAGCGCGGGCATGGCCAAGATGGGCGTCAAGCCGGTCTCTGATCCGGCGATCAAGGCGCTCACGGCGGCGCAAGTCTTCGAGGCGATCAAGAACGGCAAGGGCAAGATGAAGCCAGTCGCCGGACTCACTGACGCGCAAATCAAGGACGTCGCAGCCTTCTATCGCAGCTTGAAGTAAAGACACAATCGAGAGGACAAGAATGGATGGCCCGTCGTTCATGGCGGGCCATCCATTTAAGCGCAAGGAGAGGCCAGTGTTCGAGAAAATTCGTGAAGAGTGGGTGCGGCCGGCGCTGTTCTTCGGCAACAATCCCATCAGCTTGGCCGGCGGCGCCATCACCAGCGCCTCCGGCGTTACCATGATCGGCTATTGGATCGTGGAGTTGCTGGGCAGGGCCAATGATAATCCCTATCTCGGCATTATCTTCATTCTGCTTTTGCCGATGCTCTTCATTGGCGGGCTGCTGCTGATTCCGGTGGGCGTCTGGCAGCGCCGCAAAAAACTGCAAAAAGCCGGAGCGATTCCAGCTCACTTTCCCAAGGTCGATTTCAACGACAAGATCTTTCGCCGCGGCGTGGACATCGTGCTCGTGGCCACCATCGTCAATCTACTGGTGGTTTCCGTGGCCACTTATCGCGGCGTGGCCTATATGGACTCGCCGCAGTTCTGCGGTCAAAGCTGCCATGTGATGCACCCCGAGTACACGGCTTATAAAATCTCCGCGCACTCTCATGTGGATTGCGTGGACTGCCACGTCGGCTCCGGCGCGGCGGCGCATTTTTCCGCCAAGGTGAACGGCACCAAGCAACTGATCGAAGTCAGCCTGCATCCGCTGGCGCACTTCGCGCCAAAGTTGATTCCCGACTATCCCACGCCGATTCCATCGCCGGTCCAGAATCTGCGTCCGGCGCGCGTCATCTGCGAGGGCTGCCACACGCCTGCTAAATTCATCGGCGAAAAGCTGCTGGTCAAATCCAACTTTGCCGACGACGAAAAGAATACCGAGACGCAGACGGTCGTCGTGCTGCACTTGGGCGGGCGCGATTCGCTGTCTCATCTGACCGGGATTCACGGCGTTCATCTCGGACACATCGAATACATCGCCACCGATCCAACTCGCACCGCGATTCCCTGGGTCGAAAAGCAGAATGAAGATGGCAGCAAAACCGTCTTCGCCACCGCGGCGGCAGGCGGCGGCGTTCCTAAAGGCGAGCGGCGCGTGATGGATTGCATCGATTGCCACAACCGCGCGGCGCACACCTTTGTCACAGCGGAAGAGGCGCTCAATCGCGCGATGGCCGAGGGCGCTGTGAGTCCCGAGCTGCCCTGGGTTCATAAAGAAGGTCTGGAATTGCTCAAGGCGAATTACGCGAGTGAAGCTGAGGCGAGCGCGAAGATTCCCGCTGCGCTCACCGCCTTCTATCGTGCCGAACATCCCGAAGTGCTGGCGGCAAAGGCCGCGCTGGTCAAGTCTGCCGGCGAGCAACTCGTGACCCTCTACAGCCAGAATGTCTTTCCCGCGATGAAGGTCACCTGGGGAACGCATCCCAACCACATCGGCCACATGGAGTATCCCGGCTGCTGGCGCTGTCATGATGGCGACCACGCGGCCAAAAACGGCGCCAGTATTACGCAGGACTGCGCCGCCTGCCACAACCTTCTTGCACAGGACGAACCCAAGCCCAAGGTACTGGCCGATCTCGGCATTCAATAAATCGCAAGAACTCTGAATCTCGTGTGGCCCATTCATCCACAGTTTTATCGTGGATGAGTGGGAGACCACGAACCTCATGCGCGAAGCGCGTACGACTGGACGGCAAGTCATTTGCACATAATTTCCGCTCTGAAGCGCACAATCAACCCATGACCACCAACCGCATCTCCGGGCTTTTCCTATTCCCTAGTCCCTATTGCCTATTGCCTGCTTTTCGGCTACCCCCTACCCCCCCCTCTATATTTTCAAAACCTTGCTATTAATTATCTAGTTAACAGAGCAAACAGGGTGTGGTCCGGCGTGATAGGCTGGCCTTTCAGTTTGAAGGAGCCAGAGAACAATGTCGAACGGTCACCCGATCCACTTTAATCTTGTTGCCGCGGCCCATGCCGCGATGATCGAGCACGGTTTTCAGCCGGATT
>CAYOYX010000062.1:0-21484 GCA_964408275.1 uncultured Occallatibacter sp.
TTCTCGATGCCGTCGCGCTGAATGCCGCCGGAAAAGTAGAGCAGAGATTTCTTCTCGGTAATTTTCTCCAGCGACTTGGCGACTGCGCGCAAGGCAAAAAGTTCGCGGTCGGTGTTCAGGTCGTTGTACTCGCTCTCGTCGGGCGTGTAACCGGTGGTGTCTTCCACCTGATTCGAGTTCGCTGTCTCGCCCAAGGCAAAGCCCTGGCCTTCGGTTCCGTTGTAGACGGCTACCTCGTTGATAAGCGCAGTTTTGTCGGAGGTAAAATCCTGATCCACTTTGAGCGTATCGCCGAGCGAAATCAGCGCCACCAGATCGGCAGGTTGCATCTTGGCGCGTAGAAAATCCTGCGCCGCTTTCACGCTGCGATCCAAATCTTCGGGCTGCATCGAGGTCAGGTCGAAGAACATCACGATCAAGCGGTGGTTGCGCAACTCCTCGGGCTTGGCGACGACGACGGGCTTGTTGGCGCTGCTGATTGTCCCCGCCGCCAATCCGCTGATGGTTGCCTCATTGAGCGGCGCGGCCATCTCTACGCTCTGAAAATCGAAGGAGGCAATCCGCTGCGGCTTGCCGTTCTCGGAGACTGTGAAGTCGCTCTGCTTGAGTCCGCGCACCAGCTCGCCGGTCTTCGCATCGCGCGCCACTACATTGGTCAGCACCAGGTCGCTGTTCAACTTGAGCGCAAAGCCGCTTTGCGGCGTGTTGGTTACCTGCGCGGCATGTTGATCCGGTGTTGGCGTTTGCGCAAAGTTCGGCGCTTGCAACGCCAATGCCGTAACGACCGCTCCGATTTTTTGCGCCCAACTCTTCATAAACCTCTCTGACCAACTCACTCATTCACTGTTTCACTGCTTTACTATTTCACCGCCGTTCAAAACCTGTACCTCGCTGTAAATTGAAAGGCTCGCATGGCGGCGACCGAACTCACTCTTCCGAAGGAGGGTGAAACTACGTTGGTGTCCACGCCCGAGTACTGCACGGTATTGAAGACGTTGGTGGATGTGGCGCGCATCTCCATGCTGCGCGTGCCGCCCAACTGCATGGTCTTCGAGAGCGCCATATTGTTCTGCACTGTGCCCGGTCCTGCAATCGAATTGCGCGACGCATTGCCAAAGATCGCGCATGGATAACTGGAGTCCGCGGCCGTCGGCGCGGTAAAGGCAGCGGGGTTGAACCACTCCAGCAGCGAGCCAGCGCCAGCCGTCACTGAAACGCCGGGAACAAGATTGGGCCGCAGCGAACCGGCCGTGCCGCAGGCCACGCTTGATGGAGCTGCCTGATAACTCGGCGAAAGCGGCGTTCCTGTGGCGAAGGTAAAGCTGCCGGAGATGGAAAAACCCTCCAGAATATGCGAGGCCGTGCCGCTGGTAAACCAGAACTTATCCTTGCCGAAGGGCAGCTCGTAAAGATAAGTTCCGCTGACTCGCTGTCGGATGTCGAAACTCGAATTACCTTCGTCGCCTTTCAGGTTCTGCCAGTTCTGCGCCACCACGGTTGAAGTGCCGCCCACCGAACCGGCGTCGTCAATGGAGTGCGAGTACTGATAATTCGCGCCGAAGGCGATGCCCTTACTCAATCGCTTGTTGACCCTGATCGTCCCCGCATTGAACTTCGAAAACGCTTCAGCCTGCTCGTAGTTGAAGATCAGATTTGCGGGATCGGTATTCGCGCTGGTGATGCTCATGCGCGGCGCAATGGTGTCGTCAAGATGATTGCCCCTCGATCCGTTGTAGCCTATGTTAACCACCACGTTCCAAGGCAGCGTCTTCTGTATGTCAATGTTCCAGACCTGTACATAAGGCAAGTGGTAATGGGGATCGAGCGCGTAACTGCCTAATGTGTCCGGCTTAGGAAATCCATTCTGGAAGGTAAGGCAATCAGCAGAAGCGGAGGCGCATGCGCTAGCTTCGTTGTTCTGCTCGTTGGCGAAGGACGGCTGATGCGCCATGGTTGTGGCGAAGGTCGCATATTGGCCGACGGTGTAGTTGATGCCGTAACCGGCGCGCAGCACGAATTGTTTTGGCAGACGCAGAGCCAGACCTGCGCGCGGCGCAGCAGCAGTGCGGTAAGGGTAGACCAGCGCATTTGGCAACTTTCCGTTATAGATTCCCGTGCCTCCGGCTTGCACTTCGTCCACTTCGTCAAACTGCGCTGCGTTCGTCGAATTCGTAATCGGGTTGGTGTCCACGTCGGCAAGATGCCCGAATTTTTCCGTGTACGGCGCATAGAATTCGTAGCGAACACCGTAATTCAGCGTAAGATTGTTGCGCGCGCGCCAGTCGTCGAGCGCGAAAACATCCATTACGTTGTCGCGCAGGTAGGTCTTCGAAATCGACGAGTCGATGCTGGTCTCCTCGGGCTCGCCCAGCAGAAAATCACCCAGCGCGGAGCCGCTGAAAGCTCCCGTGAAATAGAAAGTTCCGGTGGCGTTCGATCCGCCCAGAAAATCGCGATGCACACGACGGTAGTCGCCGCCGTAACGCATATTATGCTTGCCGTGAATCCAGCTCAGCGTCTCGGAGAGAGAGATGGTTTGCGCAATGGAAGTGTTCGGCTGCTGCTCGCTCAACCCCGTCAAATTGCTGATCACAACATTCGGCAGGCCGTAATTCAGCGGGCTGGAATTCAGCGGTACTCCGCCTGGACCCTGGATGCCAATCGTATTCGCAATATTATTGATATTGGTAAAAAAGTTGATCACCCGGCTGGTACTGCGATTCCAGTTGGCATTGAAGATATTCGTTATCTTGTGATAGCCCACCGTGTACCCGGCTTGCACAGAGTTCGCGTTCGTCGCAGACTTGCCGCCCAGTTGCGGGAAGATGTTGATATTGTCCGCGGCCGTGCCGATCCAGTTGTAGTTGATGTTGATTGTCTGTCGCAATCCCTGATTCTGGTTTCTGCGCCCGCTTCCGCGCCCGCCGCCGCTTGGCAGCGTGGCGTTTTTGCCCAGGCCGCGCAGATAGCGCGCTCCAGCCTGCGTGGTGTTGGACTGCGCAGTGGTCAGCAGGTGATAGTTCTGCGTGTTGCCGGGAAGATTCGGGTAAGGAAAATACGGAATGCAGGGCAATGGGTCTGTATTCGGACATAGGAGCGCATTGGCCTGCGCGACCGGAGTGATGGGCGCAAGACCGGCAATGTTGCCTTCCCGCTCAGCCTCCGTAGGCACGGTTGCATATTGGTCGGACGGCGTCGAAGCGCGCGTGCCGGAAAGCGTAAGAAATACAGTATCCTTGCCGCTCGGCTTGGTGTGTCCCGGAATGTAAGGCGCGCTCATGAAGGTGATGCCGAAGCGATTGGAGCCGGAGGGCGGCTGCTGCTGCGCCTGACCGCGCAATGCAAACGACTCCGCATTCAGCGCCGAGTTGCTGCCGATCCAGAAGACTGCGCCATGCGGCTGTCCAGGGTTGAAGCCGCGGAAGTTGCCGCGTCCGCCGCCAAAACCACCTCCACCAAAACCACCCGGTCCGCCGAATCCCCCGCCTCCAAAGCCGCCGCCGCCAAGCCCGCCGAAGTTTCCGCCGCCCTCGCCCCCCGGCAACGCTCCCTGCGCGCGCAGCGATTCAACCGCATCACGAATGCGGTCGGGGTCGATTCCGGCCAGCGGGCTAACGGCTCCCGTCTGGCCATTGATGGCCACAGAATCGCCGCCGAAGCCGGAGTCGCCGGCAATCGAGGGCAGCGCGGCTCCTGCTGCTGTGCCGGATAAATCGGTCTGGGTCTCCGTGTCGGAGGCCAGCGCGCTTATGAGGCTCAGGCTCTGCGCTCCGTTCGCGGTGAGTTGACGAATCGCCGACACGCCAGCCTGTTGACTGGTTGTCTCGCTATCCTGTTGCGCCGCCGCTCGCGAGGCCAGTACAAGATCAAAGTTCACTGTCTGATCGCGGCTGGAGGTTGAGTTGAAAACCGCCTCCTGTGAGCCGGAAGCGAAGGCTGCAAATTGGGTGCGGATGACATAACGGCCATTCTGCGGAATATTGAGCGACCATGCGCCGGTGATGCCGGTCGTGGTAGTGTAGCGCTTGCCGGTGAGCGTGTTCTGAGCGGTGACGGTCACGCCCGGCAGTGGAATGTTGCCGCTCTTGACCGTGCCGTGCAAATTTCCACCAGTAATAGCAGGCGTTTGCGCTGTGGGTGCGCTTGCAGGGGCTACGGGCTGTGCACTTGGCGCAACCGGAGACTGACCGATAGCCACAAGAACGCCAGCCGCAAAGATTCCCATTGCCACTGCGCTGTAAATCCTTCGCATCAACGCTCCCCGGCCTCGCACTCATTCAGACGGTTCAGAAGCCGCGAAAGTTTACAGCATCTCGCCATGCGCGAAGACGCGCGCTATGACTTCGGATGAAGGCGCAAATAAAAGAGCTTGCAATCCAATTCAAGCCATGTTAACTATTAAGTCAATACTCTTTTGATTGCTACCTCAAAAGTAACCTCGGGTGGCGTCGGACAGGAGAATTCCCCATGCTGAAGATCGGCACTGCCATTCGCGCTTTCCGCCTGCAGAAAGGACTTTCCCAGGGCGATATAGAAAAAAAGACGGGACTGCTGCGCTGCTATCTCTCGCGCGTGGAGAACGGCCATACGGTGCCGTCTCTCGATACGCTGGCGAAGATTGCCCGCGCGCTTGATCTGCCCATCACGCAGTTCTTCGCCGACGAATCGCTGGGCAAGCCGAGCAACCTGCAAAAACTTTCTGATGAGGAGTTGCGCTTTCTGACGCAAATCCGCCGCTACTCGACGAATCTAAACGAGAGCGACCGCAAGCTGCTGCTTGCGATGGTGAAGAAGTTTGCCGCCACGGCGACAAAATAACTAGCGCGGCAACTGGGCAAGATAAAAACCAAAGAGCACCAGGATTCCCACCACCATGCCGACAGCCACGCGCAGGCGGAAGAGAAAATCTCCGCGCTCAGAGCCGATGCGCGGGACCATTGGAGTCGCGAAGAGCAGGCCGCAAAGCACTCCGCCCAGGTGCGCGGAATTGTCGATGCTCACTCCCGTGTGTCTAACTACGACACCAAGGCTGATGGTGAAGCCGATGACAAGATTGATGGCGGCAAAGTAGATTACCGACCGCCGCAACTTGCGCAACTCCAGCGGAGGCACCGGCAGCCGGTGCGATTTGAGCAGAATAATCAACGCTCCGGCGATTCCGAAGACAGCTCCCGATGCTCCCGCGCCGAACGGAAACGAACTTTGGAGGTGCGATGTCACCCAGTCCGGATTCCATTTCCACCAGTTGTAAAAGGTAGAGAGAAGATTGCCCGACGCGCCGGTCAGAATGTAAACCGCCAGCACGCCCGCCGAACCCATCAGCGGCTCTGCCAGCAATCCCAGGTTCCACAGACACCACATATTCGTCGCCAGATGCAAAATGCCTACGTGAACGAACATGGCGGTGACAATACGCCACCATTCTCCATTGACGAGCACGGCGCCGGCATTGTCGGCGCCCCAAAACTTCAGTTGATCGTCACCGGGACCCCATACGCTGACCCCGTGCATCACCATCGCCAGAAACACCAGGCAGTTGATGCCAACCAAAAAATAGGTGGCCGGGGCGTAGGCCCATGAGGGACGCTGGCGGCGTACTGGCGGTGGCGGACTGTAGCCGTCCTCCGGGGGCAGCAACTCTGGATCGAGAGAGGGCGGGGATGTTCCCATCACTCAACTGTAATGCATTTTCCGGCTGCCTTGCTGGCGGCGGCTCGATCCTCTATACAAATACCACGATGTGGTCTGAACCTCAATCAACCAGGAGATTTTCGGCTCGTCGCATGAGCAAATCGAGCAAAGTTATTTTTCCGCAGCCCGCTCATCCCGTATTCTTGAATTGACGCTAATTTAAGGAGAACGGCATTGAGTGCGGAAAAAATGATTCGGCGGGCGTTGCTGAGCGTGACCGACAAGACCGGCCTGGTGGAGTTCGCCCAGGCGCTTGTGGGCCTTGGAGTTGAACTGGTATCGACCGGTGGAACGGCACGGACGCTGCGCGAGGCCGGCCTCGCCGTCAAAGACATCAGCGAGCTTACCGGATTTCCGGAGATGCTCGACGGGCGCGTGAAGACGCTGCATCCGCGCGTGCATGGCGGGCTGCTGTATATTCGCGGCAATGCAGAGCATGAGGCAGCCGTGGCACAGCACGGAATCGAGCCGATCGACATGGTGGTCGTGAATCTCTACGCTTTTGAGAAGACAGCCGCGCAACCCGGCGTTGCTTTTGGTCATCTGATCGAGAACATCGACATCGGCGGCCCGTCGATGGTGCGCTCGGCGGCAAAGAACTTTGAAGACGTGGCCATTGTGACGCGTGTCGCCGACTATCCGACACTAACGACGGAACTCAAGACGAATGGCGGCGCTCTTAGCCGCGAGACTCGCTGGCGGCTGGCACAGCAGGCCTTCGCCACCACGGCGGCTTACGACACGGCCATCGCCAATACGCTGGACAAGATCGTTGAGGCCCCAGAGCCTTCAGTTCCAGCCGTGTTCGATGCAACAAGCCTGCCCGCCACGCTGCGCATCAACCTCCCAATGGCGCAGTCATTGCGCTACGGTGAAAATCCTCACCAGCGCGCCGCGCTTTACGCTGACGGAAGCGGTCTCGGCGTTGCCGGCGCGAAGCAGTTGCAGGGCAAGGAACTCAGCTTCAATAACATCGTCGATCTGGACGCCTGCTGGGAGCTTGTGCAGGAGTTCGATGAACCCGCCGCCATCATCATGAAGCACACCAACCCCTGCGGCGCGGCCACAGGAGCGACAATTCTCGAGGCGTATCAAAAGGCTCTAGCCTGCGATCCGGTCTCGGCCTTCGGCGGCGTCATCGGCATCAATCGCGAGGTGGACGCAGCCGCCGCCGAAGAAATTGCCAAGTTATTTGTCGAGGCCATCGCCGCTCCTGGCTTCTCCGCCGAGGCCCGCGAGCGCTTCGCCGCCAAGAAAAATCTGCGCCTCGTCGAAGTGCGCTCCGCGCCGTCGCGTCCGGTCGTCAAGCACGTGTCGGGTGGATTGCTGATGCAGGACGCCGACACTGGCCGCATCGACGCGACGGCGCTCGATCCGGGACTGAAGATCGTCACTTGGCGTCCGCCCTCCGCTGAGGAGCTGCGCAGCCTGCTTTTCGCATGGCGCGTTTGCAAGCACGTCAAATCGAATGCCATCGTTTACGCGCGCGACGGTCAGACTCTCGGCGTGGGTGCGGGGCAGATGAGCCGCGTGGACGCCGCTCGCTTCGGCGCGATGAAGGCTGCGCTGTCGCTGAAAGGCTGCGTCGCCGCATCGGACGCTTTCTTTCCCTTCCCCGACGGCCTGGAAGCGATCTCCGCTGCCGGAGCTACCGCTGTTATCCAGCCCGGAGGCTCGGTTAAAGATCAGGATGTCATCGCCGCCGCGGACCGGCTGGGCATGGCGATGGTCTTCACCGGAATGCGCCACTTCCGGCATTAGACAATGGTAAGATTTCACTCCTCAGGCGCGAAACGGGCGTTCAGGATTGCCTCGTAACCGCTCGATCTCGGCGGGAATCTGGAGCGGCGTATCTTCTGCTGGAAATCGCTTCGGATCGGTCGCCCGCTGACGCAGAGCTGCCAGACTCTCAATCGCCAGCACCTGCTCGCCGAAGACCTCGCCGAAGCAACGCGCCGCATGATGAGCAATTGTTTCCAGCGTAGGCAGGTCCTCCAGGCTCTTGACTTCTTGCTGTAGGCTGGTCACGGCACAGCCGGAGATCCCGCAGGGAACGATCAGGTCGAAGCCTCTGAGGTCGGTACTGACGTTGAAGGCGAAACCGTGCGAGGTAATGCCGCGCGCCACGTGAATGCCAATCGCCGCAATCTTTCGCTCCGGCCCATTTTCCGCCGGGCACCAAATGCCGGTCAGCCCTTTGATCCGTCCAGCGCGTACGCCAAATCCGCCGCAGAGGCGAATCAGAGCCTCTTCCATCCCGCGCACAAAGTCCACCGGACCCATGCGGCTGCCACTGGCGGTGCGCAGCGTGCGCAGATCAAAGATCGGATAGCCGACCAACTGCCCCGGCCCGTGATATGTCACATCGCCGCCGCGGTTGATCTCATGTACCGCTACGCCGCGCCGAGCGAGCAACTCATCGGAGGCGAGAATGTTGGAGCGATCTGCGTTGCGTCCCAGCGTCAATACCGGAGGATGCTCCAGCAGCAACAGCACGTTCTGGACGCGTCCCTCAGCTACGAGCGCTGCAATCTCCGCCTGGAAACTCAAACCATCGTCATAGCTTACTCGTCCGAGATAGAGGTACTGGATCATCGTTAGGAATCCTCTGAATATATCGACTCTTTGAAAGGGCACGAGTTTAGTCGTGCCGATACAGAAGCGCAAGAACGAGGGCTTTAGCCCCTGAGGGAAGGTAGAAAAGCGATAAAGACCTGTACTGAGGTCCCCTGACTTGATTGTAGCGAGGTGCGGGCGAATCTCCCCGATCAATCCTTGCCAAGCGCTCCGAGCAGCCACTCCAGATAAGGCTCACTTGCGCCCTCAACTCCCAGGACCAGAAACTCAGGCGTCTCGTAGCTGTGCAGCTCGCGCAGCCGCGCCTCTAGCGCCTCAAGCTGCTCGACTCCGGTTTTGATCAGCAGCAGGGTCTCCGTCGCGGACTCAACCGCTCCCTGCCAACGATAGATGGAGTGCGCGCCGGGAATGAGTGTGGCGCAGGCCGCCAGCCGCTCCTCGACGAGCGCGCGCCCCAGCTGCGCGGCCTCTTCGGGATTGGCCGTGGTGGTGAGGACGAGGCGGATTGGAGGCGTCGCTTTAGGCATATTTGATTGCCGATGAAATCAATTATGTATCCAGAAATGTGCGCTGCACAAAAAACAATTTCCATAATCGGCATTGTGTGACGACCTGTTGCATATTCAAACCGTCTTAGTAAGGCACTCTGAAATCGGAGCCGTTACACTGTAAATAAGGAGAAGTTGATGGCAACTGGGATCAGGTTTGGGACCTCCGGCTGGCGGGCAATTGTCGCCGATGAGTTTAATGTGGCGAATATTCGCTTGGCGGTGGCGGGGATTGCCGCTTTTGTGAAGACGCAGCCGGAGCCGCATCGCGTACTCGTGGGCCGCGACCCGCGCTTTCTCGGCGAGAGCTTTGTGGATGTAGCCGCGCGCGTGCTGGCCGCAGCGGGAGTGACGCCGATTGTGATTCCCGAAGCCGCTCCGACGCCGGCCATCGCCTATGCCGTGCGCGAGATGAAGACCTCCGGCGCCATCAACTTTACCGCCTCGCACAATCCGCCCGAGTACAACGGCATCAAGTTCTCCACACACGACGGCGCGCCGGCGCTGCCCGATGTGACGAAGCAGATCGAAGCGGCGATTGCGGCATTGCAGAGTAGTGGCGCGGCGATTCCGACGGCTGACGTTCTCGCAGACGGCTTCGAGACGGCCGACGTGAAGCCCGCCTTCCTCAAGCGGCTGGCTGAACTGATCGACCTTAATGTAATTGCTAAATCCGGCATCAAGGTGGTCTACGATCCTTTCTGGGGCGCGGGGCGCGGCTACAGCTCCGAGTTGCTGCGCGAGGCGGGCGTAGCTGTTGAGACGGTTCACGATTATCGCGACGTGCTCTTCGGCGGCCATGCGCCGGAGCCGGACGACCATCTGCTCGGCGATGCCAAGGCGAAGATGAAGGAGACGGGCGCGGCTCTCGGCATTGCGACCGATGGCGATGCGGACCGCTTCGGAGTGGTCGATGCCGACGGCACATTTATCCAGCCAAACTACATCATCGCGCTGCTCTTCGACTATCTGGTGGAGACGCGCGGCTGGCGCAATGGCGTGGCCAAGAGCGTGGCGACCACTAATCTGATTAACGCGCTGGCTGATTACCATAAAGTTCCTCTTTTTGAAACTCCGGTGGGCTTCAAGTACATTGGCGAATTGATCAACGGCGACAAGATCGCCATCGGCGGCGAAGAGTCGGCGGGGCTAACTATTCGCGGTCACGTGCCGGAGAAAGACGGAGTGCTGGCTGGCCTGCTGGTGGCTGAGATGGTGGCCCGTCGCGGCAAGACGCTTGGAGTGCAACTCAAGGAATTATTTGGCAAGGTTGGTTCCTTTTATCCGATTCGCGCTAACTTCCGCTTGACCCCAGCAGGCATGACCACGTTCACTGAGAAGTTGAAGGCCGATCCCGCCGAGTTGAGCGGGCGCAAGGTTGTGCAAGTGGTCAGGACCGACGGGCTCAAGCTGATACTCGCCGACGGCTCCTGGGTCTGCTATCGCCTCTCCGGGACCGAGCCGGTGGTGCGGGCATATACGGAAGCGCGCAGCGAGCAGGATTCGGAGGCGCTGCAAGTGGCGGCCAAGGCTTTTGTGCTGGGTTAAACGCGGATAGGATCCCATGCCGGTCGAAACAATACAAGCCGGGAAGAGCGCGCAGGAGGTCGTTTCCACGCCTAAACGTGCGCTGACCTGGGTGCGACGTGTCTGGCGTCCGGCGGTGTCGGTTCTGGCCGTGGCGCTGGCGCTCTTGCTGGTCCTGCATGGCGTTACCGGCAAAAACGGAGTACTCGATTGGCGGCAGAAGCGCGCTGAGGAGCGCGCGCTGCGCAAGGAGATCGACGACCTACAGCAGGACAATTCCCGGCTGCGCGAGCGCATCGACCGCCTCAACTCCAACCCCGACGCCATCGGTGTTGCGGCGCGTGAGCAGTTGCATTACGCCAAACCCAACGAGGTCATCGTTCAGTTGCCGCCCGTCAAGAATACGCAAACCCAGCCCGCCGGATCAGGCAAATAATCGGTCCCGCAAAGGAAGGCAGATGTGGCCGAGGATGCGATCAATTGTCAGGTCTACGGCGTAGTTCTGATTATTCAGAACTACGCAGGCAATGAAGTTGTCCCGGTTGTGACGCCGAAAAACGGTGACTGTCATGAGGATTGTCTTTTGCTGCCGGATATTGGGCGCGTTTGAAGCCCTCACTGCGGGGTTAGTGCAATCTCAGGGGCAGTTTGAAGGGAAAGTCAAGGAAGTGCAGTATTTAAGCGGGTATGAATCTGGCTCCTCAGGTAAAAGCCAAATATATGTCCATCGAGTTTTGATGAAGTCCACTGAGTTCAATATAACAAACGCAATATCAATAAGATAACTTCAATATACGTCCATGGACGTACGCCGAAATTCGAGGACAGCCTCGAAAATATGATGGTATTTTTGATGGTATTTTATAGAGAATACTGCTATGCTTGTAGCAGTCGATGGGAGACTGCGATGGCACTCACAGACGTGAAAATCCGCACCGCAAAGCCCGTGTCCAAGGCATATAGACTGGCCGACGCTGGAGGCTTGTATTTGCTCGTTTCACCGGCAGGCGGCAAACTGTGGCGCTGGAATTATCGTTATGACGGGAAACAAAAAACCATGCCGCTTGGCAAGTATCCCGATGTGCCGCTTGCCGATGCTCGGGACGCCCACATGACAGCCCGGAGCGAACTAGCCAAAGGCAACGATCCAATGGCACAGCGCAAGGCCGAAAAAACCGCCGTGAAGGTTCAGGCCAAAGAGCATAAGGCCAGTGATGCGAACTCTTTTAAGGCCGTAGCTCTCAAATGGCATAACTGGTGGGCACCCGGCGTTGATAGCGATACGGCAGCATACATCCTCCGTCGTCTTGAAGCCGACGTATTCCCCGCCATTGGGCACAAGCCGATTACCGAGATCAAACCGTCTGAGATTCGAACCTTGATATTAGAGATAGAAAGTGGTGAAGGCGAAGGGCGGCGATTCAAGGGCAAGGGCGCTCGCGACGTTGCACAGCGTCAACACGGCACAATCAGCCAGATCTACCGGTACGCTGTGACGCATGACCTTGCCGAAGTAAATCCAGCCGCGGCTTTTAGGCCAAGCGATGTCCTCAGCCCACGCAAGACGAAAAATCGCGCACGCATCGAACCGCATCAGCTTCCTGCACTTTTAGCCGCGATGGACGATTACGATGGACATTTGGTCGTCAAGTTTGCACTGAAACTCATGGCGCTCATGTTTGTTCGAACAGAAGAACTATTGGACGCGCCCTGGACAGAGTTTGACTTTGAAAACTTGTTTTGGAAGGTCGACGCCGACCGAACGAAGAAAGACAGGACACATCTTGTTCCATTGTCCCGTCAGTCCGTAGCAATCCTGCGGCAGTTGAAACAGATGGCAGGCGAAAAGCGCTTCGTTTTTCCGGGCCTGAATTCGCAAACTGTCAACGGAAGTATCAACTCCAATTCACTACTGAATGCGCTCGCTGATATTGGCTATAAGGGTATTATGACAGGCCACGGGTACAGGGGACTGGCGCGTACGATCTTAGCGGAAAATGGCTTTGATAAAGAACACGTCGAGTTACAGCTTGCGCATGCGAATGATGACAAGACTGACGCAGCATATAACTATGCACTTTATTTGCCGCAGCGCACAGCAATGATGCAGTGGTGGGCCGATTTCTTGGACACAGAATTGAACAAGGAAAGAACTAAGGTTGTTGCCATTCGCAAGGTTGCATAGTCTAACCGAGAGCATAGGCGCTCGGAGAAAATAGTGCTCTCCAGACAGCAATGCTCTTCACTCGGACTGTCTAACGAACATCTAGAGTCTTTGGAAACAGACAACGGCTTGCCGTTTCGGCAAAGTGTACTGTCTGTTTTCTCACGCAACAGTTTTAAAAATATCTCAGATTCTGTCCTGCTGGACGTTCCCCCGACACCCTTCCCCGGGCTACTTTAGCACATGTACAGCTCCGGCCAGCACGGAAAACTCGATCTCTCAGCACCACGGTAACGGCTTCTGAGCTTGAGGCCCACCAGGAATTGTCCCGTGCGGAGGGCCCGTGTGGGTGCGCGACCGGAAGTCGAAAGGGAGAATCATGTCCGAGCAAATTCTGAGATTACTAACGGTGATGGCTATAACCGGAAAATGCCGAAGTTCGATCTACGCCGAGATGAGGGATGGGGTCTTTCCCCAAAAAATCAGAATCGGCAAAAGGGCTGTCGGCTGGACTCGCTCATCCATCGACGAGTGGATGCAAAACAAGATCGTTGCTGCTGAGAAGCGTTATGAAGGCTGACCGCCAAGGGGATCGAGCACTGGGTTCGGATTGGAGGGAGCGCTGATGGCCAACAAATACAGTAATCCGTTTGGACACCGCACGCGCGTCTCCCCTTCTCCTACCCATCCTGCCTGCCGCAGTCATGCGGAGCTAGCCCAAGACTATCCCTTTCTCGCTGAGCTTGCGAAGGACCGCGACCTCGACATTCTCGCTATCTACAAAAAGGCCGATCTGATGGATCTATTCCTCTGCTCCGAGAAGACGATCCGACGTTGGACAGATGCCGGCCTAATGCCCAATCGGCGCCTGCCTAGGCTCGCGCGTGAACGCCGTCAGAAACACGAGGCCGAACAGGCAACTGCGCGTAAGCGGTACATCCCGAAGCCGCCTCGCCCTTAACCTGCCCACTCTTCTAGGCGGACCAACCTCTCCCAGATCATTGGGCGTCGGTAACCAAACAGCCGGCAATGCTGACCGCTCACTCGGGGCTTCGTTCCTCTCGATCACGTATAAGTACGAAGCCGAAACAGACTGGAATGAAACACTGGAATCCGCAGTCCTCGGTATTCCGGATTGCGCGTTCTTTCAGTGGCCCGAAGGCATGATTCTTCGTAATGCTGACCGGAGAATCGCGTCAGGGCTTAGCATTCGTGCAGACGGGGATTGGGTACTCATTCCGCCCTCAACAAATATCGCGGGAGCAAGGTACAACTTCCGCGATCCAGAAACTCCTCCAGCCCTCGCTCCAAAATGGATGATCAAGAAGTTCTTTGTTGCGCAAGACGGGCAATCACCAAGCAATATCCTGCCCTTTCCGCAGCTATCCGCGGGACGCACAACATCCGCCTTCCGCTCGGTGAGGCCAGCATCTGGAATCATTCTTCCCTTCTCATCCTATGCGCGCACTGCTTCTTACTCAGACACTCGTCACCGCGTTCAAATGATCTTTCATCGTTCGAACAGTGGTTGCTGGATTTGCCGATTCGTCGACGAATATCTTCAAACGAAGCTGCCCAGAATACTGAGCTTCTTGTCAGTGAAGAAGATAATCGAAATTTCAGAACGGGGTGGAGCTTTGCCAAGTATGCAACAGAAAAAAGCACTCAACCGGGCTATCGAAAAGGGATGGGGCGGTGTCATTTTGAATTTGACCGAGGAACAGTACTGCCGGCTAAAGGCAAACGGCTGACTTTGGGCAGTTGATTCATTATTGCAAGTTAGTTACTGACTTTAACTTATAGTGTGTCCGCTCAATTGCAAATATGAGTGTATTCCACCAGGGATAGCTACTTCTTGATGCGCGGCAAATGGCCTGTCGCAGCACGATTGCCATACACACAATGCTTCTCCGCTCGATGAAGAAAGGATGCGGGGGTAATCGATAGCGAATTGACCATTGAATAACATAACTGACCGCGCTGCCGACGCACAATCGCCGCATCCGGATATATAGATCAAATCGTCTTCCAACTTAACTTATCCACTTACCTACTAACTGGCCTGAATACTCATGCCCAAAACCGGACAGCAGTCGCCGTCCGCCTAAGAAGGAACCCTATGAAATCTGCCATTGAATTCTTGCAAGAGCACGCGCTGCGCGCCAGATTGATCGAAACGCGGCAAACTACAAATCATCATGCAATGATAGTATTCAGGCGACAGCAGTCGTCAGTGGTCAACTATTGACTTCAGGCAGTGTTTCCGCGTCCTGGATCGTTCCGGTAGCACAGAATCCCGAGGGAAGTATTGCTCTGATCGCGCCGCCAACACTCGGACAGAGCGGACTTGTAGGAGCTTTTACGGATAACAATGGGGCAGTTATCGAACCCATTGCAATAGGCGCATCTTCGAGAAACTTTGTAGTTCCAGTCGGAGCGACTCAGCTTCAGTTAGGAGTCAACGATAATCATTATGCTGACAACGGTGGTTCAGGGTTTGTTGTCTCGATAAATGGCGTTAACTTGACCAACCCTGTCCCAGCGACCGCGGTGCCATGGAACTGGGTGACTGGAGGTCTCAACAACAACTACCCGACTCCACCACCTGTGGGATCACTTGCATTTGCCTCTAACATAATCTGCAGCAACAATTGCACAGGTCAAACGTATATCGTTGTGGCCAAGGATTCTTCCGGATTGCCGGTTTTCGATACAAATGTTGGATTCTATGTGCAAGGAGCCAACAATATATCTCAAGGGGGAACGACCGATACCAATGGAGAAGTTCCGTTCGGATTCGACCATAATTCTGGTGCATATACCATTATGGTCGTTGACTCCGTCAACCGAAATGTTGTTACCAATACTCTCAGTGGAGTATGGACGCCGCCCACCACATCGAACCCGTCCGGCAATGAGATTTCCGTCGGCGTATCTGCGCCGACTTCGGTATCAATGCCAAACGCGCTTCAACTGAATGGTACTGCCACGGACAGCCTGGGCAACTCACTTACGGCTACCTGGACGATGCTAACAGGGCCTGGCACTGTCACCTTTACCCCTGTGCAGCAGCCAGTAACGAACGGAACGTTTACGGCGACTGCTTCCTTTACTGAGGTTGGAACCTACCTTCTGCAAGTGATCGTAAGCAACGGTCTGGGCGGCAGCGCTCCGCTGCAAATCAATGTTACAGTGGTTCCCGCACTACAAGATCCGCAAGGATGGATCGGAAGCCCTGCTTACGGTTCAACCGTTACCGGCTTGGTTCCCATCACACTCGCTCCCAATGTTGCTCTTCAGTCTGGCAGCGGAACGCTGATTTATTATTCGGCAAGCAGTCCCACCATTGGCACTCCTCTTTTAATCACGCAGACTTCCGGTACGATTGCCACGCTTGATACTACAACGCTGGTTAATGGATCGTACTGGATTCAACTCCAGGCAAATGACACTGCCGGCAATTCACAATATAGTCTCGTGCGGATCACGGTCGCCGGTAACTATAAACCGGGTCGCCTTACAACAGTCGCCACCGATTTGGTTGTTCCTGCCGTTGGTCTTCCCATTAATATCCAACGCCAATACGACTCACTGAATGCCGGAACAAGCGGTGATTTCGGCTATGGCTGGAATCTCGGAATCAATGTAAACCTCGCAGTGGACAACGCGGGTAATGTGACTTTTACGCTGGGCGGACAACGCAAAACCTTTAATTTTACGCCTAATATGCTGCCATGCACGAGGCCAAGTGGCTGTCTAGATCTCTTCCCGTATTATTTTGTGTTCTACACGCCTGAGCCAGGCTTCCACGGAACGCTTATTGACTTCGCCCAGGCCTGCCCACTCGGCATAGTAATTCCCGATGGTTCCATGTGGGATTGCCGGGACGGAAGTCAGCACAACCCGTCCTCCTACATCTACACCGATCCTAACGGCACCAACCACCTATCCGGTCACGGCAACCAGCGTTAATACGACGAGCATTTCCACCTACAACCAATACAGTGAACAGACATCGACGACGGACGAGTTGGGCAATGTGCGGACCTTCAATTACGACGCCAACTATAACCCGCAGAGTACGACCGACAGCCTGGGCATTGTCGCTGGTTTCCTCTTCAGCGCCAACGGCACACTTCAAGCAGGGGTGGTCGGCTACGATCTCACCGCTCAACCGGCGAAAGCATCTCAATTCATCTACGATGCGTTTGGCAGCCTGACCAGCAGCACCGACGCACTGGGACGCACGACCTCCTACACCTATAACTTGTTTGGCAACAAGCTCTCCATGACCCTGCCGCCTCCGAATGGAAGCACGACGGGTTCAGCCACTACCTACCAGTACGATACTGTGGGCAACCTGGTTCAAACCAACGCGCCGCTGGGAAGCGTAACAAAATCGCAATATGACGCGAACGGCAACAGAACCCAAACCACCGACCCGGATGGAAACGTCACGATATACAAGTACGATGTCCTGAACAGACTCATCGAGGTGGACTATCCGTCGAATTCAATTACACCGGCGACCAAGACTACCAAGACCTACGACTTCCGTAACAATGTGATCACATCGACCGATCAGGCCGGCAATGTCACACTCAACACATACGATCTGGCGGGCCGTCTGGTCTCGGTCACTCGCGGCTCGGGCTCGGCCACCCCCAGCACAACCTCGTATACCTATTACGCCGACGGCCGCAAATGGACCGAGACCGACCCTCTCGGCCAAACGACGACCTATGTTTACGACAAGGCCGGCCGTCTCATCACTGTCAAAAACACGGCGGGCAGTACAAGCTACGCATACGACGACGCCGGCAATCAAATCTCCAGTACCGATCCCAATAACAACACCACCCAATACCAATACGACGCGCGCAAGCGCCTGATCACGACGACCTATCCGGATAAGACCACGGTCACCAATGCCTACGACGCGGCGGGCAATGTTATCTCGGTTACAGATCAAGCAGGCAACGTAATCCAGAGCAACTACGATGCCGCGAACCAGCTGACCTCCGTCGTTCAGGAGGGTTCCCCCAACAGTGCGCCAAACAATACAACGACTTATGCCTACGACGGTGACGGCAACCAAATCAACGTAACCGACGAAAACGGCCACACAACGCAGAACGCCTATGATGCGCTTAACCGGCTGAAGTCCGTAACCCTTCCCGACGGCTCGCTGAAAGAATCGAGGCTGTACGATCCGGCCGGTAATCTGACCTCGCTCACCGATTTCAACGGTAAAATCACGACCTTCGCCTACGACGCGCTCAACCGGCTGGTTACTCGCACACCTGATACTGATCATTGGGCTCCATCAAGACATTGCCGGACCCCAGGTGAATCTTGTATGTGCGCCTGGAGCCTTTGACCAAGAGGAACCTGTCAGTGAGAACACATCGTTCTTCAATCTTCAGCCGGGGAAGCAGATGCTCCAGCGTTTCACGACGCGAAACTGCCGTTCCGGAAAGCTCGCCAAAAGAGTAGTTCTGCCAATACTCGATATATCGCCCACCAGAGCCACCGTCCTGCCACGTTGGGTCGTTGCCAATCGATGCCACGCCGACAAAGAGATCAATATCGCGCATAATCTCAGAAAGCACGAGCGCGGGAATCTGTTCGAGCGGCAACGGCTCGTTCAGGTTGTCAGTTCCGGGTCCGGCTGCGCGGGAGGTGTACCCACCGCCAGCGGCATAAGCGAGACTTGTGGCGGCATCCATCCTGTAGAAACGGACCTGATCGGATACCAAACGCAGGAAAACGCCGGAATCGTTGGTATCCTCTCCAAACTGATCACCGACGCCTTCGATCCAGAACTCGGCGCGCAGATTCCAAGCGGGCAGATCGCGGCTAGCAGGCGGATAGATGTCATCGACCATTAGACGCAGCTTGTTCTTCCAGCGCCGTGTTGCGCACAAGGCATTGAACTGGTGCTGGCGCAAAACATGTGCGGCAAAGCGGTTGGAATAGGTCGAGGTGCGGCGCTCGGCGTCCGTCAGCAGATAGACCTCGCGGTGGGCCTGTTTAAATGGCTGGACGATTCCCAGCGACTCGATGCGGCGCCGCCATGCAATGACTTCATCAACGCTCCGGCCGGCTGGGTGCCACAATCGAACGATTGCGTCCGTGGGAATGTCAATGGTTTTTCCATCGACATCCACGGCCAAGCCATCAACGATTGTAATCGGAGTGTCCTGCGCGACCCATATCAGACGGCGCGCAATAGTTCCGACCAGCGGATGGTGAACGTAGCGATCGAACCAGACTCCGACAGACCAGGATTTCTGTTCAAGAAAGAGGGAGTCAATGCGCTCACGTTGCGCGGTGAGCATGGACTGGACATCCTTCAGGTCAGATTGCAGTTCCTTGACTGTTTCGCCGTTTTCAGCTTTTGCCGATGCAGAGACTGACTTCAGTTGCTTGCCCTGCGGATCGAACCATCGGAGTTCGGCATCACTGCCCGTGACCAAAAGCTGCGCCCGATACCTGCCAACGGGCTCTTCCCGAAAACCAACAGATTCCAGTCCGCAGCTTGGAACACTCATTTCTTCGACCTGGTCGCGTGGAAGATTCAGTTCGACTGCCGCGACATCAAAAGCCTTCTCTACCTCCTTTTGAGCCGTTCCAAATCGAACCCGCACCTTGAGCATGGCGAGCTGTACCATCGCCTCTGGAGAGATCATCTGCGACAGGCAGTAGACGGCAGCGTTGCCCACCTTGACAGCGAGCGGGCCAACACCAGGAACCTTCTTGTATGCTGTGAGCGCGAGCGAGGCTACAAGGCGTGCAAGCTCTTCCCGACGTGGCAGTAGCGGGATCATCCAAAGGAATCCGCGCAATGCGTTCGCATTTTCCTCGTGAATTGAGATTGCCACGCCGCGTATGTCTCCAACGTATGTCGGCGTTCCAGGAGTTGTGCGGCCTTTGGAGACGAGTGGAAGCCAATGCTCCAGCGCATCCCGGAACTGCTGCTCACCGATTTTTGCGATGAGCTCCATGCCTGTCTTTCGCCATCGATCAGACGGACGCGCCATTGTGGCGCTGAGCGAATGTTTCAGTAGTGCGAGCCAGGGTTCGCGGACGGGTGGGGCAAGGGTGCTAACGGCGGAGTTGACCGCTACGCTCCAATACTCACAGGGAATGAGATAGGACGGAGCATCAGTCTCCGCGATGAGTCGGTCAAGCGCGTTTGCTTTGCTCTTGTCGAAGCTTCGCCAGACAGTGCTGGTACTCCGGAGTTTGTCAGCATAATCCTTGCAAAGGAATTTCAATTCCTGGTCAAGAGGATTTGCTGCAGCGTAACGCTCGAGCGTCTTGACCATGAATCCGGCTTGGATACCGCGTAGATAACTTGTCTGCACGCACCATTGGAGAAGAGAGGCTATCTCGTCGCGCTCGAATGGAATGGCCCGCCGAATCAGGGCTTCTATGACTTTGAGAATATGATGTCGGGGAACTTCGAACTGCTTGAACGCGGGATGATGGTGGATGTTCGGGATATCTAGTCTGGATGTTGCGCTGTCGCGAATCTGGTGGAGGCCCACTTCCCAATATCGAGCCTGTGCAAGCGCCGCAAGTACGATCCTCCGAGCCTGATCTGGCTTCGCGTCAAGAAGGGTCCGTCCGCTTTCGAGCGTCTTTAGGTCGATGTCTACCCAATAGTGATTACCGTCCGCCGAATAGATTGCTTCGTGGACCCAGAGCAGAACAGCATTGTGCTCCGCAGCAAGCGGATCAGTCGGAGAGAAAACAAATGGTTCGACGGAAACGGCGTTCCGCATTGATCAGCCCCCGACCAGCGGAACCAGTTTGACAAAGGTGACGTTCGTCGTCGGCCCGATCACGAACTCCTGGTCGAGGGACTCGGCCTGTTTGTCGTCGATGAGAATGAAAAATCCATTCTTTTCGAACGCATTTGTCGCGTGAGCAAACTGTGATTCCCAGTCGAGGATTCGATGCTTCTTGAGATGGCATTCTGATCGGCGGCCGTTCAGGACTTGTTCAATATCATCGGGCTGAGCAAGCCCATTGAATACGATTTGGTCCTCGTGACGGTTGAATTCACGGACCTCGTGATGAACCCGCTCCCTCAATAGCTCGCGTACGGTAATCCGATCGCTCAGAAACTCAAGCGCCATCTCGTAAAGACTCTGTCCGGCAGGCGATTCGTCTCGAACACAAACCCGCATTTCCGCTCCTCGCAGATAGGTTGATCTTGGCTAAGACAACGAAGACATTGTACCGCGAACGGCTCTGGCCGCGGTCCAATTGCTGCGCACAAACCGCGTTTCCAGAACTGAACAGCGGGAATTCATGCAGTCGGAACGAGTAGGTCTGGACTGTTGTTCCTCACATTCCCAACTGCCGAGCTCACCTTCCAGGTCTTCATTTCCTCTGCCGGAAAGGGCCTCAGCAGGTCAACAGGAAGCCGCGACGGATCGGCTGGTGCCAGCGGAGCAACCCCTCTGCCGAAAGTGGTGGCGCAAATCAACGCCTCGCTTGCCGGATGGGTCAACTACTTCCGGGTCGGCAATGCCAGTGGCGCATTCAGCGAAGTGCGCGACTACACGGAGATGAAGGTGCGCACCCGAAATGGACGTCTGAGAGGTGAAGAATGACTTGCATCGTTTTTGACATTTATTGCTTCCAGATAATCATAGCGCCTCAGAATGAACGGCATACCTAGGCAATTCAGAATGTGTGGGGTGTCATGCTCAGAATGCTTTTGCCCTTGGGTTCGATGCGACACATTGCAAGTTGTCGCACCGGCCAAGCGAAGTACGGCCGGGTTCCACGTCGCCGATCTGGCACGCACAATGCTCTTGAGTTTTCAGGCCGAGTCACGGAATGAGTTGGATGGTATTTCTGGTGGTATCTGTATTTATGAGTCGTGTAAACTATTGAAAATAAATGTCTATTGGCTCCTCAGGTAGGACTCGAACCTACAACCCTTCGGTTAACAGCCGAA
>CAYOYX010000063.1:0-20813 GCA_964408275.1 uncultured Occallatibacter sp.
TGCTCTACCACTGAGCTACTCCCGCTTGTTGCAAGATTGAGTATACCGGGCGGCCCAAATCCGGTCAAACTGCGGCGAGTCGCGCTGGAGCCGCACCTGTTCCCTTCTCCTCGCGCACAATCTCCCCGTCGCGCATATGCAGGATGCGTCCGGCAATCGAAGCCGCTTCAGGGTTGTGAGTAATCATCAGCGTCGTCTGGCCCAGTTCGCGGTTGGAGCGCACCAGCATGGAGAGCACCGCGTCCGAGCTTTTTGTATCGAGGTTGCCGGTCGGCTCGTCGGCCAGCACAATCGCAGGACGGCAGATCAGCGCCCGCGCAATGGCCACACGCTGCTGTTCGCCTCCGCTCAACTCGCTGGGCCGGTGCGCGAGCCGCCCTTTGATCGAGAGCAGATCGCTGAGGTGATCGAGATACTCGCGGTCCAAAGGCTGCCCATTTTTTCCTTTGGCGCGCCCGCTCACCGCGTGAGCAATCTCGATGTTGCCCATCGCCGAGAGCGTTGGCAGCAGGTTGAACTTCTGGAAGACGAATCCGATGCGGTGCTTGCGCAGGCGTGTGCGTTGAGCGTCGTTGAGCGAGGCAAAGTCTATTCCGTCAATCACCACGCGGCCTTCAGTGGCTTGCGTGAGCCCGCCCAGCAGATAAAAGAGCGTGGACTTGCCTGAGCCGGACGGCCCGACAATGGCGACAAACTCTCCCGGCTCGACGGAGAGCGAAACGGAGCGAACAGCAGTGACCTGAAGCCGGCCCGCCGCATAAACCTTGGTCAGTCGCTCGGCAAGAATGATCGGAGAAGAGTTTTCTGGCTGCACAGTTGCTATTGTAAATGCCTCGTGCGACGGGGTAATCGGCCAGAGGTCGAAGAACTGGAAAGATGCGCTCTGAGTGTAGTTTGTTTTCGATAGATTGCATTATGTAGCCGTTTCGGCTACACTTACGGCAGAGGTGGTTTATGCGTCAAGTATCACTACGTGAGTTCCGAACGCGGGGAGCAAAAGTTCTTGCGAATATCCCCCGAGGAGAAACCACGCTTCTGGTGGGTCAGAGCGGCCCTGCATTCTTCCTGGTTCCTGTTTTTGGCGATGTGGTGAAGGAAGATCGTGAGCTGCGGCGGGCGATGGCGTTGGCCAGTCTGCGCGAGGGATGGCGCATGGCCGAAGCGTCGGGGGCCAATCTGCTAACCGAAGAAGAGATTGAAGCGGAGATCAGCCGTGTCCGCAGTTCTACGGAGAGCGAGGCAGCCACGGAGCGCGTGGAGAATACATGCGCTTAATTGTTCTCGACACCAATGTAATCGTATCTGCAAGCATCAGTCCTGCCGGACCGCCGGCAAAAATCGTCACGGATTGGGTGTTGGGTGGAACGGTACAGATCGTGACGAGTTCACGAGTCGTGACCGAGTACCGTGAGGTCATTCAGAGAGCAAAGTTTTATCGTTACAACTTTCCTCCTCTTTGGCTGGAGTACTTGATTGAAGAAAGTACTCGGCTTCCCGACTTGGATTCATGGCCTTATCCATGCCCCGACCCGAAAGATACTCCGTTTCTCGCACTGGCTCATACAGCAGGAGCATGGCTCGTGACAGGCAATCTGAAGCATTATCCTGAGACGGGGAGACACGGCGTTCAAGTGATTTCACCGGCAGAATACCTGGCGCATCTTTTGGGAGCTTGAGACGGCTTTGGCCTGGTGCAGTGATGGTGGCAGACTATTTGCGCCGACTGCATCATTGTTCGCTGGCTTGGTCTCATCTCCGAAACATCCCTCAGCTCACCGCACCTAATCTCGGACCAATATCATCTAAAATAAAGAAGCAATGATCTCCGCGATAGGATTCCCCTCTTATGACGGCAGCGCAGAAATCCACACTTGCATCCGTACTGGAAGCAGCCGCGAAACAGGCTGGACTGGCGATGGATATTGCAACCGAGGGTGTTGGCACGGACGGGCGGCCCACGTCGATTTTTCAGTTCGGGTTGATGGGCGCGAGAGACGTCCGCATTTCGAATACAAATCCATTAGAGCGTACCGCAGGGGCTAAAGCCCCCGTTGATGCAGCTGCATTTGCGGCACGACTGAAGTCGTGCCCTGACACAAAGCTGAGCGTTTCTGGAACCTGTGAGACCTCGGCTGTTCTCGCGGGGGAAGACAGCGGCGGGCGGACACTCAAGCTGGAGTTGAGCGAGGGCTTTGACTTTGACAAGCCGGAGCTGCTGGAAGAGATGACAGCGTATCTGGCGACGCATGCCAAGCGGCTGCGCAATCCGCGGCCGGAGTGCGCCGTAACGCTGGCCGGACTGCCGGTGGCCTTTGGGCAGTTTCAATGGCCCTTTCATCGCTCGACCTCCGGCGCGGACACGTACATTGTTCACGGCGAGATGCACCTGGCCGATGGCGGCGAGAACAACCTGCACGCCAAGGTTGCAGCATCTGTGACACAGACCTTTGCTGAGATTGTGCCGGCGATGGAGCAGCCCTACGCGGAGAGCTTTGTCTATAACGCCATTCGCAAGACGGTGGACAGAGGGCAGCTTGAGTTTTTGAAGTCGGGCAACCGCCAGCCGGTTCCGGTGACGACGCGCTACTACAGCCGCTGGCAAAAGAAGTTTCTCTTCACGGAGACCAATGACGAGGAGCGCCTCGCATATCTGCTGCGCAAGGTCTACTGGCTTTCCGGCGTGCTGGGCGCGGGCGAGCCGGTGTGGATCGCCGACCCGATGGATGCGCAGTATCTGAATACAACCGAGGCTGACTTGCTGCGCATGGCGGGCGATAAAGCCGGTGCGGGACTGATGCGGCTGGCGGGGGAGTTTGCCTCCGCGACGCCGCTGCTGATGACCTTTGCTTCGGAGTACCAGGCCAAGCTCGATGCGGCGCTGAACTTCACCAAGCCGCAGTTCAATGAATCAATGCGCGCCGGCCACGCGAATATGTAGGCGCTACAACACTGCACCGCAGCCGGAGCAGAAGCGCGCGCCGAGCGGATAGGTTTGGCCGCAGCGTGAGCAAACAGTTAGCGAGCCAGTCTGCGGCGCGGGCGGCACGTTGACAGTGACATTCCAGGGCTGACCCCACCCAGGCATCGCGATTCCCAGTGACGCCGCAATTCCCGCCGCCTGAATAGCGTTGAAGACGCGTACGCGACCGGGCATAAAGAAGCACTCGATAAAGCCGAGAACCCAGGGAAACGGGGTCCAGCAGAAGCAGCAATAGAAAACACCCAGGCCAGTGCGGCGCAGATAGAAATGGTGCAGGCCAATGCCGCCCAGAAAAAGAGCCAGCAGAACACCGACGATTTCATCACGACGCACTGCTTCATACTGCTGGTAAAAAATTGCCTGCGCGTTGGGATAGGGTTGGCTGCTCATGGATTGTGCTCCTTGCTCTGACTACTATACGCAGTTGATTGGGGCGGGGTTCCCATGACGCAAAGATTATTGCGTGTGCAGATAGCGGCTGGCGAAGTCGAGAAAAGTGGGCCAGTTTGGAGCCGGAGTGTGACCGCCGGAGTGCTGGCGGAAGGCGATGTCGCCAGAGATCAAAGGAGTCTCGATGGGTGGAAGCGTTGTGGCGCCCAGATCTTTTTTGCCGAGGAGGCGATAGACCGGTCCAACTGCGACGGCGGCGAGAAACATTCCGTTGGGGTCGGCCCAACCGTCTCCGTTGACTGCGCCGCCACCGATGAAGACCGGACGCGACGCGCAGAGGGCGATCAGCTCGTGCGCATCGACGGGCATATCACCAGGAGTGAGCGGACCGGCGTACTTGAGAAAATTGCCGGCCATCCAGTGGTATTCGCCCGTAGCGGCTAGATTCTCCGTCAGCTCGCCGAAGATGTGCCGGTAGAGCTTGGCTCCGCCGGTGCCGGAGGAGCTGCTGTAGACAATGGCGAAGCGCGGGTCGTAGGCCATGGCGACGAGAGCCGTTTTTCCGAAGCGGGAGTGGCCCTCCAGACCGACTTGTTTGGCATCGACGGCCTTGTCAGTTTCAAAATAATCCAGAGCACGGCTGGCTCCCCAGGCCCAGGCGCGCAGCGTACCCCAGTCGTCGAGCTTGCGCGGCTGGCCTTTGTTCACGAGGCCGATGATGCCCTCGGTGAGTCCCGCGCCGTTGTCGGCCTGATAGCTGGTGGGCGAGAGCACGGCGTAGCCCCAGCCGCGGGCGAGCACCTGCTGCTGCCAGCTTGGACCGGGGTTTCCGGGCATCATTTCGGGAATACTCCGGGCGATGGAGGCCATGAATTCGTTGCTAAAGGCGATCTCCATGATTACGGGGACGGGGCCTTTGGCGTTGGCCGGAGTGGCCAGCGTCAGTTGGATATTCACCGTAATCTTTGGGTAAGCGGAGTTGTCCACGTGGCCGGCGAGCTGCTTGACGACTACCGGCACATCGCCGACTTTGTCCGTTGTTGTGCTGACGATCTCCCACGTCACCTTGGGCAAGTTGGCTGGAGCGCGGCCTAAAATCTCGCGGTCGAAGTCCTCGACGATCTCCGGGCGTCGCTTTGTCCACCAAAGTTTAGCCGAGCTCACGCGCTTGCCGTTATTAAGCCGGAGCGGGTCGGGCAAAGCGGGATAGACGTTGGCCTTCGCCTCGTCATAGTTGACGGCGTTGGGGGCGGGCGGCTTGAGGCTCTGGTTGGCTCCGGGCCGCAGCTCCTTGATGTCCAGCAGGTCCATCAATCGCTGATGGTCCTTCTCGGCGACGGCGCGCATGGCCAGTTGCGCCGGCGTGGGAGCGGGACGAGTGGGCGGCTGAACGGCGGGAGCAGATTGCCCAAGCAGACGCAATGTGATGAAAATGAGCAGCGCTATTGCTGCAAACCTGAAAGAAACCATCCAACGCGAGATCGCCATTGGAAACCTCATTTCTCTGCCAATGTTATTGCCGCGACGTGTTGGGTATGCTCGACGAGGAGCTGTCCCTAGGCGAATCGATGCGCGTGACGTGGACGCTGGCCTGGACCTCAGGAACTGTGCCGTCGTTCACTTGCGCCTCTGCGGGCTTGCCTTGCACGACAATACGCTGAATGGCCTTGCCGCGAGCTGGGATGCGCAGCCGCTGGGTGACCGCCCGCGCCTCTGTGCCGGAGTTGGGATCGGATTCCGTCCGCACTGTGACCGGGACCTCGACGGCGGCGTAACCGGCGTTGGCCACGCTGACGGCGACCAGCCAGTTGCCCGCCGACTCACTGGTGGGGAAGACTCCCTCGATGCTCAGGTCAGGCAGACCCTTGTCGGCGTCAACCCAGTCAGCAAAGAACCAACCGAGATCGGGGTGCGATGCGGAGGCCTCGAGCAGTTTTTCAAAGGAAGCACCGCCCGCCGAATAATAGGTTTTAAGAGCGGATGCCAGCGCCGCATCGCCAACCAGATCGCGCAGCATCCATAAAACGTAAGCGGCTTTGGTGCGGTAGTAGACCGGCGAGATGGCCTGAGGAAGCGGTTGACCGGCGCTCTCTCCGGGACTGGTTGGCTCGGCCAGCGACAGGGCGGCACGGTCGGCCTCCAGCGTACTCAGAGCCGCGTCGCGTCCATGCTGCTTCTCAACCCACAGCGTACCCATGAAGTTCGCCACGCCTTCGTTAAGCCAAGCGGGCGGAGGCTGCGGCGATTGAATCCATGCGTGTGTAAGAGCGTGGACAAGAACGCTGTCCAGCGCGCCAACCTTGGTCTTTGCTCCGGCCTCCACCAGCGGAGCGGCAAGCAACGAGCCGGTTTCGTAAGGTGAATCTTCGGAATCGGGCAAATCCAGAAGTGTGAGCTGTGTGTGCGGCTGTGCTCCCAGCCAGCTTTGCAACAGGGGCGTGACATTCGTTGCAGCCGTCTTCCATGCTTCGACCGAGACGTTCTCGGCGGGAAGCGTCCATGCGGTGAGGTTCGCGCCGGGGTGGGCTGTGCGGATGGCGACAAAGAGGCTGGGCGTCTCGAAGCCGAGCGTCGTGTCGACGGAATTGGAGGTGGCAACTGAAGCAACCTCCTGGCTCTCATCCAGCGTGTTGGATTCGGTGACGGCAAGAGGTGCGGAATGCCCGTTGATGAGCTCAATGGTCGGGGCCTCTCCGTGAGGAAACTCGACGGTGAGGCGCAAGCGGAAGTGAGCGCCAACAAGCCGCAGCTTGTGATCACCCAACTCATCGAAGAGGCGCGCTCCGTCGCCGAGCAGAACAGGAACGCTGGCCGCGGGATACCAGACGACGTTGCCGAAGCCACGCAGACCAGTGAAGCCCACGCTGATCTGGTCCCAGTCGGAGTGCTCGGCCACTTCTCTGGGAGCGCCGATGGAGAGCAGGCGCTCAGCGCTGGGCGCAATGACACCTGAATAGGTTACGTCAAGCTGGATGGATGCGCCCGGAGCCAGCGGCTGTGTCAGCGTCACGATAGCCTCATGCAACTGGCCCGTGTGATCAACGTCTGAGTTGAGCGTGGCCACTTGAAAAGCAACGTCATGAGCACCTACTCGAATTCGCTCCCAGTTGAGCGAAGAGGATAGTTGCAGTGGAATATGTGTGAGTGAGGTCTTACCGTCATTGCGAATTGTGAGCTGCGCGCGGACGGCGATCTGCTGCTCTGCGGAGCGAAGGTGAACGTCCAGATCGAACGCTGTGAAAGTGACGGCGCGGCGCTCATCGTCCTTGGCAATCGGCGCGGCGGCTTGCACTGTGGGCGTAGCTGTGGTGGGGCCGGATTGCGTTGTCGTCTGGCCGTTCTCGTCGCTGGAGCGGGAGAAGATAACCTGGCCTTTGTGGGACTGCTCCGGTTGCGGAGCTGTCTGTGCAGCGCAGAGGAGAGCTGAGAGTGCGGCTAATAAAAGGAGAAGCCATGAACAAATCTGGGGGATATTTCCCTCAGGGGCTAAAGCCCGCATATTTTGGGACAGGTTACTGTACGGGCTAAAGCCCGTACCCTTCGCTCGACCGAATCGTTCCGCAGTATGCATCACGCGGACAAGAAAAAAACTCATGAACCCAGACCTTTCTGCTTCTTTGGTTTCGACGCGTTGGCAGCGTTGGGGCGAGCGCCTTCGGCCTGCCGAGCCTTCGCGCGCCGCTGTCGGAAGGCCTCAAAGAGCACCACCGCTCCCGCCGCCGAAACATTCAGCGAACTGACGCCGCCGCTCATCGGAATGCGCAGCAGATGGTCGCAGCTGCGCCTCACCAGATCGTGCAGCCCCGCGCCCTCGCGCCCCAAAACCAGAACGCAGTCGCCGGTCAGATCGAACTGGTCGTAGTCATTGTCGCCGCGTTCGTCCAATCCGATGATCCAGAGATTTTGCCGCTTCAACTCTTCCAGCGCGCGCACCAGATTCACCACGCGAGCAATGCGCAGATGTTCGGCGGCTCCAGCGCTGGCCTTCACCGCAACCGGACTCAGCGGAGCCGAACGTCGCTCGGTCAGCACCACGCCGTCCACCCCCGCGCCGTCGGCAACGCGCAGCAGAGCGCCCAGGTTCTGTGGATCTTCCACGCCATCCATCGCCAGCAGCAGACGCGCCGCTCCCGGCTGCAACGGCGCAAACAAATCCTCCAGAGCCAGCGACTCCTGCGCACGAACCAATGCCACCACGCCCTGATGAGCAGGGGTCTTGGCCAGCTCGGTCAACTGCTCGCGCCCCTCTTGCCGCACGCGAATTCCGGCATCGCGACAGAGAGCGGTTAGCCGCTCCAGCCGCGCATCATCGCGCTCGCGAGCCACTAATACGTGGTCAAAGCGCCGCCGCCCCGCCTTGACGGCCTCCTCTACAGAATGAACCCCATACAAAACTTCCATGTAAATAGTGTAGAAGCCGCAACCGGCTGTGATGAACAGCCGATTTACCGAGGCTTGAGCCGTTATACTTTCTCCATGTTTTCAAAGCACAGCGACAGCATTACGGATTGGCAGAGCCTCACGCAACTTTATGGCGAAATGGGCGAGACGGAGTTGTATGAACTCCATGCCGGCATCGGCGATTTGACCGAAACTGCGCAACAGGTTCTCCGCGACGAGATGAGGAAGCGCGGACTGAGCGAGCAGCCTGCGAAACAGGAAATTCCTGCTGCCACTGCGCTCCTAACGAATCGGCAATGGGATGGCAACAACAATTCGGCGGCGGATGGCGACGAAGCAGGTCAGCCTAGCGAATTCACCTGGAAGGTCTTACTCTGCGAATGTGAAGATCAGGAGCAGGCATGGCAGATTCGCGAAGTCTTGCGGCAGGCAGGCATCGAGAGCTGGATTGAGGGACTCGGCTACCGGGTTGCGCTTGATCAATCCAATCCACGGATTCAGGTCGCTGCCGATCAACTGGACGAGGCGCGCAGGATTCTTGCCAATCCGATTCCGCAATCCATCATCGATCAATCCAAAATGCCCGCCGAGGAGTACGAACCTCCCGTCTGCCCCAGTTGCGGCGCGGCCGATCCGGTACTTGAAGGCGTTGATCCGGTCAACTCCTGGCTCTGCGAAGGCTGCGGCAAGCAATGGACGGATTCGGTGGAAGAGAAGAGTGACCCTTCCGCGCCGTAACTGCTTGAAGACACAGAGGCCTATGAGCAAATCCGAATTCCTCGACGAACGTGGCGCGAAGAGGCACCCTACCGCTAGTTGCGCAGTTTCGTTCCGGTCCATCGCCCGCATCATTACTTTCGGGAGACTGATATTCTGACGGAAAGAGTTTTTCTGAGACTCCAGGAAATCTTTTGCCGTCTAATGGAGTGAGATGAGTATTGCCGCCACAGCTCGACCGTTTTTTGCTTCGGCGTCCGTCACCGTGGACGAACAGGTAAGGCAGGAGAATCTTGCGGTTGCCGCGGGACTCAAGCGCCAGGACGCCGGTCTGCTGGATCAGTTGATTGTGCGTTACCAGCATCGTCTGATGCGCTATTTGCTCTACCTGACCGGCAATCGAGATTGGTCCGAGGATCTCTTCCAGGAGGTCTGGATGCGGGTGCTGGTGCGCGGGGCGCAGTTCAACGGGAAGGCGCGCTTTGACACCTGGCTCTTTACGATTGCGCGCAACCTCGTCACCGACCAGCGGCGCAAAAAGACAATGGCCAGCCTGGACGAATTATTTGAAAGCAACAGTGGAGATGACCGGTCGATGAGTTTTGAGGTTGCCGGGGAGGAGCCGAGTCCGCTGGACCGCTTTGCACGCCTCGAGGACCGGGAGCGGATTGCGTCGGCGCTAATGCAACTAGACACACTCTACCGCGAGGTGCTGGTGCTGCGCTTCCATGAGGATCTCTCGCTGGAGGAGATCGCGAAGGTGACGCGAGCGCCGCTTTCAACTGTAAAATCAAGGCTTTATCGTGGAATGGCGGCACTCAAACCCAAGCTGGAGCGTGTGGACTCCGCGCCGTTACCGGCATTGGCGAATAAGATGGTGAGCGCAATATGAAACCGCTTGGCGACGACCAGGCAGATCGCGATCTGATCTCTGCACTGGCCGGAACCCAGGCGGATCGAGAGTGTGCAGTCGCTTATCGCACCCGCCGAGTGGTGGTCGCCTCGCAGGGCGTAATGCAGGAGCAGAAGGCCGGGCGGAAACGAATTCGAGCGGTGGCGCTGGCAGCAACACTGGTGATATTGCTCATTCTGGGTCCGCTGGCCTGGTTGATCGCCGATACCCTGATTGAAGAAGAACATCTGACCGGCGAGCTGGGCCAATTGAGCCTGTTCATCTTTTTTCTCAGCGCGGCGCTGCTGGCCTCCGTGGTGCTGGCCGGCTGGCTGCGGCGCAAGTCTTGACCGCCGACGGAGCTTGCGCGCCATAAGATTCGTGGATCCAGAAGATCAAACGCAACTTATCGATTTCCATTCCCGTCCATTCAAAACAAGGTTAAACTGAGTTAGATCTCCAGAAACCTTCTGAGAGTGGGATTGCTATGCGAAATCCTGAATCCATAACTTTGAACGACGATGCGCGTCTGATTCCGGTCTGGTCGATTGTGGCCGCCGCCGCCGCCTTCGCACTGGTGGAGTACTATGTCTGGGCGGTGATGCCGAACGGGCATCATACTCCGCCACTCGGCCTGCGCCTTTATCTGAATCTCTCCTGGGGATTGCTGGCCGCTCTCTACTTTCTGATGGTGGGCTACGTGAGCAAGGACGCGCCGCGGCGGGCAATGAGCGCGCGCTTCTGGTTCGCCATCTGCCTGGTGATGCCGGGCGGCATCGGCGCGGTGCTTTACTTTCTGCTGCGCCAGCCGGAGGTATCGCGCTGCCCTTCCTGCTCGACGCAGGTGCAAAGCGACTTCCACTTCTGTCCGCAGTGCGATTACCAGCTTGCAGCCAATTGCGGCAACTGCTTCCGCACTGTGCGCGCGACGGATCAATTTTGCACGCGCTGCGGTCATGAATTGGCCAAGGATCATATGCCTGCGCGGCTCCGGGTGCTGGGTGAATAGCGCGGGAGTGCGATTATTTTCCCTTTCGGGGGAAGCTGGCTGATGGAACTTATGAATGTCCTGCTGGTCACCTATTCATTTCCGCCGGCGGGAGGTGTTGGTGTGCTGCGCGCAGCAACTCTCGCGCGCTACTTTCCCGCTGAAGGAATCCGGCTTGATGTGCTGACGGCCCGCAACGCATCCGCCGTAGGCTCAGACCCTGCGCTCCTCGACGAGATTCCCTCTGAAGTCAATATCCATCGCACGATCACGCTTGACCTTCCTTTCGGAATCAAAAAATGGATCAAGAAATTCATCACGAGAGGCAAGCCTCGGAAAGATTCGGCTGCTTCGATAGCCGGTAAGCCTGGATTTTTGAAGAGAGCTTTGCAGGATTTTCTGCTGCCCGACCCGCAGGTGACCTGGCTTCCATTGCTTACCTATGCCGCGCGGCGCATCGTAAGAAAGCGGAAGATCGACCTCGTCCTCATCACGGCGCCTCCATTCTCCACAATGCTTGTGGTGAAGAGACTACGTAAGGAGTTTCCCCAGCTTCCTATCGTGATCGACTTCCGCGATGAATGGCTCTCGACCACCATCGACTTGGTCAGCTTCAGCCGCAGCGAGCGCGCCCGCAAATTCGCGATTCAAGCCGAAGCCGAAGCCGTCAGGAGCGCCACTGCTATTGTCGCTGTCACCGAGGCCGCGCGGCGTGAGATTCGCTCCCGCTATCCGCTCGATCCTGAAGGCAAGTATCAGCTCATTCCGAATGGATTTGATGCTACAAGGCTGCCCCGCGCGAATCCCGACACACAATCCCGGCTCGACGGTAAGATCGTCGTCACCTATATCGGCACAATTTACGACTCGACAGAGCCGACGACGCTGGTTCAAGCCTTGCAATCGCTGCCATGTGAGATCAAGTCCCGCTTCAAGCTTCGCTTCATCGGTCATATCGAGGAGCCGAGCTACCGCGAAGCCCTATTACAACTCGGCGATATGGTGGAACTCAAAGGGTATGTGCCGCAACACGCAGCGCTGGCCGCAATGATCGAGAGTGATTATGTTTTGCTGATCACTCACGACCGGCTGAATGTTTCAGCGAAGTTTTATGATTACATCGGCGCGGGCAAACCGATCCTGGCCTGCGTTCATCCGGAGGGCGACGCGCGCCGGATGGTGGAAGAGTTACGCGCTGGATGGTGGGCAGACAGCGGCGATAAGCAGAGCATTCGCCGGCTCTTTATCGACGCCGCAGCGCGCGGCGATTCGCTTGCCACTGAGTTTCAACCCGATCTTGAAAAGATTGCGCAATACGAACGCAAGCCGCTTGCGCTGCGTTATGCCGCGCTGCTGCATTCCATCATCGAAAGTCGGATTGCGGGATCGAGTCAATCATGAAGCTCAGAATTGCGGTTGTCACCCGGTACTTTCCCAGCTCGGTGGAACCCTGGCAGGGCCGGTCGGCCTATCAAACACTGCGCGAACTGGCGCGAAACACTGAGCTACGCGTCTTTTATCCAAATGCCACTTATCCCGCGCTGCTCAAACCGCGCAGCCGGAGTTACAACAAGCTGGACGCTTCCTATTCTCCGCCTGATGTGAAGACGAGTTATTACGACTATCCCGCACTGCCGCTGCTATCCCGACCAATAAATGGCTGGATGGCTGCGCGCAAGTTGCTTCCGCACGTGCGCAGCTTTGCCCCCGATCTGATCTTCAGTTACTTTCTCTATCCCGATGGCTATGCCGCACTAAAAATCGGCAAGGCTCTCTCCGTTTCTGTTATTGCCGAGAGCATTGGCTCCGACATCAACCGCATCGGCGATCCCATCTCTGCTATGCACACGCGCGCGGTTCTGCGCGAGGCCGATTTTGTGCTTACAGTCAGCGGCGATCTGCGCAGCAAAGCTGTCGCGATGGGCGCCTCGCCGGAGAAAACTCGCGCGATCATCAACGGCTGCGACTTGACTGTCTTCCATCCCGGTGATCGTCTGGCGGCTAGAAGCAAACTAGGTATAGACCCGACCGCCGAGGCAGTTGTTTACATCGGGCGGATGGATGTGAAGAAGGGTCTTCGCGAACTGGTCGATGCGGCGGCTTCGCTGCGTCGGGCGCGCCCCAAGCTGCAAGTGTATTTGGTAGGCGAAGGGCTGGACAGTTCGTTGATTGCCAGCGCGATTCAGGCACACAACGCTGGAAATACGATTCACTCGCTGCCCGCTTGCGCCTTCGACGATGTGGCTGTGTGGATGGCGGCAGCCGATCTGGTTACTCTACCGAGTTATATGGAAGGCTGTCCCAATGTCATTTTGGAAGCGCTCGCCAGCGGACGGCCGGTTGTCGCGACTAATGTGGGCGGAATTCCGGAGATTATGCGCAGCGAATGTGGCCAGCTTGTTCCTCCGCGCGACTCGGCCGCACTGGCTCAGGCTTTGACTTCGGTTCTCGACAGTAGCTGGGATGCTCGAGCCATCTCCGCGCACGGAAGCCGAAGCTGGAAGGCAGTTGCAGCAGAGTTGCTGGAAATCTTTGAATCGCTCAGGCACAAAGTGGGTTGAAATCCCCTCACAGTTTCACAGTAAAAGCGGTGGGGCAGGGAATTGCCAGTCGTACACAGTTCGTACAAACATACTGGATGGAAGTTGCGCCGAAGCTGGGATTGTCCTGCTGCCAGCAACTGATGCGCGTCTATGTCGGCCAGGGTCTGCGCAAGGACTTGGCGCGACTGGAGAATCCAGGTGCATAGGCACGGAGTGGGCGATGAGTTCATCTCGGCAGTGCCGGACGAAACTGTAACAGTACGCATAGATTGCAAACCATCTTTTGCGGCTTTGCCGCAGGCGAGATTCTTGTTAGACTAGATAAGCAGCCGGTGACGGCTCTCCCTGCAAGTGTGTGGCGCTATCGTCTAGGGGTTAGGACGTGAGATTCTCAATCTTAAAACCCGGGTTCGATTCCCGGTAGCGCTACCAGATTTCTCCATCATTCCCTGCAAATCAAATTGAGCAGCTTCAGAGCACCGCAGCTTGGAAGGCGGCTTGTCTTTCGTTGCAACTGTTTGCGTATATTATTGACAGCGAATAGGTTAGATTTGTTTTAGCAGTTTGACAGACAACGGCGCGAATTATTCTGTACGGATTGGCGCGTAAACAAAAATAGGAGTGGGAGTATCCGAAAAGGGTGAGCTGGGCGCGGGCGACGGCGATCAAGAGGCTCGGTCAAGCCGGGAGTGAACACGGAAAGCCGTTGGCGATGATGTAAGGCGGGATTCATGCGGACTTGCGAAAAATCTACCTTTGCGGATTACGGTGCAACCTATGATCCCCGACGAGTGAATTTTACGCGCTGCGGTGGAACGCGATCCACTCCAGTCGCGTCAGCAGGCCAATACACGCCCGCCCACTACTCCAGGCTTTGAATTTTGGTTCCATCGGTGATATTCAAGACGAACTGATCGTCGTTGAGCGGCTGGTTCTCCACGACTTTATCGATGGTAAGAACGACCTCGATTTCCTCCATCGGACGCTTGATTTTAACGATGGAAGGATACTTGCTGGAACCGAAATCCAGGTAGGAGGAATAGAAGACCTGAGTCTCCAGATTGCCGTCGCTGTCATAGATGTCCTGCTGATAAGGGAGCAGATCGTCACGATGGAAGGTGATGACGCGCACCGGCGTCAACTGATGGCTGCCCGCCCGGGGGCGGCTTATGCTGAGAATATATTCCGGGACATCGTAAAGATGCTTGCGGGCCGCGTCTTCGATAGTCTCCGAGTCCGCCACCACTGAGTACATATCATCCTTGTCCAGTCCGCGCACAACCAATGCGTCGAGAAAGAAGCCAGGTCGCAGGTTTTCGATCGGGTTGGCCGATTTCTTTTTGAGGGTATATGAACCTTTGACAGCCTTTCTGCCGGAGGGCAAACGCATATACGCCGTGAAGTTCTTGCCGTCCCCGGCCATATCGAAAGCCTTCAAGCCAAGGTAGTATCCGAGCACTCGCAGCATCTCGGGCTTGCGCATCAGGATATACCCATGCAATGTAGGCGAACCTTTGGCAATGCCCTCCTTGCTTTTAATTTCGCTGGCTTGAATCTCAACGGTAGCCGTCATGCTGTTGAGAGCGGCCCAGCGCTGGTCGACGCGCGCCACCAGTTCGTCCGGCGCGACCGTCAGTTCGACGAGCGGCTCTTTGGGAATGGGCAGTTTGCGCGTGGTGGGAAGCAGGGAACACCCGGACAAAAGGAGCGGAAGAGCGAGCGCGACTGAGGCTGGACGACATCGCTGATTCATCGCGCGCCTGCCTTCTTCATGGCTTGCCTGTAGGCGGCCACATTGTGCGCGTGCTCATCGACGGTGGCCGCGAAGCGCGACCCGCCCTGGGGGTTGGCTCCTGCCGCGACAAAGTAGAGATAGTCGGTTTGGGCCGGCTCCATGGCTGCCTTGAGCGAACGCAGACCGGGATTGGCGATGGGACCAGGCGGCAGGCCCGCGTGCAGATACGTGTTGTACGGCGTGTTGCGCTTCAGGTCGCTCTGATAGATTGCGCCCCGCCAGCGGCCCTCCAACTCCAACCCGTAGATGATGGAGGGATCAGTCATCAGCGGCATTTTTTTCGCCAGCCGGTTATCAAAAACGCTGGCTACAAGCGGGCGCTCCGCATCCACCGCCGTCTCCCGCTCCACCAGTGAAGCCAAAGTCACCACTCGATGCATATTTCCTTTCAAGCTGAGTTGGCCGGCCACGACTCTAAAGCGCCGGACCATCGCCGCGCAAATCTGCGGCGGGCCAAATTTGCGGGGAAAGTGATAGGTGTCAGGGAAGAGATAGCCCTCCAGACTCTTTGCTCCGGGGTCAAGATCGGCAATCAGACTTACCTGCTTTGCCGCCCCATCCAGAAACTCCTGCCGCGTTCCAAATCCCGCCTGCTCCAACCGCGCAGCAATCTCAAAGAGGCTCGAACCCTCCGGAAAGGTTACCGATTTGGTATACACATCGCCGCGACTGATGCGCGAATAAACATCGGTGACTGTTGTCGGATGGTCGAAGCGGTACTCGCCCGCCTTGAGCCGGCCTCCCTTCAAAATGCGCACCAGAGCAAAGGCAAACTGGCTGCGCACGATTCCCGCCGCTTCCAGTTGCTCGCCGATCTCCGCTGTCGTAGATCCGGGCTGGAACTCGACGAAGGTCTCCTTATCCGGCCCGAAGGGCGTATAGATCAGCCATGCGGCAGCGCCTGCGGGGATCAGCAAGATAAAGAAGATCGCCCACAGGATCAGCACAGCGCCGGAACCCCTTCGCCGTTTGCTCGTCCGTCTGCTGCGCGCCATTTTTGCCGCCAACCCTTCTTTGTATGAAGACGAAATAAATCCCTCACGGGAGTCCCTGCCTCTTTAATTGTATCGGGCTTGAGGCGCAGTCGTAATATTACTTCTTTGTTGGGTGCCTGTAAGCCGTAAGCTGGATGCCTGGAGCCTTATGCTGAAAGAAGGAGCTGAAAACTGGAAGCTGTTCGTTATCTCGGTCTCGATGTCGGCAATCGCCGCATCGGCGTTGCAGTGTCAGATGAGCTGGGGCTGACAGCACAGCCGGTGTTGACGCTGGAGCGAAGGCGCAATCAGCGGGAAGATCTGCGCTCGCTGGCGCGGCTGGCGCGGCGCTTTGGGGTCGCAGGCATCGTGGTCGGCAATCCCGTGCATCTCTCCGGCGAAGTGAGTTTGCAGGCCGCCAAGACGCAGGCCTTTGCCGCCGAGCTGGGCGCGCTGACCGGATTGCTGATTCATCTATGGGATGAGCGGCTGACCACGCGCGAGGCTCACCAGATTTTGTATGAAGCCGGCCACGCCCGCCAAGCGCATCGCAGAGTGGTGGATCAGGTGGCAGCGACGCTGATTTTGCAGTCATTCATGGACAGTGAACAGAAAGCAGCGGCCTCTTACACAATCCATCCGCCGCCAACCACCTCGTCGCCATCATAAAAGACCGCCGACTGGCCAGGGGTAACGGCGCGCTGGGCTTCGTCAAATGTGGCCATCACCTCATCGTCTCCGACGGGTTCGAGCGTGGCCCAGGCCGGCTCATGACGATGGCGAATCTTCACTCGTACGCGCATGGAGCCGTTGAGTGCGGGAATCGAAATCCAGTTCAGGCCGCGCGCGCGCAAAGTCTTCGTGGCCAGCTCTTCGTCCGCGCCCAGCGTAACGCGATGCGTGGCCGGGTCGATATTGAGCACGTACAGCGGCGTCGGCGAGCTGATGCCAAGGCCCTTGCGCTGGCCGACGGTGAAGTTGAAGATGCCCTCGTGGCGGCCCAAAACTTCGCCGTTCGGCGCGACCAGTTCGCCTGCTGTCTCCGGCAACTCGCGGCCCTGCTCTTCGAGATAGGCCGTCAAAAACTGCTTGTAATCGCCGCCGGGGATGAAGCAAATCTCCTGCGAGTCGGGCTTTTCGGCGAGCGCCAATCCATGTTGGCGAGCCAATTCGCGCACCTCCGGCTTGGAAAGAGAGCCAAGCGGAAAGAGCGTGCGCGCGAGTTGATCCTGCGTCAGGCCGAAGAGGAAGTAGGTTTGATCCTTGGCCAGGTCGGCGGGGCGCTTGAGAATCCAGCGGCCACGCTGCTGGTCGAATTCGTTGACCGCGTAATGTCCGGTTGCAATGCGCTCCGCGCCAATGCTCTGCGCGGTCCTCAGCAGTTGATCGAACTTGAGATGATTGTTGCAGAGTGAGCAGGGAATCGGCGTGCGCCCAGCGAGATACTCGGCGACAAAGGGCCTGACAACAGCCTCTTCAAATCGCTCCTGCTGATTGACCATGTAGTAGGGAATGCCGAGGTGCTCGGCGACGCGGCGGGCGTCGTAAACGTCATCGAGCGAACAGCATCTGCCGGCTTTGGGCGCGTCGGGAATGCCGTGCTTGCCGGCGAGCCGCGTTTGATCCCAAAGTTGCAGCGTCAGCCCGACGACCGAGTTACGTGAAGCCTCGCCCGCGCGGGCAAGCATCGCCGCCACCGTCGAGGAGTCCACCCCTCCGGACATGGCTACGGCAATGGTTTCGGGCTTGGACATGGGGAAGACGGCCTTGCTTACTTACATTCTACAGGCCTGTGTCCATATAAGATCCGGTGGTTGGATAGCGATCTTCCGATTTGGTTTCGTGTTCGGCGAGCAATTCTTTTATCCGTCCCGGCGAAACTGCTGCTACTCGGCCAAGTTCCAAGAGCAGCGACTCCGATGGAGGAACGCCAGTGAAGCGAGACAAACTTCCCAGCGCGGTGAAGAATGCCTCCGCGTCGCCGGTCAACTGAATAGCGCGAAGGTCGGCCATGAATAACATACGCGGCGAATAGCGGTTAAGGGCAAACATCTCTAATACAAGAAGCGAGGTGTAAAGCAGAAAGGAATAGATAGGAACAATATGAAACCATTGCCCAAGAGAAACTACCACTATATTGCATATGAGTAAAATCCAGAAAATCGAAAAATAAGACTTTCGCGACTGCAAACACAACTGCCGCGCAGCCAAAGCGTCTATTTCATTGCGAGTCAATTGATCGAGTAGCCGGCGCGGGAGGACAACCCCACTCCCCGCACGTACACACAACATTTCAAAATCCTGGTCGGGTATAACGTATAGGGGTACGCCCTGCAATCCGAGAAACTTGCAAATTTTCGACAGTTTCGAAACAGCGGTATATAACTGCCCTCTCAACACTCGAAAATCATTCAAAGCGCGCAGGCGAAGCTGGAAGCGAAATGCAAAAGCTAGATACAAGAACATCACTGTAAATAATGCAGCGAATGCAACTTTTCCTTGCAAAGATAAGGACCGATAGGTTTGGGCGCGATGATAATCCAGCAAGTCCTGGAGAATTCCGTACACTAGCCACGTACCATACGAAATCATGCCGGAAAGGTCAACGCCTCTACCGGGCCAAATGTTCATGACTCCGCCAGTTTTCCCAAGCCGGCAGATAATTCTGCTTTTTTGTAATGCGCTGTCGAGGAAGATGATGCCGAAGAATTGGAGAACAAATACTAATACAATCCCGTCGCCAAGCTGTTGGTTAATGTCGTGCATAGGCTTTCTACCTTCCCTACAGTTCGAAGAGTCCTGGCAACATTCTATTCCTAGGCGAGAGCGTCGATGGGATATCTTCGAGCGGCCATCCAGGCCGGGTTGAGCGCGCCGAAGTTGGTAGTTCCCAGGGCTATTTTCCTCCACCCCCTCTGAGGTGAATTCTCAAACGGTTTGTTCTTTACACTTGAAACTTATAGCGGCGAGTCAGACTGCTCAGGATAACAGCTTTCATTGGGAATGGCCGAGAGACGGAAGTAGCCCAGACGCGGCAAGGGCGCAGCCCGTAAGCTGCGCCCTTGTGGTTGAGGCTGGTTATGGCTGACTAGGCGTTGGTGTGGACGGGGCCGGTCTGCTTTTCTTCGAGGGCTGCCTGCGCCGCCGCAAGCCTTGCCGTCAGCAGACGGAAGGGCGAGCAGGAGACGTAGGTGAGGCCGATCTTGTGGCAGAACTTGACGGACTCCGGATCGCCGCCATGCTCGCCGCAGATACCCAGCTTGATATTGGCGCGGGTCTTGCGGCCCTTGTCCGCGGCCATCTGCACCAGTTGCCCAACGCCTGCCTGATCGAGGGTGGCGAAGGGGTCCTGCTTGAAGATGCCCGCCTTCATGTAAGCCGGCAGGAAGTGGTTGATGTCGTCGCGGCTGATGCCGAAGGTGGTCTGCGTGAGGTCGTTGGTTCCGAAGCTGAAGAACTCGGCCTCTTCGGCGATCTGATCGGCGGTGAGAGCGGCGCGGGGCAGTTCGATCATGGTGCCCACCATGTAATCGACCTTGGAACCCTTTTCCTTGAAGACTTCCTCGGCGACGCGGCGGACGATGACGGCCTGATTGCGCATCTCTTCGATGGAGCCGATAAGCGGAATCATGATTTCGACATGCGGATTGCCGCCCTTGACCTTGGCCGCAACCGCAGCCTCGATGATGGCGCGAACCTGCATCTCGGTGATCTCAGGGAAGGCGATGCCGAGGCGGCAGCCGCGCAGTCCGAGCATGGGATTGGTCTCGTGCAGCTCTTCAACACGAGCCAGCAGCGGACGCAGCTCCTTGAGCTTGGGCGAACGGGGCTTGGTGTCCTGAAGGTGCTGGATTTCGACGAGCAGATCTTCGCGCTTGGGCAGGAATTCGTGCAGCGGCGGATCGAGCAGGCGAATGGTGACGGGCAGCGACTCCATCGACTTGAATAGGCCGGCGAAGTCGGCGCGCTGCATGGGCAACAGCTTCTTGAGGGCCGCGCGGCGCTCCTTCTCTGACTCCGAGAGGATCATGGTGCGCATGTGCTCGATGCGGTCTTCGGCAAAGAACATATGCTCGGTGCGGCAGAGGCCGATGCCTTCGGCTCCGAACTGGCGGGCCAGCTTAGCGTCGCGAGGAATGTCAGCGTTGGCGCGAATCTTGAGGCGGCGAACGGGATCGACCCAGGCCATGAACTTGACCAGATCAGGATCGTCGGGCTGCGCGTCGAGGGTCTTGAGCTTGCCGGCGATGACGCGGCCGGTAGTGCCGTCGAGCGAGAGCCAGTCGCCCTGCTTGAAGACCTTGCCCTTGACGCGGAGTTCCTTCTTGGCTTCGTCCACGGTGCAATCGCCGGCGCCGGCGACGCAGCACTTGCCCATGCCGCGAGTGACGACGGCAGCGTGCGAGGTCATGCCGCCACGCGAGGTCAGGATTCCGGCTGCGACTTCCATGCCGGCGATGTCCTCAGGCGTGGTCTCGCCGCGAACAAGGATGATGATGGGATAGCTGCCGTTGGCGTGGTGCTTGACGGCATCCTCAGCGGTGAAAACAATTTGTCCAACCGCCGCGCCGGGAGAGGCGGGCAATCCAGTGGCGAGGACTTCGATCTTCTCGCCCTTTTCGATCAGGCGAGGAACCAGGAAGTCGTACAACTGGTTCGGCTCGACGCGGTGAATCGCTTCTTCCTTGGTGATGAGCTTTTCGTTGACCATGTCGATGGCCACGCGAACAGCGGCCAGGCCGGTGCGCTTGCCGTTGCGGGTTTGCAGCATATAGAGCTTGCCATCCTGGATGGTGAACTCAAAGTCCTGCATATCGCGATAGTGCTTTTCCATGCGGCTGGTGATTTCCTTGAGCTGCGCATAGCATTCGGGCATCTGCTCTTCAAGGTGGGAGATCGGGTTGGGCGTGCGCACGCCGCTGACGACATCTTCGCCCTGCGCGTTCATCAGGTATTCGCCGAAGAAAATCTTCTCGCCGGTGGCGGGATTGCGCGTGAAGCCGACGCCGGTGCCGGAGGTTTCGCCCAGATTGCCGAAGACCATAGCCTGCACGTTGACGGCTGTACCCAGCCAATCATCGATGCGATTGATGCGGCGATAGGTCTTGGCGCGCTCGTTCATCCAACTGCGGA
>CAYOYX010000064.1:0-20052 GCA_964408275.1 uncultured Occallatibacter sp.
TGGAAGGTGTCTTGGCGGAGAGGGAGGGATTCGAACCCCCGATAGCCTTGCGACTATGTCTGATTTCGAGTCAGGTGCATTCAACCGGGCTCTGCCACCTCTCCGTGAGTAAATAACCCTACTTAACAGTTTACCGGCAACGAGCAACGGTTGCAATGACAGGGTTCCCACGTCACTCCTTCGGTCCCGTCGCGCAGCCTTGATCGCGCCACAGCTTCACGCCGCCCAGCAGGCCGCTCTCGTTGGAGACGATGCTGACGTTTTCAGGCGGGGTGAAGAGAATCTTTTTGGTGTTGCCGCCGCCCAGGTAGAGATGGTCCCAATTGAAGAGAGCTTCGGTCTGTTTGATGGCGGCCTGGAGAAAATCATTCCAGCGGGCTTTGCCGAACTTATCGAGGCCGCGGCGGCCGAGGTAGTCTTCGTAGCTCATGCCCTTCTTGCGCCAGGGATGATGGCCGAGTTCCAATCCAGGAACCAGATGGCCACAGGTGAAGAGTGCGCCGCCAAGGCCTGTGCCTAGTGTCAGCACCAACTCGACGCCTTGGCCCTTGATGGCTCCATAGCCGGCCACATCGGCGTCGTTGCCCACTCGAACCGGCTTGCCCCAGAGCTTCTCGAGTTCGGCTTGCAGAGGAAAGCTGGCGGCCCACAGTGGATGCAGGTTGACGGCGCCGAAGGTGCAGCCCCGTTTGACTATGCCGGGAAAGCCTACCGAGACGCGGTCGAAGCCGACGGTGAAGAGCTTACGCAGTTCGCCGAGACTGGCCAACACAGCGTCGGGTGTGGGAACCGCTGGCGTGAGAACGCGCTGGCGCTCGCTGAGCGGATGACCGTCGGCGTCGAGCAGCATGGCCTTCAGCCCCGAGCCGCCAATGTCAATCGAGAGCGTGATAGGAGCGGTTGGAGCGGTTGACACGGCAGGAGCGGCGGATGTGGAGAATTCGGGAGCCATCAGCAGGATTGTATCGCCTGCGGCGGATGAAGATGAGAGATTGCACACGGCCTTTCCGTCCACTGCGGATTGGGTGGTTACTTCGCAGTTTTTCCGGCAGGGACCGGGGATCCGCCCACCGGCCTTCATCGTCAATACCCCCACCCGTATTTTGTAGGGAAATTCCTTTGTTTCAAGAGGTTACAGGGAGGGTTGCGCTGTAAAATCGTCTAAACAAAGGAGTTCCCTACAAAATCCTCCTGAATAAGGAGTTACGGGAACAGGCAATAGACAATAGGCAATAGGGAATAGGAAAAGCCCGGAGGTTTGGTTGGCGGTCATGGATTGATTGTGCGCGCAGGGAAAGTAATTTTGTGCAAAGACCGGCCGTCCGGGCGGAGGCCATCGGCGTGAGAGTTTGCGGTTCGTGTTTTCACAGGTTTCAGAATTGAGACTTAGAATCGAAAAAGCTGTAGCGGCACGATTGAAGAGGCTGCGGAAAAACTCGGATTTTGAAGCAATATTGACGGATGATTCCCTCGGCGGCTAAAGCCGAGCGATGATCATGCAGGATTTATGTACGGGCTAAAGCCCGTACCCTTCATTCCTAAAGCCCGTACCCTTCATTGGCACGGCTGAAGCCGCGCCTTATCAAGAGAGATTCTTCCCATATTGTGAAATGCGTTTGCCCTGGCTCTAGTAGGACGTGACTTGGACAGGAACCGCGCTGTTATTCACCGTTCCGTTGCCCAGTTCCCCGTTCTCACCTGAACCCCAGGACCACAAGCTGCCATCGGCGCAGAGCGCCTCGTTGTGAAAGTCGCGTGTCATGATGTAGACCTCGCTGCACAGTCCCTGCACCTGGACCGGAACCAAGCTCTGGTAAATGGCTGGAACACCGAGCTGCCCAGCACCGTTGGAGCCGAAGGTCCAGACGGTTCCATCTTTGAGCAGCACGGATGTGGACGAATCGCCTCCCAGCGCCATGATCGCGCCGCTCAGCCCTGAAATCTGTTCAGGCGTGTGGTGGTCGTTCTCCGTGCCGTCGCCCAGCATACCGTATCCGCAATAGAAGCCGAGGTTGTTATTGTCGTACGTGTCTTCGCAGTCGAAGGCGCCCTGCCAGTTGTTCGCGCCCCACGTCCAGACGGTGCCGTCGGCGCGGATCGCAACGACGTGCGTCCATCCCGCCGAAACCCACACTACCTGATCGATGCCGGACACCGAAACAGGCGTAAGCCGGTTGGTCGTTGTCCCGTCGCCGATCTCGCCTTCAGAGTTGTTTCCCCAGGCCATCAGTGTGTGATTCTGCATCAGCGCGATGCTGAACTGGAAGCCGGAGGTGACCATGATGGGGTTGGTCACACCCGCAACCTCAATTGGAACCAGGTAGTCGATGTTCGAGTCATCAACGCCGTTGCCCAAAGCCCCGTACTCATCCCAGCCCCACGTCCACACCGTCCCGTCGGTCTTGACGGCCACCGAATGATACCCGCGCCCGCCCAGCTTCACGATAGAGGTCAGGCCGCTTACCTGGACCGGCGTGGAGCTGTTCGTCGTCGTTCCATTCCCCAACTGCGCATGGCTGTTATCGCCCCACGCCCACACCGTGCCGTCCGACTTCAGGGCGAAGTTATGCTGTTCGCCGCCCATCACAGCGACGATCCCGGTGAGATGGCCCGCTCCACCCGGCCCCAGCACCTGCACCGGCAAGGAAGCGTCGGTCGTCGTACCATTTCCCAATTGTCCCTTCGCGTTCAGGCCCCAGCTCCAGACCGTGCCGTCGGATTTCAGGGTGTTCACCGCACGCGCTCCACCCCAGATGGAGACGGGCGGCCAGTCCACAGCATTCCATTGCGCGTAGAGCGTAACATTGCCAGTGCCTATGGTGAAGGTTTCGCCGATGGCATAGGAAGCGCCCGATCCGTTGGCAGAGGTGTTCCATTTGTCAAAGACGTAGCCTGGCTTGAAGAAATAGCCGAGGTTGCCATGTACGGTCACCGTTGATCCCGCGGCGTATTGATTTGGATCGGGCAGTCCGAAGCCGCTGGTGCTGCCATTGCCGGCGTAGGTGACAGTATAGGTTGCGCCGTTGGCGGCCCACTGCGCGTAGAGAGTTACATTGCTGGAACCTATAGCGAAGGTTGCGCCGGTTGAATAGGCCGAACCTGAGCCGTTGGCAGCGGTATTCCAGCCGGAGAATGTGAAGCCGGTGTTGACAAGGCTGCCGGTGTTGCCGAGCACGGTGACGGTTGTGCCGGACAAATACTTATTGCTGTCGACGGGCGCCGAACCGCCGGTTGCGCTGTTGCTGTTGTAAGTGACCGTATAAGTGGGAAGCTGCGTCCATTGCGCGTAGAGAGTTACATTGCTGGAACCCATGGCGAAGGTTGCGCCGCTTGAATAGGCCGAACCTGAGCCGTTGGCAGCGGTATTCCAGCCGGAGAATGTGTAGCCGGTGTTGACAAGGCTTCCGGTGTTGCCGAGCACGGTGACGGACGCGCCGGAGAGATACTTATTGCTGTCGATGGGCGCTGAACCGCCGGTTGCGCTGTTGGCGCTGTAGGTGACGGTGTAGGTGGTTGAGCTGGTGGAAGCGGGAGGAAGAGACGAACCCGCCGCGCCAACGCAACCTGAAAAGCTGATGGCTGCGATTAGAAAGGAAAGTGCAAACGGAATAAGCCTTGCGATTTTCATGATTCTCCGTTCGACCTATCGGCACAAATGCGTCGAGTCTGGAGGATATTGCTATCGAGGCCTGTGTTGTTTTTGACCGACCGGGAGAAATTGCGCACCGATCGTTACGCCCGCCGGTAATGTGCTTTTTTTAGCCTCGCGTCGCGAGCACTATGAGATTCATCTGACGATCAAGCCGGAGGAGTTGAAGACAGGCGAGCAACTCGTCGCTGCTCGAGTCTATGACCGGCATGAAAATGTGAGCGCCGCGAAGACGGTGCCGGCTCATCCTATAAAGTAGAGTCAATGCGATTCGAGCTTTATGTTGCGGCGCGATACCTGCGAGCCAAGCGGCGGCAGGCCGTGGTGGGCGTGGTTACGGCGATTTCTGTTGCCGGAGTGGCGGCGGGCGTGGCGGCGCTGATTATTGCGCTGGCCATCACCAACGGTATGAGGCGCGACTTGCAGGATAGGCTGCTGGGCGCAAGCTCTCAAGTCGAACTGATGCGCGTTGCCGCCGACGGAATTCACGATTGGCAGCCGCTGCTGGAGCGGCTTCGCCATGTGCCGCACGTGACCGCGGCAGCGCCGGGACTCTACGGACAAGTGCTGGTTTCGCGCGGACCGCGAGCGGGCTTTGCCCTGATCAAAGGCATCATTCCCGACGAAGAGCGCACAGTGAGCAGTTTGCTGGAGACGATTACCAGCGGCTCGGCGCGCGATCTGGAGCCGGAGGCGGGCGATCAGGCTGCGCAATCTTTTACTGGACAAAGTCTTATCAACACGACGTATCCGGCGCTTGTGCTGGGCAAGGATTTGGCCGATACCATCGGCGCGCAAGTGGGCGACTCGGTGCTGGTGACCAGTCCGCAGGGAGAGCTGACACCGCTCGGGCTCGCGCCGAAATACCAGAGATTTCGCGTCGCGGCTATTTTTCATTCCGGCTTTTATCAGTACGACGCAGCGATGGCCTTCATGCGCCTTGCCGACGCGCAGAGGCTCTTCAGCGAGCCGGATTTGCTTTCTGTGATCAGCTTCAAGGTGGACGACCTGGACCGCGCGCCGCAGATTGGCCATGCGATTGAAGAGGCCGCGGGCCGTGGCTACATGACGACCAATTGGATCGAGGTGAACCGCGAACTCTTTCGCGCGCTCAAGCTGGAACAGGTGGTCACCTTCATCGTCATCGCGCTGATCGTGATTGTCGCGGCGCTGAATATTCTCATCGCGCTGACGATGATGGTGATGGAGAAGACGCGCGACATCGCGGTGATGATGAGCTTCGGCGTTGAACCGGCGCAGGTGCGGCGCATCTTTTTGATGCAGGGCCTGCTCATCAGCGTGATCGGAACGGCGCTGGGATTGGTGCTGGGTTACATCGCCGCATGGGCCGGCGGACACTATCACTTCATTCATTTGTCCGCCGAGGTTTATTCAATTGACACGCTGCCCTTTGCGCCGCGACTGCTGGATGGCGTGATTGTTGCTGTGGTTTCGATAGGGATTTCGCTGCTGGCGACGGTTTACCCATCGTCGGCAGCGGCGCGGATATTACCTGCGGAAGCGCTGCGTTATGAGTAACGGAATCCAAAAACAGGCAACTCAAGCAGGGAGTCGATAAGGCCGACCGCGATACATTCCCACCTGCTCGACCGAGCGGACGCGGATAACTTGCGCGGTGGTATTGTCGTTGCCATCGATCTCGACAGAGCGAGCAACCAGCTCGCGAGTGATCTCCTGAATATCTTTTTTTTGCGAGACGATTGCAGCTAACTCTGTTTCGCGCAGTTCGTCATGAAGGCCGTCGGTCGAGAGCACGAGCACGTCTCCTGCCAGCAGAGTGAGCGCGTTGATGTCCGGCGAGACGAACATCTCTTTGCCCAGCGAACGAATCAGAACGTGACGGGAGTCGGACTCGGCCGCTTCCTGAGCGGTAAGCAAACCCATCTTCCGCTGCTCATTGACCCATGTATGATCCTGCGTGACCTGCCGCGCGACGCCGTTGCGGACCAAGTAGCAGCGGGAGTCGCCGACGTGTCCGACGACTGCCTGATCGTGGCGCAGAGCGCAGGTTACCAGCGTCGTGGCCATTCTTTTGCCCTGGTACTCAGGCTTCAACGAACAATCGTGAACAGTGGCGTTGGCCTGCTCAATCAAACGCTGCATGAGGCTGGTGAGCATGGTGCCGGCCTGCGCCTTGGGAAATTCTGCGATGAGAGTTTTAATTGCCGTGGCAGAGGCGACTTCGCCGAAATCCATGCCGCCCACGCCGTCGGCGACGGCGAAGAGATAGCCGTGAGAGCGGGCTTCGCGGCGCGATGAGGGGATGTACGAACCCATCGCGTCTTCATTATTTTTGCGGACTTTGCCGAAGTCGCTGACCTGGCCGAACTGAACGTCGAGCATGGATGCCGTTCCCTGGAGCATCATCTTCGATTCCGCCGAAGAGTGCTTGAGTGCATTGTCAATCATATCGTTCAAAAAAACCACCGGGCGGCTCTCTCGATACTCAGAGAAAGCCACCCAGCGTTTGCGGGTTGAGTTTGCGCTTACTTACTCGGCAACGGTCTTGGAAGAGAGCAGAATATCTTTGCCCTTGGACTTCGAAGAACGCAGGAAGTAGATGGCGCCGTAGATGCCCCAGACGGCGGAGATGCCCAAAGCAAGCAACGGCTCCTTGAAGGTGCCGAGTCCGAAGATCGGGCCGGCGAGATAGAAGCCCATGCAGACCAGATTGGCGAGCAGCCCGAAGCCGGGAATGAACAAGTGAAGAACAGGGTTGTAATCGGGGCGCTTGTGATAAGCCACAATGCACAGGAAGCAACTGAGCGCGTAGAGAATGAAGGTTCCGAAGTTGGAGGTGAGCGTGACCGTCAGCAGCGAATTTGGCAGCGCGGCCAGAGTGTCGTGCGGGAGGTAGCCCCAGTTGGAGAAGAGTCCCGGCGGCAGAGCCTTGATGGCCGCGTCTGTGGGCGCGCCGGCGTCGCCGAAGACCAGCGCGATGGCGATGACGCCGATGACCGCGGAGATCCAGGCCAGCGTCCAGATGGCCTTGCGGGGTGACAGAGAGCCGGCATGAAGAACGCCGAAGTGCTCGGGAGCCTCGTCATCCTTGCCCATCGCGTAGGTGACGCGCGCTCCGGTGTTCATGCAGGAGAGCGTGGTGCCGATCAGCGCCAGGAAGACGGTGATGGCTTCAATCAGCATGAACCACCGTCCATTGCCGTGGCCGAGCAGGCCGTCGCCGACGATAATCATCATGTCGCCGATGGGCGCGGCGGAAGAGGCCGCGGTTTGCATCGTATACCCCGAGTTGAGGAAGTAGTTGGCCGCGAAATACTCGAAGAGATAACAGATAAGCCCCTGTATCAGCAGCGAGGAGATGACGGCAATCGGTATGTGTTTGGTTGGATTTTTAGCCTCGCCTCCCATCGAGGTCACCGACTCGAATCCGACCAGGATCAGGATGGCGACCGTGGCCTGGATGAAGACAAAACTGATCTTGTGAACCCCGATCACCGATGCGGCGGAGGTGTGGGCGAGGAAGTTGCCGGATGCGTCCTTCTCATCGTAGGTGATGACGTAGGGGACAGGCTTGCCAGCCGAGTCAAGCAAAGGCTGAGGCGTTCCGCTGGCGTCGCGGATCGTGGCTCCGGTTTTGTCGACGGCGAACTGATAGTTGTAGGTGGCCAGAGTTTGCGTATCGTACTGATAGGCGGTTGGGCCGGTGGTGCCCGCAGGATGACTGGTGCGATAACCGATCGCCAGAACGGAGAAGACGACCAGCGCGGAGATCTGAATTACGTTGATGGCGATATTGACAGCCGAGGAAGCGCCAGCGCCCTTCGAGGCGATCCAGGCAATGAAGAATGAAAAGACGACTGCGACCAGCGCCATGAAGAGCAGACCGGGGTTGGCGCCGCTCATGAAATTGGGATAGAGGAAGCCGACGATATATCCACAGAACACGCCGGTGACTGCCACCATCACGCCGGGATAAACCCAGTAGTAGAGGTGAGAACCCCAGCCGACAATGAACTTGGCGACGCGGGCGTACTTGAAGGCCTTGTCTTTGGAGAGCATCGCCTGCTCGGCGTAGTAGTAGCTCGACCCGGTGCCGGGATAGAGCTTGGAGATTTCAGCGTAGGCGACCGCCGTGGCAAGACAGAGTAGCAGGGATACGAAGATTCCCAGCCACATTGCCGGCGCGGTGGATGGCTGATTGGCTACGCCGGTGGTTGCCTGGATGTAGAAGGTGAGCCAGAGAAACGCGCCGGGTGCAATGAGGGCCATAGCGTTTGCGGTCAGCTGGGTTAAACCCAGGGTGGCCTGCATCTGAGGTGCTTTTTGATCTGCCATGTCATTCTCCTGAGAGTTGAATTTCTTAAGGTTCACCTAGCCCGGATTCTTCTGCAAACGAATGCGGGAACAGTTGAATGTTAGTAGTGCGCCGATAAGGATGAAATGAGGGAATTAAAAAGAGCTTGTTTCAATCAGAGCGCGATTGAGTTGCAAGTTACATAACTCCGGCCCGAGCCTGATCGATTCAGGCCGGAGTTATATGGAGATGCTTACCGCCTGGGTCTGAAGAAAGCGATAAATGCGACCCAGATCAAAACGACTGTGAGGACAATGATCGCAGCCCTCATAGTCATCATCGCCTACCGCTTGGGTCCGAAGAAAGCTATAAATGCGGCAGTAATTGTTGATTGAGACTTTGCTACGCCAGTAGTATTTTTGGTGAAGTAGTTAACATTCGACCAATCGTCGCGATACTCAACCCTGCTGACTAAACCAGCAGCCCACTTATACTCATAGGTCGCAGTAACTTCATTCAAGTTCTGCGCAGCGCCGGTCGTGTAGCCGTTGTAGTCCTTGAAGTACTCATACCTTCCCACCAAGGCGGAGTTGGGCGTAATTTGCCCGCGCGCGGCAAAAGCTATGCCCTGCCAATGCTTCAGCTTGTTGTCGCCGGTGGCGGATAAGCCTGTTCCTACAATAGCGTCGCGGTTCTGGCCGTAATCGTAGTTGATATAGGCGTTGAACTTCGTGCTAGGCGTCAGCAGCAGCGTGCTGTCGATCAGGTTGCGCATGCCCGACGTAGTTGTCGGATTCGACGGACCGCCATAGTAATTCAGATTCCATGTGTACTTGGTCTTTGTCAGCGCACTGGTCAGTCCGACGGTTGCGCCGCCATTGGTCTGAGTTACATTGTTCCAGCCATTGACTACCTGAACGCCGATGGTTTCGGTCTTCGAAACCGGCATGGAGGTACGAGCGCCAAAGTGCCAATAAGGAATGGCATTGACAAACAAAAGAGAGCGAGAATAATTCCAGTTATCCTTGGCTTCGATGACTTCCGCTCCGGCCGATGTAACGAACTTTCCGAAGTCCAGTTCAAAGCCCTTGGCCTTGGGCGGCTTCATGCTGATAAAAGCCTGCTCGATGTAATCGGCCTGATCTTCAGAGCCGCCGTTGATTAGAGTATTGGTGCGGCCAAAGAGCAAGTCAATATGCGCGCCGACTGGGTCCGGATCGTGATTGAGCGTGAGCTTGGCCGCGCTCAGATTGAACTGATCCGTCTTGTCGTTGAAGTTATAGAGCTGGTTAACTTGCCCGACACTGGAAAGGCTGCTGGGTGTGTTGAAGTTATAGCTGTAGTAGCCGTCGATGAAGCCGCTGATATCCATTGGTCCGACGCTCCAGGTTGGAGCCGGAGCAGCGGGCGCTGCCGCTGGTGTGGGCGCAGGCGCTGCCGGGGCCGGTGTTTGCGCGGTAACTGCCACAGCAAGTGTTATGGCGGCTACGGCCATCGTTTGCAAAATGCGGGTAGAATTCATCATCGGCGCTAATCCTCCAGAAAATTTTGAGTTGTACAACCACCGTCTGAGACGGCAAATTTGTTTCGTATTGATTCTAGTAACGCATTGAACACATAAATAACCCATGAGGAATACAGAATTATTTGTTTATGTTTCTCAAATGAAGTCTTTATATAGATTCGTGAGTATCAAAGTCTCCGCAAACTGCACACTAAGTTGCCGATTCCCTATTCGCCCTGAAAAATCAATCACCTGCCTGTTACTATCGTCTTGAGAGTTTCTTTACGATTGGCGTGAAAGACTCAGTATTGTTATGCTGCTAGAACTCATGACGACACTCGAAGCTGGAGAGACGCTGGATCACTACCGCCTGGATGCTGCAGTTGCGCGCGGCGGAATGTCCACGCTCTACCGGGCCACCGACCTCAACGACGGCAGACAGGTCGCCATCAAGATTCCCCATGAGGAGATGGAGGCAGACCCTGTCCTGGCGGAGCGCTTCAAGCGCGAGCAGGAGATTGGCCAGGAACTGGACCACCCCGGAATTGTGAAGACCTTCAACGGCGAAGAGCGCAGCCGCAATTACATGGTCATCGAGTGGGTGGAGGGAAGGCTGCTGCGGGCGGTATTGAGTGAAGAGCGCAAGCTGCCCATCGAGCGCGCCGTCAACCTTACACTGGCGATTTGCGACGCGCTCGACTATATGCACAAGCACGGCGTGGTGCATCGCGACCTGAAGCCGGAGAACATCATGGTGGACGACGAAGATCGCATCAAGCTGATCGACTTTGGCATCGCCATGAAGGAAGATGCGCGGCGGCTGACCTTCGCCGGACCGTCGCCGCTGCTGGGCACGCCGGATTACATTTCGCCGGAGCAGGTGAAGGGACAGCGCGGCGACCAGCGCAGCGACATCTATGCACTGGGCGCAATCTTCTACGAGATGCTCACTGGACAGCCGCCCTTCAGCGGGCCGAATCCATTGGCGGTGATGAACGAGCGGGTGCTGAACGACCCTCAGCCGGCGCGCAAGCTAAGACCGGAGATTTCACCGCAGTTGCAGGAGATACTCTATCGCGCAATGGAACGCGACCCGCGCCACCGCTACGCAACGGCCAATGAGATGGCCTGGGAGTTGGAGCATCAGGATCAGGTGGGCGTGGACGAGGATGTGCGCAGGCCGTCGTTGCGCGGAAGGCTCGGCCTGAACGGACGCAAGACGCTCTTTTACGCCTGCCTGGTGCTGGTGCCGCTGGTGCTATTCGTGCTGATGCTGCTGCTGGCGCGGCGGTAAATTCGCAGGTCAGCAAGTCAGCAATTCTCTGTAGAAATCAAGAACGATACGGGCTGGCATTGCCGCGCAAAAAGTGGTACACTTGCGTACACAATGGAGGTTTCCATGAGCACACCGAGCATCGGCATCCGCGAGTTCCGCGACAATCTGGCCAGCTATCTGTTGGAATCCGAGGGGCCGCTGGCGATTACGCGCCACGGCGACACCATCGGCTACTACCTGCCCACGAAGCGCAAGCGCACGGAAGCAGAGAAAAAAGCAATTGAAGAGGCTGGTGTGCGTATGCAGGAGATGATGAAAGCAGCCGGTGTCACTGAGGATGAGATCATAGAGGACTTCAAGCGGTGGAGACGGGAAGGGCGCAAATGAGCGCCTCCAAAGGTTTGGTGCTGGACGCCAACATCCTGTTGCGCGCGGTATTCGGCACGCGGGTTCGCGGCCTTCTCAACTCCTATCAAGAGTCTGTCAGTTTCTATACGCCGGTTTTATGTGTCGAGGAAGCTATTAGGTCCATTCCAGCAATCGCAACGCACCGGAGACTCGATCCTGTAGAAAGTGAAGCCAACCTCAACCAGCTTCTGCTCGGTTGTGTCTTCATTGTGGAGCATAGGTTCTATGAGGAGAATGAGGAACGTGCCCGCGCGCGAATCTCCTCGCGCGATGCGGACGATTGGCCTGTCGTTGCAACCGCTCTGCTGCTGAATGCGCCGATATGGACAGAAGACCGGGACTTCTTTGGCAGCGGCATCGCCACCTGGACCAGCAACAAGGTCGAGCTATATCTGCGCGACAGGTAACTCTATCCAACTATCACGCCGGCACTCGCTTCAGTATCCTGCCTGCGCGGCGAAACCACGGTCGCTCGCGACGGCGCAGGTAGCCGGGCATCGTGGGCTTCTTGTCGAGCACCTTGCGCGCCCACTCGCGCGCTTCGGCATTCTTCCCTTCCGAGGCGAGCAGATCAGCAAAATTCAGATAGGTCTCCGAGAGCGTTGACTTGGCGATCACTTGCCGGAAGAGCACTTCAGCTTTTTCTTTTTGTCCGGTCCGCGCGTAGGCGTGAGCCAGCAATCCGGCGGCGCGGCGGAAATCGTAGTCAATATCTTTGCTCACCACTCGCTCCAGATCGGGCAGCGCGGCGGCGGCGTCTCCCAACTGCATGGCACAAACGCCGCGCCGGTAAAACGCATCGGGTGAATCGACGCGAGCAGCGATGGCCTTTTCGTAAGCCTCGCGCGCCAACTGGAACTTGCCGTCGTCCATGAAGAGCTCGCCAAGCTCTTCGTAATTTCCGCCCGAGGGATTGTCCAGAATCGCAAGCTTGACCTGGCCGATGCGCTTGCGGCGGGGAAAGGCCTTGAAGGAGTTGCCCACCAGTCCGATGTCGGGAAGCCCCTCGACACAGAGATAGACAATCGCGCCCGGCGGACCGAGAAAGAGGATAATGTAAAGCCAATAGGTGTCAGGCCGGCGGCGAATGAAGTGGAGAATCGCCGCTCCCTGGAAGATGAGGCCCCACGGATAAAACAAGTGGCTGAAATATCCCATGCAGTGCGCATCCTTGCATCAGATCATCGGGGGCGAGTCTGATTGAAAATTGCAAATGGAACTTGGCTTCATGGTACTACGCAGAATCACGCCAGTCCAACAGGTTTTGTTCTCATTTCACCGGTATGATTCATCGCGATGAATCACGAACTCAGGATAAGCGCCGCCGCCCAGTTCATGCAGGTCCATTCCGATGCGCTCGCCGTCCGGATCGACGCGGAAGGGAACAATGCGATTGAGCAGCCAGAAGATCAGATAGACCAGCGGCAGCACCAGGCCGAGCAGCGCGCTGATGCCGATCAGTTGAGCGAGCAACTGACCCGGCTGCGCGCCAAAGATGCCCACGGCCAGCAATCCCCAAAGGCCGCCGATAGCATGAACGCTAATGCCGCCACTGGGGTCATCGATGGAGAGCGCGAGTTCCAGCAATTCGACCAGCAGCGGCGTGATGATGCCGGCGACGATGCCCACAAAGAGCGATTCAACGGGCGTGACCAGCCCTGCGCAGGCGCTCGATGCAACCAGTCCGGCCAGCCAGCCGTTGGCGCAGAGACTGGCGTCGGGCTTGCCAAAGCGGAAGCGCGTGATGGCGAAGGTGGCCGTGACCGCTCCCGATGCGGAGAGCAGCGTGTTGATCGCCGTTTCCGGCAGCGCGCCGAGCGGCGCATGGAGCCAAAGCAGCGCCCCGGCAACATTCCACGCCAGCCAGCCAACCAGCGCCAGCAGACAGCCAAAGAGGACATAGACAGCATTATGGCCGGGCAGCGCGGTGGAGAGGCCTTCCTTGGGAAATTTTCCTTTGCGCGGTCCGGCGATCCACACCACGGCCAGCGCGCTCAGGCCGCCGAGAAGCTGCACCGTGGCCGCACCGCCGCCGTCAAGGAAGCCCGCGCCAAGCGAGAAGTTCACACCTAACTGGCTGAGCCAGCCTCCGCCCCAGACCCAGTGAGCGACAAGCGGAAAAATAGTCGCGGCCATCAGCGCGGCGATGGCGCAACCAGCAGTGAGTCGCAGGCGGTCCGCTCCCGATCCCCACGGAATCAGAGCGGCCAGCGCGACGGCAAGGAATTCAAAGACCAGCGCGAGTTGCGCGTGCGCCGGAGACGCGCTTAGACCGCTCAACAGAAGCGGTCCCGTGCCCAGCCAGTTCCAGGGCTTGCCGGCAAGCGAAATGAGATGGCCAGCGCCGCCTATAAAAGTTGCTCCCACCAGCGCAAAGACAATCGCGGTTGCAGCGACCATAGCCAGGTTGCCGAGCAGCGCCTGCGCGGCTGAACGGCAGCGCCCCAGGCCAGTGTTGATCAGCGCAACACCGGCGATAGCCAGCGGGGCCAGCAGCAAGAGCGCAAGGCAGAGCGCGAAGGCGGCGTCGGTCATACTCGAAGTCATGGGCGCTCTTCTCCTCGCGAAAGCATATGCCCGCGCACGGCTACGGTGAGTCCCAGGCATTCGACTCCCAGGCCGCAGAAGACAAAGGCCGCGCGAGAGAGGGGATCAGGAAAGAGAACCAGCGCAGTAATGGTAAGAAAAAATCCCATGGGCATCACCAGCAATCCTGCGTACTTCATTCGCGTTCCTTTCCATGGAGCGGGGAGATCGGCGACAACGCCTTTACGAAACTATAACGCATCGGGCGGCGGCGCGATGAATCCGCACTTTCAAACGAGAGAAGAATCGGCTATCCGAAGTGGCCGCATTCAGAGCGGCTGCTTGTGTTCCGCGAACCATTCCTCTTGCAGCTTCGCTTTGAGCAGCAGAAACTCCGCTTCCAGTCCGGCGATGCCCTCACGAACAATGTCCATCTTTCCGGCATCGGCAGCCTCTTCCGTCTCCAGCGCCGCTTTGCGCAGGCGCTCGCCGCCAACATTGGCCGCCGCGCCCCTAATGGAGTGGGCAGTTCGACCGGCGCCGTCCGCGTCTCGGGCCTCTGAATACTCTCGCAAAGCGCGAATCTGGCGCGGCATATCTCCAAGATAGATTTTCATAATTGACGTGGCCAGTTCATGATCATTCATCATGCGCCGCAACACTCCCTCTTTGTCGAAGACCGGCGGCTCTCCTCTGTCACGATTTGATTGCGGATCAATCGCCTCGATGCTGTCGCGTTTTCTGAACACACGTCACCTCCAGCGCCGAAGGATTTATTTACACTATCGGCGAGAATAGATTTCTCTCAAGTGCAAGCGGAACTCTGCCGATAGAAAAGGGGGATGGGCGTCAATTGTGTGATTAGCTGTGCTGCCGGCACAAATCGAGGGAGCAAGAATCATGAAGATATTGATTGCAGAGGACGACCCAACCAGTCAAGCGCTGCTGAAAAAAATTCTCTCCCGCTATGGCGCCTGCGAGATTGCCGCGGACGGAAGAGAAGCCGTGGAGATGGCAACTGTCTCCATGGGCAATCATATGGGCTATGACCTGATTTGCATGCACCTCAGAATGCCAATGATGGACGGGCAAGAGGCGATCCGCGAGATTCACAAGCAAGAGGCTGCCTCGCGCTCCGTCGATACCGCAAAAATTATCGTGACCACCGCTTACACTGATAACAAAAGCATCACTGGATCGCTGCTGGCTCGCTGCGACGCTTATCTGGTAAAACCCATCGATACTGCCAAGCTAAAAGCCGAACTGAAAACCCTCAAACTTATTCCATAGGCGTCAAGCGCCCCATTATTTTTCGCCCAGCCGCATTGTCATCGATGAGATGCGCCCTGCCCTTTATACTGAGAGTGATTTCAGCAACACCTATCTAAGGACCGTGGTCCCCAGCGACAGGTCTTCTTCGCTGGGGTGGTGAAGGAACAGGCAATGGCACAGGCAGAGATTGGCATCATCGGCGGCAGCGGGCTTTACTCCATGCCCGGATTCACCAACGTGACGGAAGAGCGCGTGGAGACGCCCTTTGGCGCGCCTTCTGATGCATTTGTCCTCGGCGAACTCGAGGGGCGTCGCGTCGCATTTCTTGCGCGCCATGGCCGCGGCCATCGCATTCTGCCGTCGGAGCTGAACTTCCGCGCCAACATCTACGCCTTTAAAAAACTCGGCGTCGAGCGCATCCTCTCCGTCTCGGCCGTCGGCTCACTCAAAGAGGAGCACAAGCCCACGGATTTCGTCATACCTGATCAGTTCATCGACCGCACATTCCATCGCGCCTCCACTTTTTTTGGCGACGGCATCGTCGGCCATGTGGCTTTTGGCGATCCGGTCTGCGCGACGGTGGCCAAGACTGCTGCCCAAGCCTGCGCGATGGTGGGTGTCGTGGGCAAGCTCGGCGGGACTTATGTCTGCATGGAAGGTCCGCAGTTTTCGACCCGCGCGGAATCGAATCTTTATCGCAGTTGGGGCGCGGACGTAATCGGCATGACGAATTTGCAAGAGGCCAAGCTGGCGCGCGAGGCCGAGATCTGCTACGCGACCATTGCCATGGTCACAGACTACGATTGCTGGCGCGAGGGCCACGACGCGGTCACCATCGAAGAGATTTTGCGCGTGCTGCACCAGAACGCCGAGAATGCCGCGAAGGTCGTCAAAGCAGCCGTAGCCGCGATGCCAAAGGAACGCAACTGCGCCTGCGCCTCGGCCGCCAAGTACGCCGTGCTGACCGCGCCAGACGCAATTCCCGCAGCGGCAAAGGAAAAACTGAAACTGTTGTTTGGAAAGTACCTAGGCTAAAACTGATTTGCAAATTAATACAATTGAGATCACGAGGAAATAAATGGCAATCACCGTAGTCGGCAGTGTTGCATACGACACCATTGAAACTCCAGCAGGCAAGCGCGAGCGCTGCCTGGGAGGCGCGGCAACTTACTTTTCGCTCTCCGCGAGTTACTTCACCGATGTGCGCGTCATTGCCGTCGTTGGCGAGGACTTTGGCAAACGGCAGCAAACGGTCTTCGATGCGCGCAAGATTGACACGCGCGGCATCGAGCACACTGCGGGCAAGAGCTTTTTCTGGGAAGGCTCGTACCTCGAAAATCTCAATGAAGCAAAAACTCATAACACCGAGTTGAATGTCTTCGCCGCCTTTGAGCCGAAGATTCCCGACGCATATCGCGACTCCGAGTTTCTCTTTCTCGCCAACATCGATCCGGTGTTGCAGCGCCGCGTGCGCGAAGCAATGCCCGATGTGAAGCTGGTGGCCGGCGACACCATGAACTACTGGATCAAGGATCATCGCTCTGCGCTGCTCGAAGTCTTGAAGGGCCTCGACATTCTACTCATCAACGACACCGAAACAAAAATGCTGGCCGGTAACAATAATCTTGTGCAGGCGGCGCGCGCGGTGATGGCGCTCGGGCCGAAGACGCTGGTCGTCAAGCACGGCGAATATGGAGCAACGCTCTTTCACGGAGCAAAGATCTTCAAAGCTCCGGCGCTGCCGCTGGAAGAAGTGGTGGACCCGACCGGCGCGGGCGACAGCTTTGCCGGCGGCTTCTTCGGCTATCTCGCCTCGCAGCAAGAGCAAACTCCAGCCGTGTATCGCCGAGCGATGTTTTACGGCAGCGTGATGGGTTCCTTTGCTTGTGAGCGCTTCGGCACCGAGCGAATGCAGCAGCTCTCGCGCGAGGAGATCGACAAGCGCTTCAACCACTTTCGCGAGTTGACGCATCTTGACTGAGAATTCAAAAACGGCGCAACACATCTCGCGCGCGGAGTGGCTCGCCGTCGTGGCCTTCTGCGCGGCGGCTTCGATTGCCGCGATCCTCTGGAGCTGGCGCAACGGCGCGATGCTCAATTACGGCGACGCTGTTGCTCATCTGCATATTGCGCGACGTGTGCTGGATTCGCACCGTCCGGGATTTACGCAACTGGGTTCGGTTTGGCTTCCGTTGCCGCACATTTTGATGCTGCCCTTTGTACAGATTTATTGCTGGTGGGCCAATGGAATTGCCGGCGCGATTCCCTCGGCGCTTGCGTATCTTGCCTCTTGCGCGGGCATCTATCGTCTCGCTCGTCACTGGCTTTCATCCGCTCCCGCTGCGCTCGCGCTAGCCGTCTTCGCGCTGAACCCCAATCTGCTCTATCTCCAAACCACGGCTATGACCGAGCCGCTCTTTCTCTGTGAGATGGTCTGGGTTGCGCTCTGGCTGGTGGAGTGGCACGCGAGCCTGGATGCGATTCCAGAAAAAACGAGCCGTCTGCAATGGCTCATCGCTGCCGCTCTCGTCGCTGCAATCTTTACGCGCTATGACGGCTGGATCATGGCTCTCATCGCCTGGACGTGCATGGGGCTTGTGCTGCTTCGTCGCGGCAAACTACGTTCACGCGCATTCTGGATCGCCAGCGCATTCGTCATCGCCGCGCCGCTGGCGTGGTTCATCTATAACGCCGTTGGCTTTGGCGACTGGCTCTACTTTGCGCGCGGACCGTACTCGGCCAAGGCCATCGAGATTCGCACTGCCGTGCCCGGTTTCCCGCCGCATCCTGGCTGGCACGATCCCTGGGTATCGCTGATTTTTTTTGTGAAGGCCGCTGAACTGGACTCGACTGCCGCAGCGTGGGGCAATACGCTGCTTGTTTTGAGCCTGCTGGGAACGGCGTGGGGCTGGCTGACGGCGCGGCGGCGCGCATTCGCGTGGGCGCTGCTGCTCTGGTTGCCGGTTGCATTTTATGCGTATTCGATCTCGTACGGATCAGTTCCGATTTTTCTGCCCACATGGTGGCCGCACTCGTATTACAACACGCGCTACGGAATGGAATTGTTGCCGGCCTTTGCGCTGGGAGTAGGCTTTGCCGCGCACTTCGCTTTGGGTGCAGTGCGCGAGTTCAAGGCGCCGTGGGCGCGTTTTGTATTCGTGGGATTGCTTATACTGATCGCGCTGAATGCAGTGCGGATGCAGCGCGAGCATCCATTGGTCTACGTCGAAGGAGTCAAAAACATTGAAGCGCGCCGCGCCTTCGATCTCGAAATTCCTCCCATGCTGCGCGCGCTGCTCGCCGAGCGTCCTCATGCCGCGGTGCTGATGGACACATCGGTCTATCCCGAACTTGTCGCCTTCACCGGAATTCCCCTGCGCCAGACGATCAACGAGAGCGACCTAAACTTTTACAACGACGCATTGGCCGCGCCCGCCGCGCACGCCGGCATCGTGCTAGCCTTCGACGGCGACCAGATCGACTCCGCGGTCAAGGCGCATCCAGAGGGCCTGACAGCGGTGCGCCGCTTCACAGCGCCAGATAAACCGGCAGGCACAATTTACGTCTCCAATACATCCGGTACAATCCACTCAGTTAGTCCGGCGGTGCGATAATAGCATCGGTCAACAAACAACCGGAGGAAGATTGATTCCCTTTGCGAAAGCCCATGCCTGCGGCAATGACTTTTTGATTGTGACGGAAGAAGCCGCGGCTAATCATGACTGGGCCGAGTTGACGCGGCGGCTCTGCGCGCGCTCGACCGGCATCGGCGCCGACGGCATCGAGTTTTTCACTTGGACCGGGCCGCGCTCGGGCCGCATCCGCCTGCATAACTCCGACGGCTCCATCGCCGAGATCAGCGGCAACGGCACACGCTGCGTGGCCGCGTGGATGGCGCTTGAAGGCGGCCTTCAGCCCAGCGATGAAGTGGAGATTTTAACCGACGCGGGTCCGCGCACCTGCCGCGTGAATGCGCTGAAGGACGGCGATGAATTCACCGTCGAAGTCACCGCCGGAATGGACATTCCAACCCTGGCATTGAAGACCGTTAGGCTGCTCGACGGATTTGCGGTCGAAGGCGTCGAAGTCTCAATCGGCAATCCGCACTTCGTCATCGTGGTAGACAACGAAGCATTCACTGTCGAGGGACGTCCCTGGCGTCAGGTTGGCGCGGAGATTTGCCTGCATTCGGATTTTCCTCAGCAGACCAACGTCGAATTTTTGCGCATCGTCAACCCGCACGAGATCGAGATTCGCATCTTCGAGCGCGGCGTCGGCCCCACAACTTCCTCCGGCACCGGCAGCAGCGCAACAGCCACAGCGGCGCTGGCGTTGAATGATTGTCAATCGCCGCTCACAGTCGTCGCACCTGGTGGCGCACAGACCATCACATGGAACGGGCCTGGGACCGAGCTGTACCTCACCGGCCCGGCATCGCTGATCGCACGCGGAGAGGCATGGACCTTATGAGCGCACTCATCAAGCCACACGCAGTTCCGGGCAACGCCCAGGTTGCCGTTGTTTCGCCCGCTTCCACGCCGCAGCCGGAGCGCGTTGAGCGCGGCCTTGCAGCCTTGCGCGCTCTGGGCTACGCGCCGCAGCCCTCCGAGCACATCAATGTTCGCGGCCCGCTTTATTTTGCGGGCACTCCGGCGATGCGACTCAGCGATCTTCATCATGCCTTTGCCGACGACGAATTGCGCGCCGTCTTCACAACACGCGGCGGTTACGGCTCAAATTATCTGCTGGAAGATCTGGACCTCGATCTCATTGCTGAGAATCCCAAGCCATTTATCGGCTACAGCGATCTGACCGCGATGCACCTATGGATGCTCGATCAAATTAATCTGCCTGCCTTTCACGGCCCCATGCTCTCGGCGGATTTTGCGCGTGAAGACGGCGTCCATCTCGCCAGTTTGCAAGCGGCATTCTCCGGCAAGCCTTACGTGGTTGGCTCAGCGGAGGGTATGCGCGCTTTGCATCCCGGACGCGCGCGCGGAATTCTGTATGGCGGCTGCCTCAGCATTTTGGCGGCGCTGATGGACACGCCTTACGAGCCGCAGACCGAAGGCAAGCTGCTCTTCTTCGAAGACGTGAACGCCAAGCCCTATCAGATCGACCGTATGCTCTGGCAACTGCGC
>CAYOYX010000065.1:0-19961 GCA_964408275.1 uncultured Occallatibacter sp.
CGGTCAAGCGTTCGCACTCGGTCTGCGCGCAGGGCGGCATCAACGCGGCGAAGAATTTGAAGGGCGAGGGCGACACCACCGACAAGCATTTCGACGACACCATCTACGGCGGCGATTTTCTGGCCAACCAGACTCCGGTGAAGGCGATGTGCGAAGCGGCGCCGGCGATTATCGATTTGCTCGACCGCATGGGCGTGCCCTTCAATCGCACTCCCGAAGGCCTGCTTGATTTTCGCCGCTTCGGCGGCACGCTTTACAACCGCACCGCTTTCGCCGGCGCGACCACCGGCCAGCAATTGCTGTATGCGCTCGACGAGCAGGTGCGCCGCCACGAATCCGAGGGCAAGGTTCGCAAATTTGAGGGCTGGGAGTTTCTCTCCGCCGTCCTCGACTCCAACGGTGTCGCCCGCGGCATCACGGCTCTCGACCTGCGCACGATGGAGCTGCGCAGCTTCCCCGCCGACGCGATTATTTTGGCCACCGGCGGCATCGGCGCTATCTTTGGCAAGAGCACCAACTCCGTTGTTTGCACCGGCTCGGCGCAATCGGCGGTTTACCAGCAAGGCGTTACTTACGCCAATGGCGAATTCATTCAGGTTCATCCAACCTGCATTCCCGGCGAAGATAAGTTGCGGTTGATGTCGGAGTCGGCGCGTGGCGAAGGCGGACGCGTCTGGGTTCCGCGCACAGCAGGCGACCAGCGCCCCATCAAGCAAATCCCCGAAGCCGAGCGATTTTATTTTCTTGAAGAGTGGTACCCAAAGTACGGTAACCTCGTTCCGCGCGACATTGCTACGCGCGCCATTCACAAAGTTGTCTACGAACTCAAACTCGGCCTCGACGGTCAGCCGATGGTCTATCTCGACCTAACTCACATCGACCGCGCTACATTGAATAGAAAGCTCGAAGGCATTCTGGAAATCTACGAAAAATTTGTCGGCGACGATCCGCGCGATGTGCCAATGAAAATATTCCCCGGCATGCACTACACCATGGGCGGCCTATGGGTGGACTTCAATCAGATGACCAATATTCCCGGCATCTTTGCCGCCGGCGAATGCGAGTATCAATACCACGGAGCTAACCGTTTAGGCGCGAATTCATTGGTCAGTTGTATCTATGGAGGCTTCAAAGCAGGACCGAATGCGTTGAGTTACGCGAAGAGCCTCTCCGCCGCCGAGGGCGATGGAGGCCATTCATCCGAGCTAACTCGTCAGGCTGAAATTAACGCGAAGCTGCTCAAAAACAAAGGTACGGAAAATCCCTTCAAGTTATGGCGTGAGTTAGGCGAAGTGATGACTCAGCACGCCACAGTGATTCGCTATAACAGTGGATTGAAGAAGGCCGACGACAAGATTGTCGAGCTGCTCGAACGTTACAAGAATGTGAACCTCAGCGATAAGAGCCAGTGGGCCAACACCAGCTTTGCATTTACGCGCCAGTTGAAAAATATGCTGGAGCTTGCGCGGGTTGTGGCTCTGGGAGCGCTTCAGCGCGATGAGTCGCGCGGCGCGCATTACAAGCCCGATTTTCCCGACCGCAACGACGAGCAGTTTTTGAAGACCACCAAGGCCAGCTTCACCGCCGATGGCCCGCACTTCGAGTATGAAGGCGTCGATACGCAATTCATCCAGCCGCGCCCGCGTCGTTATGACGCGGCCAGTTAACGGAGACTGACGATGGCAACCAAGACCGTAGCATTCGAGATCAAGCGCCAATCCAGCCCCGATGCTGTCGCCGTCTGGGAGAGCTTTGAGGTTGAGTGGCGTCCGGGCATGAACGTCGTTTCCGCGATGATGGAGATCGCCGCCAATCCGGTGACAGCCGAGGGCCGCGCGACAACGCCGATCACCTACGACTCGAATTGTCTGGAAGAGATCTGCGGCTCCTGCGCCATGCGCATCAACGGCAAGGCGCGCATGGCCTGCTCGGCGCTGGTGGACAATCTTGACCAGCCGATTCGTGTCGAGCCGCTCTCGAAGTTTCCGCTCGTCCGCGATCTGCAAGTTGACCGCTCGGTTTTGTTTGAAAATCTGAAGGCGGTCAAAGCCTGGGTGCCTCTCGACGGGACTTATGATTTGGGCTCAGGCCCGCGCGTCTTTCCGCAGGAGCAGGAGGCGAATTATCCGCTCTCGAATTGCATCAGTTGCACCTGCTGCATGGAGGTCTGTCCGCAGTTCAACGAGGAGACGGGCTTTGTCGGCGCGGCCACTATCGCGCAAGTCAAGCTCTTCAACAACCATCCGACGGGCAAGGTTCTCAAGGAGGAGCGGCTGCGCGCGCTGGCCGGCGACGGCGGCATTCAGGAGTGCGGCTTTGCGCAAAATTGCGTCGAGGTATGCCCCAAGCAAATTCCGTTGACCAACGCCATCTCCGACGTGAGTCGCGACGTTATCCTTCAAAAGGCGAAGGATTTCTTGCGCGGATGAGAATATTGGTGTAGCGATGATATGATCTTCACCTATAATTGCATCGAAGTGTGAATAGGAAGAGCCCGATGAGCGCCATCATGTATGACTTGATTGTTATTGGTTCTGGACCCTCTGGCCAGCGGGCAGCGGTTGCTGCCGCCAAGATGAAGAAACGCGTCTGCGTTGTAGAGGCTCGAGCCGTTGTCGGCGGCGTTTGCGTCAACACGGGAACCATTCCCTCGAAGACGATGCGCGAGGCCGTGCTGCATTTGTCGGGCTATAACTACCGCTCGCTATACGGCATCAATTACCGGGTCAAAGATAAGATTGGCATGGCCGACCTGGCCTTTCGCGTCCAGGCAGTGATCAAGACCGAAGTGGATGTGACCGAGGCGCAGCTATCGCGCAACGGCATTGATGTGGTTCATGGGATTGCGCGGTTCATTGATCCACACCAGGTGCAGGTTGAAGGTCCGCAGACCAGCACCACGCTTCAAGCCGAACGCATCATCGTCGCAGTGGGTACGAAACCTGCTTCATCTGTCAAAGTGCCGATTAACGGCCGAACCATCATCAACAGCGATCAGATTCTTGATCTGCCGGAGCTTCCGCGCACGCTAATCGTTGTGGGCGGCGGCGTGATCGGCGTTGAATACGCGTGTATGTTTGCTGTTCTCGGTGTCCGCATAACACTGGTTGAGAAACGTGACCGGCTTCTGGAATTTGCCGACCGTGAAATCATCGAGGCACTCAGCTATCACCTGCGCGACAATCGCGTAACGATGCGGATGGGCGAAGAGGTTCAGTGCGTTGAAGAACTCCCCGACGCAACTGTGGTCGCGAATATGGAGAGCAAAAAGCGGATCTCCGGCGATGCTCTACTCTATGCCATTGGCCGTCAGGGCGCAGTCGAGGATTTGAATCTGGCCGCTGCGGGAATTGAAGCCGATAATCGCGGCCGCATCTCCGTCAATGAACATTACCAGACCAAAGTTGAGCACATCTATGCCGTCGGAGATGTGGTTGGCTTTCCTTCGTTGGCCTCGGTCTCGATGGAGCAGGGGCGCATCGCTGCCGCACGCGCCTTCAACGATCACGCCGCTACATCGAATCCTGACTTCTATCCTTACGGAATTTATACTATTCCCGAGATCAGCTTTATCGGCAAGACAGAAGAGCAATTGACCAGCGATGACGTGCCTTATGAAGTGGGCATGGCTTACTATCGCGAGACCGCGCGCGGCCAGATACGCGGCGACACTGCAGGGCGATTGAAACTGATCTTTCATCGTGATACTCGTGCAGTATTGGGCGTACACATCATTGGTGAGGACGCCAGCGAACTTGTCCACATAGGTCAGGCGGTAATGGCCCTGGGCGGCACTGTTGATTATTTTATTAACAATGTATTCAACTATCCTACGCTCGCTGAATGTTACAAAGTTGCCGCTTTCAACGGCCTCGGCAGGCTTCATCGCTATCAGACAGAGTAAGCCTTCGAAAGGAGGATGCTATGACCACTGCGATTGGAATCGTCATCACCGACCACATTGTGGCCGGCAGAATTGAAGATCAACGCTGCTCCGGCAAGTTGCTGCGCTTTCCAGAAGATGCGGATGACCTGGATGCGTTGTCGGCGATTCCCGGCAGCGAATTGCTGGAGATGATGGCAACGCAGATTGGCGCGCTGGTGAGAGAAGGGCAGGGAACTGTGGAAGCAATCGGGGTTGCGGTTCCCGGTATCATTCGCAATGGTGTGGTTGAGGAATCGCCCAATCTGGTGCAGATGAAAGGAATGAGACTGGCTGAAGAACTGGCCAATGTTCTGAGCAAGCGTGGTATCGATGCTCCCGTGCATATTGCCAACGATGCCGACGCGATTGCTGCAGGCGTGGCTGCAACCCGCGGGCAATTCAACAAACTCACGCGTGTCTGGACAATCGGCAAAGGCATTGGCTATGGCCGCTGGCCATACGTCGAGGGCGTCTGGGAGGGCGGGCACATCACCGTCACGCTGGACCCAAAGGAGAGATACTGCGGTTGCGGAGGGGTTGGTCATCTGGAGGGAATCATGGGCTATCGAGCGATGCGAATGAGATTCCTCGATCTCGAACCGGAGGAGATTTTTGCCCTGGCACGACAAGGCGATTCCCGCTGCCGTGAGTTCGTCGATCTGTGGCATCGCGCTCTGGCTGCGGCCACTGCCTCGTTCATACATCTTGCCGGTCCGGGCCGCTTCTATTTTACTGGCCACAATAGCGGCTTTTTGGAATTGCCGCTCTTGCGCAGCCATCTCGAGTCGATGGTGATGATGAGCCCACTACAGAGTTATTCACTGGAGATTCTTCCGCCTGACGATGCAACCGCTCTGCTCGGCGCGGGAATCTCCGCTCTACGAGCGCTTGCACGCTGAGGCGCTCCTTGGGGCAGGAACACTGTTTCTGAACCAAAGGAGGAGTTGTGCCCTTTGAGACTCAGTTCATATTGCAGGATCGCCGCTCCCTACACACCTCAACCTTAGAGGTCTTGCTGGTATTTCTCCGTCTTGGATGCACATCATTCGGTGGACCAACCGCGCATCTCGGTTACTTTCGCAAGGAGCTTGTGGAGCGACGCAAATGGTGCAGCGAGGATACGCTTGCCGAAATCATCGCAATTGCTCAGTCCCTCCCTGGGCCAGCAAGCAGTCAGACCGGATTCGCTCTCGGCATTCTTCGCGCGGGATGGCTTGGCGGCTTGGCTGCCTGGGTCGGATTCACGTTGCCATCTGCGTTGTTAATGATTGCTTTCGCGTATGGCCACTCCTTCATCGGCGGAAGGATTGGCAGCGGGCTGTTGCACGGATTGCAGCTTGTGGCAGTTGCAGTGGTTGCGCAAGCTGTGTTTGCAATGCAGCGGTCGCTGGCGCCTGACCGTATCCGCATCGCAATGGTTGCGGGGGCTGCGGCACTTGCTTTGTTGTTACCGCCGCAGGTGGCAACGATTGCTCCAATTGTACTAGGCGCTGCGGTAGGGTTGCTGCTTCGATCAGACGTGGAGGCGCGCCATGATCCGTTGAGGTTTCCGCTGACTAAGGTCATTGGCGCGGCTTCGGCATTCACTTTTTTTCTGCTTCTGGTGGCACTTCCGGTTCTTGCTCGCACTTTCGCGATGATCTGGATTAATGTTTTCTCAGCCTTTTTTCAAACAGGAGCGCTCGTATTCGGAGGTGGACACGTTGTATTGCCCTTGCTTGAAAACGCAGTCGTGGCGCGCGGATGGGTGACGCAGCAATTGTTTCTTGCGGGATACGGAACCGCCCAAGCCTTGCCTGGCCCGCTTTTCTCCTTCGGAGCGTACCTCGGCGCCTGCGTCCGCCCAACGCCGAGTCCTATTTTCTACGGAGTAACTGGATTAATTGGCATCTTCATGCCGGGGATGCTGGCTATGGCGGCTGTACTCCCCTTTTGGAGTATTGTTCGTGGAAGCCATTCCGCGCAGTGCGCCCTCAAAGGAATCAATGCCAGCGTGGTTGGCATCCTTCTGGCCGCGCTCTATCACCCACTTTGGACGGTCACCATTCTCCGCGCTCGCGACTTCTGTATAGCGCTGCTTGCCTTTGTACTACTCACGGTTTGGAAATTTCCGCCATGGCTGGTCGTAGTTAGTATCTCTGTTCTGTCTATTCTGTTAGCTTCAGCGATAGGATGAAAGCTCGTCAAATTGGCCGGGAGAGAGTATTCAAAATGCTTGATTTAATTGGTGGACAGATATATTGAGATTTTGAACCAAATCGCTGCTCACTCCCCGAAGGTAGATGCGTTGCTTGCGACAATCTCTAATGCGTGAATCCTCCACCAGCTTGCCCGTATCGCGCACTCCGTAAGTGGTCCAAACTGCTCAGACTGTGCGGGTATTGGCCCGTATGCTGAGTTATGTTGTCGCTGAAGTTTGAGAGTCATTCTGCGGCTTCCCCTTTGTTTAAGGCGTTTGAATAGTATTCCGGCGCCTCAAACAAATCTCCAAATGCTGCATCCACGGAGGTGGAGCTATGAATAAGGATCGAGTGAAGGGCATAATCGACGAAGTGGCCGGAAGCGCAAAGCGCAAGGCGGGTGAGTTAACGGGCGATAAACAGCTTCAAGCTGAAGGCATGGCTCAGCAGGTCAAGGGCAAGGTTGAGAGTGCCTGGGGTAAGACCAAAGAGGCCGTCCATGAAGCCATTGATGGCACTGAGGTACATCTGGATGCTCGCGTGAAACTGGGATTGAAAGATGCAACAACGCGCGCTGAACGAAGCGGCTGCAAGTAAAGTAACAAGAACTCGGATCATGTATCTGAAAGGGAGTAATATGCGAACGATCAGGACTTTGTTGGCGTTTCTTGCATTGGCAATACCGGTCGTCGTGTTGGGGTAAGTCAGGGTTGTTATTCCGATTGGTCGGCTCGCGCTGTCTGTTTAATAACTACCGATATGCCTCGGTGGACTAACTAACTCGTACTTCCTGGTCATGTCTTACAAGGCCTGTTGCCGCATCAATCTTGCGCAGCCTACGAATCTTCCATATCCCGACACAAAGTCCAGCTACCAGCAGGCTTACAAAGATGCAAAGCAACGGAGTCGACCATTTCTGAAGGCTTCCTGAAAACAGGCGGACTATCTTGCGTCCGTAAGTTACGCCGAGCCATGCGATGAAGGAGTAACGCAGGCTGCGAGCCGCGCCGAAGACAGCAAGGAAGCGCCTGCGCGATACCCCAAGCGCTCCGGATGCAAGCGCGAACGGCAGAAGCGGAATCGGCGGAGGAAGCAAGGCGGGAACAAAGATAGCGAGAACGGGATGACGCTCGACCCATACGACGATGCGCCCAAGGAGCCGTGCAGGCACGTAATTACGCAGAGCTTCCTCGCCGCCTTTGCGGCCTATCTGCCAGGTAGTGTATCCGCCCAGGATACTGCCTGCAATCGCACACGGGGCCAGCAGCCAAGGATATCCTCTGTACGCCACCAGCCATAACAACAGCAGGTCGGTACTGCCAGGAAGGGGAAGTGGAATGACCGAGGAATCCACAACCGCAACGAAGAAGAGGCCCAGCGCTCCCAGATGCGTAAGCCAGTGCGGCGCGAGCGGCATATGCGCCTGCGGTGCATGTACTTGAGCGTGTGACTGGAAGAGAATACACATATAGAACTGCCCTGCACTCGCCGTGAACGTCATAACATCGGTGTAACTGCGACGATTGATAACTTATCCTTCAATCGCGTCATGCAAAGTTAGCCAGTAGTATCGTCGCCAACAAAACATACAGCGAACGGGGCGCAATGCAAACATGGCCAACAGGCCGTCAAACGAGCGTAACTCCGCCTGCTTGAATTTCACGGAATCGCAGCACGGGCACTTGCGCCGTATCCAAAGCGGATGGGGCAGCCAACCGGGCCAGTTTCGGATTGAATGACTCATGTCGCCCTTCCTTCCCAGTCACATAACGCACAAGCTAGAATGCGCGTTTGATAGCTGAACTTTGATTCGACTCCAGCCAGGAGAGCAGACAGCGAATGCTTCCCGTGGCGAGAGCGATGCAGGAATCAGCGGCGCCGTAGTACAAATTGATCGTATCTCCGTCCGCTCCGATTGTCTGTCCGCAAGGAAACACAACATCATTTACATCGCCATTCCGCTCATAGCTCGCCTCTGGTCCGAAGACCCAGGAATTACCGCGCTGAAGGCATACCTCCGGCCTCTCGAGATCAAAGAGCGCAAGGCCAAGGCGATAAATGCTTCCCGATGCGGTTTGCCGCACACCATGATAAATCGCCAACCAACCTTTAGCGGTTTCAATCGGCGGAGAGCATAGCCCGATCTTGTTTGCATCCCACCACCCGCCACGCCGTGCTTCCAAAATGATTTTGTGACTTCCCCAATGGCGCAAATCCGGTGAATAGGATATCCACATATGAGCGCCAAGAGCAGTCATGGGGCGGTGAATCAGTGCCCAGCGACCGCCGATCCTCCGGGGCAGCAGCGCCGCGTCCTTGTCCTCGGGAGGCATGATAACGCCGAATCGCTCGAAGCTGCGGAAATCCTTGGTCAACGCCAGCGAGACTCCCGGACCTCCTCGCGCAAAGGATGTGTATGCCACTGCATATTGTTCAAGCTCTGGAACGTAAGTGATGCGCGGATCTTCGATGCCCCATATCTCCTCTGGAAACTCCTGAGGATTCGCTACTAAAGTTGGCTTCGGATCAATTCGCCAGTTATCGACACCATTAACACAACGCGCGGCGCACAGATGCGACAATCCGCTCCGGTCTTCAACGCGGCAGAGAAGCAGTGTATCTCCATCTGCCAGCAAAACTGCCCCTCCGTTCAAAACACTGTTAATAGGGTATGGCCAGTTTTCACGGCTGAGAAGCGGATTGCCGGCATATCGCGTAAACAATGGCTTATCAATGCAGGCCTTTACCTTTGCTTGTTCCAAAGCAATAGACTCGCGTGATTCATTCAATCGATTCACTGGATTCAATAGATGACACTCATTCCCTGGTGCAATTCGTCTGCGATTGGTACTTTAGCCGCCTGCATTTCAAGCAAAGCCATGAGGAAAGAAAGCGTAGACTCAGCTCCCTGATTTTCATTCACACGGTCGGGATGAAGTCCGTCTCTGCAACCGCCGGTAATTGGGTCGTAAAGAGGAGTCTGCAAATCGTTCTTGCCAAGAAACCAGCGAAATACACGTTGAGCCTCCTCGCACCATTGCTTCTCTTCCGTTAGCTTGTAGACCTCAAGACAAGCGGAGATTGTCGCGCAAGCCTCCACTGGCTGCTGATCGAATCGCGCCTTTTCATTTCCTTCAATAAAAAATCCACTCGATCCGATCGGTACGAATATCTCCCTGTCGTCGCGGTGTTGCTCGGCAACAAGCCACTTCAGCGAGTCCATTCCAGCTTCGATCATTCTCTGGTTATCACTTCGCCATCCAGCCAGGATGAGGGCCTGCGATAGCCTCGCATTAGAGTAAGATAGGCTCTTCTCAAACCACCTCCATGTTTCAGAGTAAGTTCTCTCATAGATATCAAGGAGCCTGTTCGCCAGGACATTGCGAACTCCCTGGATTTCTCTGTCGCCAGGAAACCAATCCAGATAAGCTTGAAGACCAAGTATTGAAAATGCCCAGGCTCGCGGACTGGCAAATTTGAGTGTGGCAGGCACGGCAGCTTCAAACAGCCTGCCTGCTGCTCCTCGCAATCCAGCATTTTGCGAAGCCCCAAGCACCATGCCCAATGACCATAAGGCGCGGCCATGACTGTCATCTGACCCGGCATCTTCAAGCCACTTGCGGTCATAACCGAGAAAGTTTCTGAATCTCCCCGTATCGGAATGAAAGGCAAGCCACAGAAATGACAGGTAGCGATGGGAGAGATCTAAATAGTCGCGCTCACCTGCTCGCTTCTCGTTTCTATCCAGAAAAGTTGATACGATCAGCGCGCGCGCGTTGTCATCAGTTGTGTAACCTTCACGCGTGTTCGGCACAGAGAAGATGGCGTGCTGCAATATGCCTGTGTCATCCGTCATCTTCAATAGATGGCCGGAATTGATCTCCGGTAGAAAGTCAACGGGCTCCATTACTGGATCGCCTTGTTGCGCCGCTCGTGGATGCAAAGAGCGTTCAAATCTTGCGCGCTGAAAACTCGCCATGTAGGCCCGCGCCGTCCTTGGCCAAGTCGTCTCACGAGAGTGCAAGTAGGCGCGCTTTCGCATGGCGTGTCGCGCTGCTTCGTTCTCTAGCAATTCGATCACAGCCTCGGCAATGGCGCCTGGATCAGCGAAAGGAACGATCACGCCCCTCTTCTCCGCGAGCAGTTCTTTGGCGTGCCAGTACGGAGTGGAAATGATGGCCTTTCCCGCCCCAAGGGCTACGGCCAGTGTGCCGGAAACCACCTGCGCCTCATGGAGATAAGGCGTGATGTAGATGTCCGCCGCGCCGACGTGCTCAATCAACTCCTCGGTGCTCACAAAACGATTGTTGAGGATCAACTGCTCGGATACGCCGAGCCGCTCTGCCAACGCTTGCAATCCTTCGCGGTAACATTCGCCTTCGCGCCTACGGATATGCGGATGCGTCACACCGGAGACGATATAGACCACGTTAGGGTGCTTTGCCAGAATCGCAGGCAGCGCTTGAATGACGTTTTCTATCCCTTTGTTTGGCGACAGCAAACCGAAGGTCAGTAATACCGACTTGCCTTCCGTGCCAAATTTATCTTTGAAATAATTAGGATCCATGAAAGGGAGATCCGGAACACCGTGCAGAATAATGTCGATCTTTCCGCGCGGAACTGAGTACACTTCGCGCAGCATACGAGCGGCCAGTTTACTCATTACTACCATGCGGTCGGAGAGCTGCGCAATCTCCTCGAGTACGGCGCGCTGATTTGCGTCAGGATCTCGCAGAACCGTATGCAGCGTGGTAACCAGCGGCATCTTCAGCTTTCGCAGCAAGGCCAGAATGTGGCGGCCCGCTGGTCCGCCATAGATGCCATATTCATGTTGCAGGCAAACGAGATCGTTGCCATTGAAGTTGAGAAACTCAGCAGCTCGCTCGTAAGAACTCAAATCTTCTTGTTCAAGTTCCAGCCGCACCTGCTCAGGGTATTCGTAGTGCGACTCCGGATCATTGACCGGTATAGCGAACAGGCGCCCGTTACCGTATTCGGCCGCGAGCGCGGAACATAAGTCCGTAGTGAATGTAGCGATTCCGCACTGTCGCGGCAGAAAGTTGCCGATAAAGGCAATCCGAGTGGGCAATGGAAGGCTGCAAGCCTTTGGCGCAACTGAATTCGACATTGCTTGAGAAATATCGCTTGACACATCGTCGGGATGAACGGCTTCAATATAAGACATACTGACCTCTTTCTCTTGTATCGACGCCGAGGAGGCCGTCTCTGGTGATCGCAGACGCAGGTACAATTTATAGCCGCGAAGTGCTACGAGTCTTTGGTATTCGTATGTCGTCGGCACAGGGTGCTATCACGACCGATGACACGGTCCCACCGCGGGACGAATGTTCAAATGAAAAATCGTCGGCAAAAACAGGCGCATTCGATTCAATCGACTTAGCAGTCTCTGACAGAAGAATTACAGCAGACTTTTCAGTCCGTTGAGCCAGATGCAATCTCGTTCGCCTGCGCAGAGATAGGTACATCTTCACATCGCATTTTTTAATAAGAGTCATCTCAACTCCATACGTTCCGTTGCGTACTTGAACGGTACTCGTCTGGAGCAAAGCCTGAAGGGCTGAAGGCGAGAAGGGGAATCCTTACCTAGTATCTCAAGTATACACGAGATAGCGGCAACTTACTTGCAGTAATACTTGCGGTGGCTATCCTTGACCACGCATAACGTGCGATCATGCGACAATAGCATGAAAATCTAATCCGCAAATTAACAGTTACATATTACTCAAATCCAGCCAAGAAGCAGGAGGATCAGCACAATTATAAGAACCAGTCCCACTCCGCCGGTCGGATAATATCCCCAACTCCTGCTGTGCGGCCACCGAGGTAATGCGCCGAGAAGCGCCAAGATCAAAACCACAATCAAAATTGTTCCGAGCATTGTTAACTCCTTTCTAAGACGAGATGCGGTCTCCATCGAGACCGCATCAATCAAGTTCGTGCAGTGAATGGATTTGACTAACTGTCCGCTTAGTTCAAGCGCCCTATCGTTGCGTTTGCAGCATTGCCAATTGCATCTCCAGATACAACCAATTCAACTCTGCGGTTCTCTTGTCTTCCCGCTGAGTTATCATTGGACGCTACAGGCGACGTATTGCCGAAGCCTTTGGAACTTAGCGAATTCGTTGTCACGCCCTGTTCCACAAGATACTTCAGTACCGCACCGGCTCGATTCTCCGACAACTTCTGATTCATCTCGTCGCCGCCAACGTTGTCGGTATAGCCACCCACCTCGATGTTGAGTCCAGGGTAGGCGATCAGAATTCCGGCAACCTTGGCTAGCTTTTCGCGTGCGCCCGGCTTCAGCGAGTACTGCCCAGTGTCGAACAATACATCGGACATGCTGACGATCAGTCCACGAGCGCTATCCCGAGTCGCAAGAATCCTGTTTAATTGTTCTGACAATTGCGCGCGCATTGCAGCCTTGTCGGTAATCGCCTGGTGCTCGCCTATCTGAGCCTTCTGCGCGGCGATGCGCGCCTGTTCCGCTTCGGCTTGCGCGGAGGAAATCGCGGCTGCCGATGCTGTTTGATTGGCGGTAGTTTCAGCTTGTGCCTTTGCCGTGTCAGCTTGAGCAACTGCCGTATCCGACTGCGCTTGTTCCTTCAGGCGAGTGGCGTTGTCAGCTTGAGCCTGCGAAGTTGCCAGTGCGTTGCTGGATGCCTTGCGTTCATTCGCCTGGCGCTCTTCATTGATTTTCTTGACAGAGATCTCACGCGCATCCTCGGCAGTTTGCACTGTCTCTCGAGCCGCTGCGATCAAAGGTTTTCTATCGTCGCCATGCTTGCTTGTCGCCAATGCATCGGCGCTGTTCATCAGTTCAACAGCGTGTTGATAACTCGCTACTGCATACGTATCGGCTCCCTCCGATTGAGCAATCCGCAGCGCATTCCGCGCCTCGTAGAACTCTAACGGAAGACGAGCGCTCAGAACGACTGGATCAAACACGTAGCCTGTGGGAATGTACCCGCCACGCTCCATCAGTTCATACTTTGCATTTACCGCCTCGGTTGTTCCCTTCGTGTCCGCGCGAACTACATTCTCGAGGACAACGACATTGCTAGGCTGCCGGACAGCATAGTACGGCTCCGCGGTAACAACCAGAGCGAATGCCTGAAGGTCGGTGGTCGCCGTCAACTTGCTTCTATTGTTGCCACCCACCAGCACTTCACCGAGATTCACAGATCGTCCCTCAGGCGATATCGCCCACATGACATAAGTGAGATACTCAGCACCAAAGGTTGTGGGGTTTTGCAGATTGCCAAATTCCGCTTCCACTTCCATAGTTCCACGCTTGCTTCGCACCTTTGCTTTACCGTCCGCTGAAGGCAACAGAGATGTGCCGGCAAAATCCACGCTGGTGGAGCCGCTTTGATGTTGATAGTTGACTGCTTCGACCGAGCGGTTGATTACGATTACACGGTATGTGGACGCTGGACCTGCTGGTACTATTACCGCAGTCGCTTGCGGGGTGACTTGAGCAAACGCGCTCAGGCTGAGTGCGCTTCCAATAGTGAGTAGAATGATGCGTTTCAAGATTCCTCCTGCCGGCAGTTCACTGCCGTGTTGCGTTAAACTTGCGCTTTGTTGGCGAGCAACATCTTTACGGTCTCGACAATCCGCTTTATGAACGCCCTACGCGGAACTGATAGATGTAGTCGAATAGGCCGAATACTTTGAGAAGCCACAGTGCAACAACGATTACGATGACGCCATTCAGTATCCCTTTGATTTGCCCCTGCATGGGTATGTAACGGTTTATCAAGTACAGCAACACGCCAACTACGCCCAGCGTAATGACAACAGGAATGAGTGGCATATCATGTCCGATGCGGAACTGCGCCAAGTTGTCAAAGAGACCGACAACCTTCAGTAGCCAAAGAATCACAGCAATCACCACAACACCATTTAAGATGGCCTTGATCTGACCCTGCATGGGTATATAGCGATTTACCAGATACAGCAGCAGGCCGACTACCGCGAGCGCGATTACAACAGTGACGAGAGGCATTGTATTTCACCATCCTTTATATTCACTCTTACAAAACGCCGGCTATATTACTGAGCTACACTGCTCATTACACACAGCGCGCGTTTTGCTTTGCATATGAAGGACTTATTACAGCCGACCGCGCGGAACCCACGCCAAGTCTCCGCTCAAGACGTAAATAGAAAGAGCCGCAAACATGAAGATTGCGCCGATCCAGAAACGCCAGTCCCGATGCATACGCCTCCAGTAAGGGCCGGGATCCGGCTCGCCGTTATCGCTGCTGTTTCCTTCTGGGTTATGCTTGCTTCCGGTCATCTCTTCTCCATTCCTCCGCTATTGTTGATGCGTGGCCACCGCAGTTACCTGAACCGATCGTCCAGTATCCATCGCGGATGAAACAGTTGCCGGCGCCAGTTTGTCGATTGGGATTTCGGTTCCAGTTGGAAAGATAAGAATCTGAATTGATCCCCAATTCGATTCCATATTCAATCCTGCCTGCTTGCCCAGGCCCAACGTCTTTAGTTGGCTATCATCAAAGCCAAAGTTTTCGACCAGATAATCGCGCACCACCATAGCTCTGGCCTCAGTCAGCACCAATTCCTTTTGAGCATCGCCCTCCATGCCAGCCGAGACAACTACCACTGCGAAGCCGAATTGATTCTGTACCAAAAACTCGCCGCCGGCATTGAGAGATTTCTGGTCCCGTAGTTTGGCCGAATACCGGCCATCGAAGAGTTGTTTAGCTGTAAAAGTAAACGACTTCTCTGGCGCGCTTTGCGGTAGTCCGGCGATCTTGTTCGCTCCCAAATCGCCTGAGTCCTCGTATCCGCGCTTCTTGTAGTACCCACTTAATAGAAAGTTATGCTTCAATGCCTCCATGTTTTCTCGGAAGTCCGTCACTCCGGTCTGCGCCTGGAGCATTGTGCCCTGCAGTGTCGCCGTACTCTGTGACAGGTTGATATAAAGTTGTTTGTCGTTTACCAGCGCTCCCACTGTCCCCTGGCCAGAATCGATTTTGGCGCTGACCGAATTGAGATGCGTCGCTGCTGAAGTTGCGCTGTCTAAAATGCCGCTCGTCTTTTTGAATAGATCCGACATCTCCAGCGGCGGTTCACTTTGGATGATCTCGCCATCTTGAACCTCAGCCTGCCCAGCCGAGCCAAACGAAATCGCCATGAATTGATTGCCAAGAACACCCGCAGTTTCTATCGAAGCGATTGAATCACGCTTGATGATTTCATGCGTTGACTTATCAAGGTCCATCACCACCATGACTTGTTCGCCAGGTTTGTGAGGCAGTTCGATGCTATGTACGGTTCCGCTGTGAACCCCGCCCACCTGCACGTCAGCTCCAGCCGCCAGGCCCGCTACATTGTCGAACTGCGCTCGCAACCGGTACGTGGAGCGAAACAGATACTCCTTGCTTCCGATGACAAAGACTCCAGTGGCAAGAATTGCCAGAGTTAAAACCATGAATGCGCCCAGCCGTGCTACCTTTGACATAATCCCTCCTACGATTGCTTTAGAAAAGTCTTCACAAACGAAATATCACTTTGCTGAAAATCCTCATACCTTCCTTCAATCACTACGTCGCCTTGATCCAGCAGAGCCAGACGATCAGCTATCGTTCGCGCGCTGTGCAGATCGTGAGTTACTACAATGGATGCCATCTGACGTTCTCGCTGAAGCTTGAGAATTAAATCGTCAATCTCACTCGAGCTGATTGGATCGAGACCAGCTGTGGGTTCGTCGAGAAGTAGTATCTCTGGCCTCAGCGCCAAAGCGCGCGCCAGTCCCACGCGCTTTTGCATCCCACCGGATAGATCGGAAGGCATCTTTTCAAGGTTGCCTTCCATGCCCACTTCGACCAGCAATTGCTGCACACAGTCGTTGCGCTCTGAACTGGACATATCTCTTCGATGGTGTTCGAGAGGAAACGCTACGTTCTCCGCGACGGTGAGCGAATCATAGAGCGCAGCGTGCTGAAACAAAAATCCCATCTTCTTTCGGATTTCACCCATTCGATCAAGAGCCAGCCCAGCAATATTTTGGCCGTAAATACAAACTGATCCAGAGTCGGGAGTTACCAGTCCTATAATGAGCCTCAGCAATACACTCTTGCCCGTGCCACTGCGACCGAGCACAGCCAGGGTCTCCCCGCGATTAACCTTCAAGCTAATCCCATTAAGAACGGTGTGACTTTCAAAGGTTTTTCGCAAATCATTTACTGCGACTATTGGCGCGCTGCTTTCCCTCGGCGTCTCCATTTGCTGCATCGGAATGTTATAGGTTGTTGCCATACTCATCTCACGAATTCGCGTGCTAACAGTTGAAGGTTAAGGAAAGACAACGAGAATGAATTTCACCAGCACAACATCGGCAAGAATGACGAAGAGCGAAGCGAGAACCACTGAGTTGGTGGCTGCGCGACCCACGCCCTCGGCACCTCCGCGTGTGCGCATTCCTTGAAAGCACGCGATAACTCCGATGATCAGGCCGTAGACCGCGGTCTTGAATGTCGGCGGCAGAAATGCGTTGAAAGTTGCGCCGTGAAAACCGTTCTCAATAAACTGATGGAACGAGAGCGGCTCAACCAAAGTCTGCGCAAACCATCCGGTCAGCAAACCGGATGCATCCGCGGCGAGAGTCAGTAAAGGCAACATCAGAATGCAGGCCAGGATTCGCGTTACCGCCAGCAGCCTGTAAGGGTTGATTGCGGATGCCTCGATGGCGTCGATCTGCTCAGTCACCTTCATTGACGCCAGCTCCGCGCCGATACCAGCGCCCACGCGTCCGCTTACGATGAGGCCAGTCATGATTGGACCCATTACCTGAATCACGGAGTAGACAAGCGTTGACGGAAACATTGATTTAGCGCCGAAGCGGCTGAGGCTGTATCGCGCTTCCATCGAGATTACAACGCCGATTGCGGCACCGGCCAGGGCAACCAGAGGCAAGGACTTTGATCCAACCTCGTCGAGCTGGCGAATTAGTTCTCGCCACTCGTACGGCGGCGTCACAGCAGCCTTCATCACCTGCCAGGAAAAAATGGCAAGACTTCCAAACCACTCGAAGAATCCATTTGTCAGTTCGCCGACGGAAGTTGCAAATGACGGCATAAGTTTGTTTCGCTGATTTGGAAGCGGCGGATGGATGCCCGTAGCTGCAATGACTCCGTTTTCAATCACAAGCATCAACCCCCAATCGTCATCGCATCCATCGTGCTGATTCTTGAACACGCAGGCAAGATGCGGCGTCTTGAACGATATTGTCAGAATTGAGTATCCAAGAATGGTCAGAGTAGCTCGGAGCAATTATGGGCTTCGCGATCCCGGTCTTTGGCACTAATCTCGAGACTGAGCAAAACAGACCAGACGCTAGTTAGAGCATGAGGCGCATAATAGGAGGTACTTGAGTGTGTTCGTCCTCAAGCGCGGGCAAACTGCCCCAAAATGTGACGCCAACTTTCCCTTATACCGATCGGGACTGCGTTGCCAATGCCAAGATGCGAGTTAAGTTCTGATATTCTTTTGAATCTTTTCTTTGCAGTCTTCAGCGGATCTGCCACAATCACCGGTCTATCCTATCCAAAGTGGCTTTTCTCTGGACATTCATCCAACACACCGGGCAAACCGTTTAGAACGGGGCAATATGCTGCTTAACAAAGACTCTCGAAGTAAGTTTGACTCGGCATCCTTTCTCGCGAACGCCGGTCTTGGCCGCAGAATCGTCGAGTTGGAGCCTAAAGAAACATTTTTTTCTCAGGGAGACCTTGCCGACACAATCTTCTATCTCCAGCGGGGCAGGGCAAAGCTCACTGTCGTCGCGCAGAACGGCAAGGAAGCCACCATCACACTGCTCACCGATGGCGATTTTGTCGGCGAAGAGTCGTTGGCGTCCATTCCGGGACGGCGTTTGGCCACTGCCTCCGCAGTCAACTCATGCTCGGCGCTCAAGATCACGAGGGATGAGATGACCCGCGTGATGCATGACGAACCCGCGTTCGCCGACTTCTTTCTGAAGTTCATGCTGACCCGCAGTATGCGCATCCAGGCCGATCTTGTCGATCAGCTTTTCAACTCCAGCGAGAAGCGTCTTGCGAGAATTCTCTTGCTCATGGCGGAGTTTGGTAAACCAGGAGAACGGGATACATTTATCCCGCCTATATCGCAGGAGACTTTGGCGGAGATGATCGGCACCACCCGCTCACGTGTCAGCTTCTTCATGAATCGCTTTCGCGCACTTGGCTATATCAATTACAACGGCCGCATCCAGGTGAATAAGTCTCTGCTCAACGTGGTTCTTCTCGACCAGTTGCCGGAGCACAACGCTCAAAAGCCGGAGCTTCCAACAATCACTGCCGATCTGAGAATCGTCGCCGAAAAGGTCGAGACTATACTGAAGCCGGTCATCCCGATCGTCAAAACAATTTTGAAACCAGTGATTCCGATTGTCGAAGCTGTCAAGCGTAAGCTCTCAGTTGCAACTACTGATTGAGAAGAGTCAAGTTATTACTCAGCTACGTTGCCTCATTCTATCCGGTCACGAGTGGGCGAACACCGAATACAACAAAATCTCAAATTGCCTGTCGCTTACAGTGCCTCTTATTGCTCAGACTGCGGTGATTCGTACCTCTAGAGTTAAGAGCGTAAGGGTAGGTCGAGATTATCCGCAGCACACGGCGGAAATTGATGCACGGTTTTGCAGACCCTTATGGTAGCTGCTGTTGCTGGACTCTTCTTTACGGCTGCACACAGCATCCAACGCAATTTCAGCCATCGCAAACACCTTCAAGGAGGTTATTAATGCGCGGACTCAAAGCATTTGTCGGCACGTCAGCATTGCTCGCAGGCCTGGCACTGTCGCCAGTAGTCAAAGCTCAGATCGTGGTCGATCTTGGTGTTCAACCTGTTTGTTCCTACGGATACTACGGCTACGCGCCTTACGAGTGTGCCCCGATGGGTTATTACGGCCCCGGTTACTTCTACAATGGCATCTTCCTGGGCATGGGACCCTGGGGCGGGTGGGGCTATAGTCATGGATGGGGCGGACATCGCTTTGGCGGTGAAGGCGGTGGAAGCTACCACGGCGGACCTGGCCGAGCGTCTTATCACGAAAACCGCGGTGGGGAATCTCGCGGCGGCGGTGGTGGATACCACGCCAATGCTTCAGGAAACCATCAAGCGGCGCAGCGTGGCGAAACAAACCACATTGCAGCAGCAAGGCCAAGTGAAAACCATTCCGCGGCTCCGCACAGCAGCGGCGGGGCACCACATGGTGGTGGCGGCGGCGGTGGCGCAGCACATGGCGGTGGTGGCGGCGGTGGACATCAGGGCGGCGGCCAACACCGGTAGATATTGATTGAAGCGGTCGGATGATAGACAAGAAGCGGCGAAGCTAAACGGCTTCGCCGCTTTGTATTTGGTCCCAATGGCAGTTGTTTACGTCCAATGAAGATGTCTCCTGTACGATTCGAGTCCTAACGCTCCGGCGCTAAATCCGATTTGGTGAAATCTTTTGCCAAAATGCAGCGACAGCCCAAGAATTTAACAAATCTGACATGGGAGAAATAGATAATCTCGGATACCAGCGTGGAGTTAGATCGAGAAACATCCGCAGATTTCTCCCGATCAATGGCTGTGTTGCTGGAAGCCGCGTATCGATCAATTACTCTCGCTCGTCGAGATTCTTCAGGTCAATTTCCAACTGCTGGCACTTTTTGTATAGATGGCTGCGCTCGAGTCCGAGAGCCTTGGCGGTTTGGGTTATTTGCCGGTGATTCCGCTCAAGTTCTCTAAGAACCTGTTTACGATCTCCTGAGCAGTAATCTGAGGAAAGCCAAGTGGAT
>CAYOYX010000066.1:0-19338 GCA_964408275.1 uncultured Occallatibacter sp.
CGAAGACGTGAACGCCAAGCCCTATCAGATCGACCGTATGCTCTGGCAACTGCGCGAAGCCGGTAAATTCGAAGGTGTGCGCGGCGTCGTCTTCGGCGAAATGCTCAACTGCACATCGCCCGGCGCGCCGCCGGAGCTGCTGGATGAAGTGATCCTGCGCGCATTCGAAAACTTCAAAGGCCCCATCGCCATCGGCCTGCGCTCGGGCCACGTTTCGCGCTCCAACGTGACTCTGACATTGGGTGTCGAGGCCGAGTTGCTCGTGCAGAAAGAAGCGCAGTTGCATCTGATTGAACCGGCGGTAAAGCCATGAGCGCATCGCCACGCCATATTCACTTGAGCGGCATCTGCGGCACGGCGATGGCTTCGCTCGCAGGGCTTTTGCAGTTACTGGGCCATCGCATCACCGGCTCTGACAAGGCCGCTTATCCGCCGATGAGCGATCTGCTTCGCTCGCTCGGCATCCCGATACTGGAACCTTACGCCGAAGCGAATCTTTCGCCCGCGCCAGACCTCGTTGTTATCGGCAACGCTCTCTCGCGCGGCAATCCAGAGATCGAGCGCGTCCTCGACGAGCGCATTCCCTTCACCTCAATGGCCGCGCTTTTGCGCGAAGAGTTTCTTGCGGGGCGCGAGTCGCTGGTCGTCGCCGGAACGCACGGCAAGACCACGACCACTAGTATGCTGGCATGGATCTATCAATTCGCATCGCGCGAAAACCCTGTGCTGGAGCCGTCATTTCTTATCGGCGGCGTTGCGGAAAACTTCGGCACCAGCTTTCAACTTCGCCCTACGCGCACCTTCATCGTCGAGGGCGACGAGTACGACACGGCCTTCTTCGACAAGGGACCGAAGTTTCTGCATTACTTTCCCGATGCGCTGATTCTCACTCACGTTGAGTTCGACCACGCCGACATCTACGCTGACCTCGAAGCAGTCAAGATAGCATTCAAGCGGCTTGTCAATCTCATTCCCCGCCGCGGCCTCATCGTCGCCTACGATGGCAGCGCCAATGTCACTGAGTGCGTCGGCCGCGCGCTCTGCCGCGTCGAGCGTTATGGTTTTAGTCAGGACTCAACCTGGCGCATTCAAAATTTGCGCCACGAAAACAGCCTCACGCGATGGGAGCTTTGGCACAACGGCGCACTGTGGGCCGAACTTGCGATGAGCCTCGCCGGCGAGCACAACGCGCTGAACGCAACCGCCGCGGCTGCGCTTGCCTTCGGTCAAGGCGTCAGCAAGGAGTCCATTGTCGCCGCGCTCGCCAGTTTCAAAAGCGTCAAGCGGCGGCTCGAAGTGCGCGCCGTTGTCGACGGCATCACCATCATCGACGACTTCGCGCATCATCCCACGGCCATCCGCGAAACTCTGCGCGCGCTGCGTTCCGTTTATCCGCAATCGCGTCTTTGGGCTGTCTTGGAGCCGCGCTCCAACACGCTCCGCCGCAAGGTACTCGAAGCCGATCTCATTGAGAGTCTGCGCATGGCTGATAGGGTGGTGATGGCCGGCGTCTATCAGCAGCAACGCATCTCTGAAGCCGAGCGCCTCAACCCCGAAGAGGTTGTCCGCGCGCTGAATGCCGCCGGAACTACAGCCGCACTCTGCGCGGATGCGGATACAATCGTCAACAATATCGCGCCGCAACTCAAATCCGGCGATGTCGTCGCGATCCTCTCCAATGGCGGCTTTGACGGCATCTATGAAAAGCTTCCCGCGCGGTTGAGTGAATGTTTCCAGGATCGAGGAAAACTTGTATGATTTCGATTCTTGTTTCGATCTCGCTAATAATTCTTATTATTGCCACTTTGCTGGTCCTCTTTATCCTCCATGTGAAGCGCACCCGCAAAGAGGACAGGAAAATCAAATTCAATTGGTTGGCGCCGTTGTGTGTTGCAATGGGCACGTTAATCTTCTTTTCTCTATTCATAATCTACGGCCCAAATTCTGCCGTACTGTTCATTATGCTCATGATTTTGATTAGCATCATTTTGATAATTAACGCATTTGTTCTCGCACTTTTCAAAAAATGGAGAACAGTTATATCAGTCTTTGCATTATTGTTGATCGACTGGGGCATTTCATGGTGTCTGCTTAAAATCATCAATGAATTGCATGAGCATACACAATGGCTACTTGATTCAAATGAGCTTAGGTCTCAACTGATGAGGCAACCTAACTCAGTCAACGGTGAATTCAAGCATATCGATTGGTATGGTTGGGGATTCCTTGGAATGGATACAGAAGTATATATTGTTTTCGACCCGAAGGATTCACTTGCAGTTGCGGCAAAAAGCCATTCTTCCGGAAAATTTAACGGCATACCGTGTGGAATCAATCGTGTTCGGCGCTTGGAGAACCACTATTACACCGTTTCCTTTTATATCGATACCAATTGGGACCATTGCAATTAGGCAAATTAGAATGACCTTTTGATTGTTTCTTGCCGGATATAAATCTACGGCCTACCGTACTTGAGTTTTTGGACAGGTTTGAAAACGACATGATCGCATTTTTCATCTTCATGGCCACGATGGTCATCACTGGAATTCCTACGGCGCTGCTGTTTATTCCCTGGTGCGCGCTCACCGGCAACGTTGTGCCGCTCTACAAAGGCACGCGCTTCATGCTCGCATCAAGTTGCTGGGTGGCCGGCGTGCGCTTTCATGTCACGGGTCGCGAGCGCATCCCAACGGACCGCGCCTGCATCTTCATGTCCAACCATGTCTCCAACCTCGATCCGCCCGCGCTGATTTCGCTGATTCCGGGGCGCACATCGGCCTTTATGAAGCGTTCGCTGATGCAACTGCCCATCCTCGGAACCGGCTTTCGGCAGGGCGATTTCATTGCTGTGGATCGCTCCGGCAGCCCCGTCGATGCAGAGCGAAGCGTGACCGCTGCCCGCGCCGTTCTTGCCAAAGGCGTTCACATGACCACCTTTGTTGAGGGCACACGCTCGCGCGATGGCCGTATGCTGCCCTTCAAAAAAGGCCCGTTTTATTTGGCTATGAACTCCGGCGCGCCGTGCATTCCGGTTTCCATTCACGGCACGGAAACCATCCAGGGCAAGGGCAGCCTGCGCATTCATCCCGGAACGGCGCACGTCATCTTTCATCCGCCAATTTATCCCGCCGCCTTCGCCACGCGTGATGAACTGATGCAGGCGGTTCGCGCGGCCATCGCCTCCGGGCTGCCGGAGTGGATGCGGATGTAGCGTGATTTTGTGTTATCCCACCCTAGCCGCAAAAACAAGAACGCGGCGAGGGTGGGGCACCCTTAAAACTACTCTGAACTCGCTGACGGAGCCATCATGGTTGTCTCACTTTTCGTGCTCGTCACCATCGTCGTCTTGAGCATTCCTTCGGCGGTCGTCGTCGTTCCGCTGGCCATGCTCACGGGCAAGATTGAGCCGCTCTACTCGGTGACCTGCTTCATCGTTCGCACGGGTTACTTCGTTGCCGGCATACGCATCCGCGTTGAAGGCCGCGATCGCATCCCCAAAGACCGGGCCTGCATCTTCATGGCCAACCACGTCTCCAACCTTGACCCGCCCGCGCTGATCGCGCATCTGCCGGGCCACACCTCCGCCTTCGCCAAGCGCTCCGTCTTCAATCTACCCATCTTCGGCTACTGCCTCAAGCTCGGCGAATTCATTCCTGTGGATCGAAGCGGAGACGCGTCGAGCGCGAAGGCGAGCGTCGCCGCGGCTCAGCGCGTACTGGACAAGGGCGTCCACATCACCACGTTTGTCGAGGGCACGCGCTCTCCAGACGGCCGTATGCTGCCCTTCAAAAAAGGCCCATTCTATCTGGCGATGCAGACCGGCGCGCCCTGCATTCCGGTTTCGATTTATGGAACGGAGACGCTGATGGCCAAAGGCAGCTTCGCCATCAAATCCGGGACGGCGCACATCGTATTCAATGCGCCCATCTATCCTGGTGATTTCGCAAGCCGCGAGGAGTTGTCCGAGGCAGTGCGCGCCTCCATTGCATCAGGTCTGCCGGAGTGGATGCGGAGCTGATACTGGGCGTACAAATTACGGCTGCACGACCGCGTTATAACCATCGCCAAGCAGCTTACGGCGCATCGCATTCGCGTCGTTGCGATTGCTGAATGGACCGACGCGCACATGAAACTGGTGATCAGCGGCGTCGCGGCTGACGGTGACCGCATAGCCGCGCCTGCGCAGCGCACCCACCAGCACGTCCGCATCCTCCTGGCGCGAGACCGACGCAATCTGAACCATCAGAGCAACAGTCTGATCGCCGCCAAATGCCGGGGCGGGCCGGAGATTCGCAGGCGCAGACGCGCTGGGCGCTAAATCGGGCAGTGCCGGTTTGACGACAGGCTGTGCGGGCGCGACAGCAGGCTCGGCAGTGTTGACCCCGGCAGCCTGGGCCGCAGCCGCATCTGAACTCGGCGCAGCGGTGGCAGCGCCGGAAGCATCCGCCGCAGGCTGGCTGACCGCAGTGCTCTGAGGCTGAGAGGCCGCAAGCGGAGCAGCCGAGGGCTTTGCAGGCGAATCGGCTGCCGATAAACCGGCTCCTGCCACGACGGCAGACTGCTGACCTGTACCGGCAGAACTCTCGTGAGTATTGCCTCCGCCGCGGCTGCCCAGCGAGTAGCCCAGCCCGAAACAAAAGCCGCAGAGAATCACCAGGCCAAAAAAAATCCCCAGCAGCAGCCCCGGACCCAGCGTCACTTCGGTGTCGCGCCGCTCGTCGTCCCGCGTAACTTCTTGCTCGTCAACGTCTTCGTGCATGGGTCGCTCTCGCCTCCGGCGGCACTGCTTTATCACTCCCTATCTTCGCACTCTTTCTCGACCCACCGCGACAGAGATCCCTGTACTTTTTTTCCACAGTCATGCAACCTTTTCAAAGTTCGCGCATCTATACAATTAACTAGCAGAGGCTTCCCCGAATAACCGCCCACCCAAGATAGGTATCCACTCCTTCTTGAAGGTCTTCATATTGAAGACCTCTTCTCAAAAACTCCCTCCTTCTTCCCCTCCTCAAAATGCCTCTCGAGCGGGCCTACCGGAAGGTAGGCCCATAAGCTCTCCCCATATAGAATCAGAGCCAGATGCGCGCCTCCCTCACTCGCGAAAGCTATCCCCGGCAAAAGATACTAGAGATCGATGCGCTTTTGCAGCAAGCCGGCCTTACGCGCAGCCTGCGCGGCAACTCTGCCGGAGTTACCCATCGTATGCGCTTCGAGCGCTCGACGCAGCAGGAATTGTCGCTGGTTGCGCCAGTACCGCGCGTGGCATCAAACGGCGTCGAGTGGCTGCCGGTTCCCGGATGGGAGAAAATAGGCTGGCTTTGGCATGGCTTCAGCACACGCCGCGGCGGCGTCAGCACAGCCTATTGCGCCGACGATGGGCCAAACAAATTGGGCGAATTGAATCTTGGATACACGGCGGATGACGACCGGGAAAGCGTGGTTGCAAATCGACGCCTGCTCGCCGAGGCAATCTCTGGAGACGCCGCCACGCCGATAATTGCGCTGCGTCAGATTCATTCCAGCAATGTGATCTTTGTCGGCTCCGAAGATTCCCGCTGCGATACTCCCCGTAAGGCAGATGGGTTAATGACCAACACTACTGGCCTGCTCATCGCCATTCAGACCGCCGATTGCATTCCAGTGCTGGTCGCCGACCGCAAGCGTCGCGCTGTCGCCGCCTTCCATGCCGGATGGCGCGGCACAGTCAAGCGCATCGTCGAGCGGGGTGTGGGCCGAATGAGGCTGGAGTTCGGCTCCCGCCCCGAGGATCTGATCGCCGCCATTGGTCCTGGAATCGGCCCCTGCTGCTACGCCGTCGGCGAAGAGATGCTCTCTGAATTCGAGTCACAGTTCAGCTACGCCCGCGAACTCTTCTCCGAGGTCTACGACGCCGATCCAGTGCGCATCAAGTATCCGATGCTCTTCCTGACGCAGCGCGCGCCCGGCCACTCGCCCATCGGTCCCAGTCTGCATCTGAATCTGGTGGAAGCCAACCGCCGCCAGCTACTCGACGCCGGCCTCAAGCCGCGCGCGATCCAGCTCGCCGGCGGCTGCACAAGCTGCCACAGCGAGCTTTTCTTCTCGCATCGCGCATCCCAAGGCCGCGCCGGACGCATGATGAGCGTCATCGGCATCAGACCGGAGACGTAGGGCCTGTCATCCTGACCCAGTGCTCGCCGAAGGGACAGTGGATTCGAAAGATCTGCTTCTTGCTGACCTGAGGCCGGGGAATCGACGAGTCTGAATCGGCCGTGATTATTACGCGGCGCTGGCGGCTTCCTGCGGATTGACCAGGTCGCGCAGTTCCTTGGATGGCTTGAAGTAGGGAACCTTCTTGGCCGGAACCTCCACGCGTTCGCCGGTTTTGGGGTTGCGCCCGATGCGCGGATTGCGCTGCCGGATGCGAAAGGAGCCGAAGCCGCGAATTTCGATCTTGTCTCCGCTCTTGAGCGCGCCGATGACCGCCTCGAAGATCGTCTCGACGATGACTTCTCCGTCGCGACGCGTCAACTCGCCCGTCCCGGTTACCTTTTCCACCAAATCTGCCTTTGTCATAACTCTTCTAGGCCCTCTGCTCACAGCATAACCGGATTCGCCCATTCTTGCATGAAAAAATTGCCTTCCCGCAAAATTTTGTCTTTTCCCCTCAACAGCTTGCCTCATTCCTTCCAGCGACGTTTATCATATCCAGAGTCATTCCTTCACGCTTTCGCTTCCATCCAGTAGTTGGAGCATTGGAGCGCAGGGATGGGACGGGTAAGTGACCAACGAAGCAAAGATCAACGCCGCGCCGCAGTACAGCATCGTGATTCCGGCCTTCAACGAGAGCCTTCGTCTGCCGGCGACGCTGGAGTCCGTGTTGCGCTGCGTCCGCGCTCATGGCTGGAATGCCGAGATCATTGTCGTCAACGACGGCTCGACCGACTCCACCGCCGACCTAGTGCGCGCCCTGGCCAAAACCGCGCCCGAACTCCGCCTTATCGAGAATCCCTGCAATCGCGGCAAGGGCTACAGCGTCCGCGCCGGAATGCTGGAGGCGCGCGGAGAAGTCGCCCTTTTCACCGATGCCGATCTCTCCTCGCCGATCGAGGAGGCCGAACGCCTCTTTGCCGCCATTCGCGCGGGCCACGAGATCGCCATAGGCTCCCGCTGGCTGGAGAGCAGCCGCCAGACCCAGCGCCAACCCCTCTACCGCCAGTTTTTTGGCCGCTGCTTCAACGCCGCCACACGGTTGGTCATGCGCCTGCCCTTCGCCGATACCCAATGCGGACTCAAGGCCTTCACCCGCCCTACCGCCCAGACTGTCTTCCGCTTGCAGACCATCGACCGCTGGGGCTTCGACCCTGAAATCCTGCTTATCGCTCTGCGCCACGGCTATCGCATCGCCGAGGTGCCTGTCAGTTGGGCGCACGACAAGCGCACCCGCATGAGCTACCTGCGCGACGGGCTGCGAATGCTCCAGGAGATCGCCCTCATCCGCTGGAACTCGTTGCGCGGGCGCTACGACAAGCCGTAAGCGGTCTACCGGTAGATTTTTTGGTTGTCAATCGCCGCGCAACGCTCTCTGAAACAGCGAATTTGCCACGCAACTTTTGCTACCGTCCGGTGTAAATATAAGAAGCGGATTCGCGTGCAGCTTTGAATCGGCTACGCGCATCAATCTTTCAGCCGTAAAGAGGAAGCGAAAGGAAACGAGGATTTCGATGAAGAGAACGTCCGTTTTCACAGCGATGAGAATTGGTTCGGCAATGTTGCTCGTGGCCGGAGTCCTGAGCTTGGCCAGCGCCGCCCAGCAGCCCAAGCCGCGGCCAGCCGCGCCCCCTCATCCAACTCCTCATCCGATTCCCCATCCCTCCTCGCCCAGAGTTCCTCCAGGCTCGAACACTTCAGTAGAACCCTTCCATCCCTCCTCGCCGCCTGAGCATCCGTCAACGAACCGGCCTCCGCTGGCGCGCGGCGTTAACGAGCGCGTTGCTCCCGACGGCGGTACCATCCGCTCCCACGCCAATGGCCGCCCCAGTGAGATTCATGATCCCCGCCGCGGCATGACCGTGCAGCATGGCTTGAATGGCGGCCACAGGGTCATGGTCGAGCGCCCCGACCACTCGCGCATCTTTGCCGCGCGCGGCCGTGCCGGATTTGTGCAGCATCCGTACAGTTATCACGGACATGATTTCGCCGTGCGCACCTACGTCTTTGGCGGCCACACCTACGGGCGCTTTTACATGGGCTATCCCTATCACGGAGTTTATCTGCACGTCTACGCTCCAGGCTTCTACTACTCGCCCTTATTCTATGGCTGGCTCTATTACCCCTGGACGCCCTTTTCGTACGGTTGGGGATGGGCCGGCGATCCCTGGTATGGCTACTACGGCTACTACTTCGCTCCCTCTCCCGTCTATCCCTCCGCCACGCTTTGGCTCACTGACTACCTGATCTCGTCCGATCTTCAGGCCGCGTATCAGGCCCAGACCGATGGCGGCGAAGTGGACGGCGCTCCTTCGGCGGACGCCGACGCTACGGTCTTGACGCCTGAGATCAAGCAGCAGATCGCCGACGAAGTAAAAAATCAGTTGGCGCTGGAGAGTCTGGAGTCGCAGCAGGTGACGCAGAAGCAGGATATCGACCCCGGCTCCAGCGGCCTTGACCGCATCTTCAATGACGCCGCTAAAGGCAGGCAGCACATCTTCGTGGTCAGCGGCGCGCTCGATGTTGTGGATGCCGCGCAGAATGAGTGCTCGCTGAGTGATGGTGATGTGCTGGTGCTGCAATCGGCCCCGCCGCCCGACTCCACCTCCGCCAGCTTGCTCGTGCTGGCCAGCAAGGGCGGGCAGGAGTGTCAGAAGGAGGACACGGTTACCGTTCCGCTCTCTGATCTACAGGAGATGCAGAATAAGATGCGGGAGACCATCGATCAGGGCTTGCAAAAGCTGCAATCCGATCAGGGCAAGAACGGAATTCCGGCTATGCCCGCCTCCGTCCCCACGCAGACCACGCAGGCTCCCTACGCCACCGTAGCGCCTCCGCCCGACCCCGATGCAGCGGCTGAGATTCAGCAGCAGGCACAGCAGGCCGATCAGATGGAGAAGGACGTGACCGCCCCAAGCGGCCCTGGGGAGGAATAACCTTCGTCCCTCCCATCACAGATTGGATTTCCATCCTTCAGCAGTATTTTTCGCGGAAGGGTGGGAATCCACGAACATCAACCTCTGCAATCTATCACTGCCCTGACCAGTGTCCTTGCAAGCAGCCCAAGCTCCTTTACGCGGCGTATAATTCACTCGACCCGAAAGCCAGTATGAAAGTTGCCGCGAATCGGGATCTAACCAAGGAGCATCATCATGCTGAATCGTTTATCGAGCCGCTTGCCGTCTCTTGTCAAAACTCTGGCATACGGATCCTTTGCGGGAATCTTCTTCCTCGGCGCAGCTTTATCTCCTGCCTGGGGCGCCACTCTACCTCACATCACTGCGCTTAGCGTGACCAGCGGAACCGTCGATACCGACGTGACCATCACCGGCACGAACTTTGGAACTTCGCAGGAGACCAGCATCGTTGCCTTCAACGGAACAACCGCGCCCGTATCGAGTTGGAGCGCGTCCAGTATTTCTGTAACAGTTCCCGGAGGCGCCTCCACCGGCAACGTCATCGTAACTGTCGGCGGAGAAGCCAGCAACGGCGTGGAATTCACCATCGAGCCGCTTGCCGGTCTGCCGACGCGCGCGTCGGTCATCACGGCAATCAATGATGTAAATACTTACTGGCTCACTAACAACCCAACGGAGATTAGTGATGGCAACGGTCAAAAGAATTACTGGCCGGCAGCAGTCTACTTTATCGGCGATATGGCAGCTTACGATGCCACCGGCACTACCTCCTACCTGAATGCCGCGACCACCTGGGCAAGCAATTACGGCTACAATATCGACGGCGGCAACACCAACACTGATGCCAACGCGCAAGCGGCCGGACAGGTCTACATCCGGCTCTATCAAATCAGCAATACCGCGTCGGACATCGCCGGCATCACCACAGACATCAACAATATGGTCAATGGCCACGGGTTCTTTGGCAATCCAGTCAACTATTGGACCTGGACGGACGCCATCTTCATGTCCATGCCTGATTTCGCCGAGCTGGGAGCCATCGATAACAACACCGCTTATTACACCGAGATGTACTCGCTCTACCAGTACACCAAGGACACTATCGGCCTTTACGATACCGCCAACTCGCTTTGGTGGGAGAACAGCAAGTATGTCAAGACCACCACTCATTGGTCGCGCGCCAACGGCTGGGCCTTCGCGGCTCATGCCAAAGTGCTCTCCGTGCTTCCCAAGTCCGACTCCCACTATGCCGAATACCTCAGCACCTTCACCGCCATGGCCAAGGAATTGGCCAAGGTTCAGCAGTCCGAAGGCTACTGGAACGCCGACCTGACCGGAACCGACTATGCCGGACCGGAAAGCAGCGGCACATCCTTCTTCCTTTATGGATTTGCCTGGGGCATGAACAATGGCGTCCTCGACTCCGCAACCTACCTGCCGGTCGTCAAGAATGCCTGGAACTTTCTCGCCAACACGGCCATACAGCCTTCTGGCCTCCTCGGCTACGTGCAGCCAGCGGGCAGCGCTCCGGGAGCAACCACAGCCACCACGACGGAGGATTTCGGCGTCGGCGCCTTCCTCATGGCAGCGCGTCAGATGACCTTGCTGACGCAATAACAAACGAAAAACTATCAAACAGATTGGGATTTCCATCCTTCCGCATCGTTATTGCTGAAGGGTGGGAATCCACCAACCTCAACCCTACCTCGCAGCCAACTCCAACTCCGCCCACTCTTCCGCGCTCAGCTTCACTGCCGCCGCCGCCACATTCTCCTCCAGATGCGCCACCTTTGACGTTCCCGGAATTGGCAGCATCACCGGCGACCGCTGCATCAGCCACGCCAGCAAAATCTGCGCCGACGTCGCCCGGTGCCGCGCGCCCATCTCCGCCAGCGTTTGCGCTGCCGGATGCTCCGCCTTCAGCAGCTTCCCGGCATTCACCGGATACCACGGTAGAAACCCGATCCCCTCCCGCTCACAATAAATGAGCGTCTCCTCATGCCGCCGGTCGCCCACACTGTATCGATTCTGGACAGTTGCCACCTCCACAATCTTCCGCGCCTCCGCAATCTGCTCCGCCGTCACTTCGCTCAGGCCGATGTGGCGAATCTTGCCTTGCTCCTGCATCCGCTTCAACGCGCCCAGAGACTCTTCGAGCGGCGTCCGCGGGTCGATCCTGTGCAACTGATACAGCTCGATCCGCTCCAGCCGCAACCGCCGCAGGCTCATCTCCACGCATTGAATCAGGTATCCCGCGCGGCCCACGTACTCGCTCTTCGCCGGTCCCTGGCGTGTGATTCCGCCCTTGGTCGCGATCACCACGCCTTGCTCATACGGATAAAGCGCCTCGGCAATCAGACGCTCGGCAATCTCCGGCCCATACGCGTCGGCGGTGTCAATCAGCGTCACGCCAAGTTCCACGGCTCTCTGCAACACGCGCCGCGCCTCGGCCGCATCGGCAGGCTCGCCCCACGCGCCTTCGCCCACCAGGCGCATCGTTCCATATCCCATGCGGTTGACCGCAAGATCGCCGCCTATCAGAAAGTTGCCGCCGACAACTGCTGTCGAATTCACTATGCTCATAATTCTTCGATGCTATCGCCTCCGATGCAGGTGCAATCAACCCATCTCTGTCATCCTGAGCAAGCGAAGCGAGTCGAAGAACCCGCTTTTGTTCTTCGTTTGCATATATAAATCAAGAGCATTAGCCCCTGAGGGAAGTTTTCGCCGACATCACACAAAACTTCAACCTTTTCCTCAGCCTCTTTTGCCTTGACTGCCGCAAATGCAACAATATAACTATGATTTTTGGAGGTTTTTCCCCATGCTCAGACTTTTGATTCAATGGATCCTCAGCGCCTGCGCCCTGCTGGCTGTTTCCAATCTCGTACCCGGCTTCGAGGTCAGCGGACTCGGCCCCGCCCTGGCTGCGGCCCTGGTCATCGGCCTGCTCAACGCGACTGTCGGACTTTTCCTGAAGATCGTAACCTTCCCCATCAGCATTCTCACCCTCGGCCTCTTTCTGCTGGTCATTAACGGCCTGATGATTATGCTGGCCTCAAGCCTCGTTCGCGGCTTCCATGTGCGCGGCTTTGGCGCGGCATTCTGGGGAGCGGTTGTGATGGCCCTGCTCGGCATACTCATCCGCGCAATCGCCAAGGGCGCTTAAGATACTTTTCCAGCAATCGATGTGTTGCTGTTATCGTGAAACCAGATGCGCTATGCAACCCAATTTCTTCTTTCAGCAATGGCTGCGGAGCAATTTCCCGCGCCGGACGTGCCGGAGATAGCCTTTCTGGGCCGCTCGAATGTGGGCAAATCGAGCCTGCTGAATACGCTCACCGGCGACAAGGCGGCCAAGGTTTCCTCGACGCCGGGACGCACACGCGCCATCAACTTCTTTGCGCTGCTCGACCCGAGCCAGCGGCGGAGATTCGTCTTTGCCGACCTTCCCGGCTACGGCTACGCGAAGATTTCCAAGTCCATCAGCGAAGGCTGGCCGGTCTTCATCGAGCCGTATCTCGCCATTCGCTCGACGCTCAGGCTCTGCATCTGCCTGGTGGACGCGAATGTTCCCGCGCAGCAGAGCGACCGCCAGTTGATCGATTGGCTCAGGGCTGAAGGACGTGAGCTTGCTGTCGTGGCAACCAAGATCGACCGCCTCAGCGGCAATGAGCGCACACGCAATCTTCTTGCGTTGAAGAAGGGTTTGGAACTGGACGATCTGCTCGCCGTCAGCGCCAAAACAGGCTACGGCGTGAAGGAACTTTGGGCGCGAATCGAAGCCGCTGCTTAGGGCCTGTCATCCAGATCGCAGCGATGATGCCGACCGCCGAGTATTGGCCTGGAAATGGGCAAGCCCCACATAGTCCCGTTGGTCCGGCAGATTAGCGCGGCTTGCCTCAATGCGCCGGGTTGTATCTAATGTTGTTGAGATGCACCGTCATTGGCATAAGGACGGCGGAGGTCGCCGCTCCCCCCGGACGGCATCCGGAGGTATTGATGAAATCCATCCACATAGCATTGGCCACTGTGCTGGCGCTTTCCCTGCCGGCATTCGCTCAACATCATGAAGGCGGCGGCGGACATCAGGCAATCCCATCCCGCGGTCCGTCCACCTTCAAAGGCACTCCCCATGCCGCTGAACCCCAGCGCAACTACAACAACAAGGCCGGCCACCCCAACGTCCCGCACGTCGATGGCAAGACCTGGGTCGGACACGACACCGGGCGCAGTGACGCAAACTATCATCTCGACCATCCCTTCGAGCACGGCCGCTTTACCGGCGGTGTAGGCCGCGGGCACGTCTGGCATCTCGTCGGCGGCGGTCCCGACCGCTTCTGGTTCAACGGCTGGAACTGGCACGTTGCGCCCTTTGATATTGGCTTTTGCAGCGGCTGGCTTTGGGACTCCGATGACATCGTGATCTATGACGATCCCGACCACGAAGGCTGGTATCTGGCCTATAACGTGCGCCTCGGAACCTACGTGCACGTGGAGTATCTTGGGTAGGCATTCTTCGCAAATATGAAATCGAACGAGGGGAGAGTCGATTGCGGCTTTCCCCATTTTTTTGAAAAAAATTGCGAACGATCATAAACGCGCACCGGCTGCGAAGTGATAATGTGTAAAGTGCAAACGAAAAGCTCGTTTGGCTCTAGATTATTTTCGCTTTGAAGAGGTTCCGCGATGAAGTGTCTTTCTACCGTGCGGTTTTTTGCCAGCGCCCCGCGCAAGATTGTAGCTTACTCAGTAGTTTTTGCCGGTGTGGCTGCATGGGCTGCACCGCCGCCCGCGCCCTTCGTCCTCACCGGCGCTGACCGCCGGCCCGCCATTTCCCTCGATGGCGAGTGGAAGAGCATCATTGATCCTTACTTGCGCGGCTACACCCTCAACTACTATCGCAATCAACAGGCCGTGCCCGACGACGCTCGTCCGCTTGAGTACAACTTTGCCGCTTCGGCCAGTTTGAAGGTTCCGAGCGACTGGAACACGCAGCGCGAGTCGCTCTTCTATTACGAAGGAACGATCTGGTACGAGCGCAACTTCACCTATCAGCCCAAAGAACATACCCGCCTCGTTCTCCATATCGGAGCGGCCAACTATACCTCCTCGTTCTGGGTGAACGGTCAAAAGGTCTGCGAACACGAGGGCGGCTTCACCAGCTTCAACTGCGACGTGACCAGCGCGGTTCATGGCGGCGATAACTTTGTGGTCGCAGCCGTTGATAACACGCGCCGCGCGGACGGCGTTCCCACGCTCCAGACCGATTGGTGGAACTATGGCGGGCTGACACGCTCGGTCTCGCTGATCGAGCTGCCGGAAAGCTACATCGATCAGTACGATGTTCATCTGAGCCGCACGGAAGACTCCGTCATCGAAGGTTGGGTACAGGTTGTTGGCAGTCAGCCGGGAGCAAAGGTCGAGGTTGAGATTCCCGAGTTAGGCGCGAAGGCCGCTGCAATAGTTGACGAGCATCGACGCGCCGCGATTCATCTGCCCGTGACGAAGTTGGAGCGCTGGACGCCGGAGACGCCGAAGCTCTACAAGGTTCAGTTGCGCGCCGGTCAGGATTCGATTGAAGAGCTGATCGGCTTCCGCACGGTGGAGGTGCGCGGGACAGAGATACTGCTGAACGGCAAGCCCATCTTCCTGCGCGGTATCAGCGTCCATGCCGAGGCGCCCTACCGTACTGGCCGCGCCAATACCGACAAAGACGCGGAGACGCTGCTGGGCTGGGCCAAAGAGATGGGCGCTAACTTCGTCCGCCTTGCGCACTATCCGCACGATGAGACCATGCTGCGCGCGGCGGACCGCTTGGGGCTGCTGGTGTGGTCGGAGAATCCCGTCTACTGGGCCGTTCAGTTCGGCAATCCGGCGGCGCTGGTCAAGGCCGAACAACAGTTGGACGAGGAGATCGGGACCTCGCGCAATCACGCTTCGATTATTTTGTGGTCGATGGCCAACGAGACGCCGAACAACGCCGACCGCACGCGCTTTATTGAAACCGAGGCCGCTCATGCGCGCGAGCTGGACCCCACGCGGCTGATTACCGCTGCGCTATTGGTGCGCGGCGATGTGAAGACCAAGATCATCGATGATCCGCTGGGCAAGGCGTTGGACGTGATCGGCTTCAACGAATATATCGGTTGGTATGAAGGGAAGCCGGAGAGCGCCGACACGACCGAGTGGCGCATCGAGTACCAAAAGCCGCTGATTGTGAGCGAGTTTGGCGGCGGCGCCAAGGCCGGACTGCATGGCGGAGAGAACGATCGCTGGACCGAGGAGTATCAGGCGAATGTCTATCGCCATCAGCTTGGAATGTTGAACCGGATTCCGCAACTGCGAGGAATGAGTCCGTGGATTCTGATGGACTTCCGCACGCCGCTGCGCAATCTGCCCAATATTCAGGATGGTTTCAATCGCAAGGGACTTATCTCCGACCAGGGCGAGAAGAAGAAAGCATTCTTCGTGCTGCAAAAGGCTTATCAGGAAAAGACGGTGGGCAAGCCGGAATGAATGGGCGGAGTTGAATGGGAGATTATTATGTCAATCAAGCTGGTTTGACGCTCTCACCTGTGACTCCTATAATCCATTTAGTTCCTGCTGACGTCTCCATCCACGTCTTGTACGCTCTGAGTTGCGTTCAGAACAGAGTCCCTGTAACAGGTTTTTGTTGCCGGGGGTGGTATAAAGGACCGTGGGGTCGCGCAGAAGGCACAAGCCTGTTTCCGCGTTCAGGCGCGGCGAGACTCACAGGAATCCGAAGGAGCATTACACTCGCATGAAGCGTTCACTCGTATTGATCACTATGCTGGCTTCAGGTCTTGCCCTGAGCGCCGCTGCCCAAACATTGCCCGCACCCGCACCTGCCGCCGCGCCATCCGGGCCAGCCAAGATTGCTCTGATCGCCTTCACGCCGGTCGTGCAACAAACCAATGAATTCCAGCGCAATCTGGGCGATCTGGAGAAGAAGTATGCGCCGAAGGAAGCCCAGCTCAAAGCACTTGACGATGAGATTGCAACCCTGACCAAGAAGTTGCAGGATCAGGGCAGTGTGCTCAGCCCAACCGAAAGCGTCAACATCAGCAAGAGCATCGAAGAGAAGAAGAAGCAGTTGGACCGCTCTGCCGAAGATCTGAAGAACGACGCCAGCCAGGAGATGCAGGAGATGTCCAGCGCACTGGCCTCCAAGGTCGGCAGCGTGATGATCGCCTACGCGCAGCAGCAGGGCTACACCATGGTTCTGGACGAATCCGTGCAGCAGAATCAGGTGCTTCTTTGGGCCGATGGTTCAACGGATATCTCCAAGGCTGTTCTCGACGCTTATAACACGAAGTCGGGTGTGCCCGCTCCTCCGCCTCAGCCGTCTGCCGCTGCCAAGCCCGCAGCCCCCAGGCCTTCCGCCGCCCCACAGAAATAACGGCGAATGACCGCTTGATCGAATATGTGCCAAGGCCCCGCGACGCGGGGCTTTTGCACCTTCAAAATAGTTTGTGTTCTTCCATTGCCGCTGCGGAGTTCATGGTTTGACGCTCCTGACATCGGGAAACATCACCGCGCAAAGATTCACAAGGAGCTTAATTCACATGAAATATTCACTTGCTTTCATTGCCACTCTGGCCTCCGGCTTTGTCCTGAGCGCCGCTGCCCAAACTGCCCCGGCGCCTGCTGCCGCGCCTGTCGACCCTCATAAAATCGCCATCGTCTTCTTTCAGGATGCCGTGGGAAACACCAATGAATTCCAGGGCAAACTAGCCGAACTGAAGAAGAAATACGAGCCGAAGAGCAAGCAACTACAGGCCGAGAATGATGAGATCGACAACCTCACCAAGCAACTCAAGGCTGAGGGAGATAAGCTGAGCGAAGCGGAGCGTACCAGCCGCACCAAGAGCATCGATGAGAAGAAGAAGAAGCTGCAGCAGGATGCACAGGCTGCGCAAAGCGCTTTCCAGCCAGATGTCCAGGATACCTTCAGCGATGTGGCCAAGAAGGTCGAGGAAGTGTTGACCTCATACGCGCAGCAGCAGGGCTACGCATTGGTTCTGGATAGAAGTCAGCGGCAGAGCAACGTGCTCTTCGCCAGCGATGCAATCGACATTACCAAGCAGATCACCGATGCCTACAACGTGAAGTCCGGTGTGGCCGCTCCAGCACCCCCGGCAGAGGTTAAACCCGCTGCACCAGCGCCGAAGCCGTAACGGCCAGAGCCGGGTTGAATTGCAGATTGCCGGGGCCTCGCACTTCCGCGAGGCTTTGGCATTTGTGGCGAGAGCAGATTAGGCAGCAAACGAATTGCCTGCCAATCCGAAAAAAATGTTTTCTGCTCGATATTTTTCTGTGGAAATTTTTGTGGATTACTTTCGCGAATCCCGCGAAAAAATTCAGAATTCTCCACTTGCCAAAAGCAGTTCGGTTCTGATATGTAGACCAACTCCTTATTTATCAATCGAAATTACGAAGACAAATTCTGCCTCGGACGGGTTGTCCGCAGCTGCGACGCAGCGAAGCAATTGCCGGGGTTATCCACAGTTGCAGATCAATAATTTGTGAATCAAATCACATTCCTGTGCGGCTACTTCGCGGAATCTTCGCCAATTCTGAGCACCGCGAGGAAGGCCTCCTGGGGAATATCCACCTTGCCGATGCGCTTCATGCGCTTCTTGCCTTCCTTCTGTTTTTCCAATAACTTGCGCTTGCGGCTGATGTCGCCGCCGTAGCACTTGGCAATCACGTTCTTGCGCAGCGGGCTCACCGTCTCGCGAGAGATGACCTTGGCGCCGATGGCCGCCTGGATGGCGACCTCGAACTGCTGGCGGGGAATCAGCTCGCGCATCTTGGAGACCAAAGCCCGGCCGCGCTCGTAGGCAAAATCTTTGTGGACGATGATCGACAGCGCATCGACAGGCTCGCCGCTGACAAGAATGTCGAGCTTGACCATCGGTGATACCCACTCGCCCGCCAGTTGATAATCCAAAGACGCGTAGCCGCGCGAGATCGACTTGAGGCGATCATAAAAATCGAGAACAATTTCGTTGAGCGGAAGCTCGTATGTGAGCAGAACGCGGCTGGTCGTCACGTACTCGAAGTTCAATTGCTTGCCGCGTTTTTCTTCGACAAGTTTGAAGATGCCGCCGACATATTCTTCATTGGTGAGAATTTTGGCGGTAATCACCGGCTCACGAATGCAGTCGATGTTGGTCGGATCAGGCCAGCGCGAGGGATTATCGACTTCCATCACGCTGCCGTCGGTCATCGTGATGTGATAACGCACGCCGGGGGCGGTGGTGATCAGATCCAGTTCGTACTCGCGCTCCAGCCGCTCCTGAATGATCTCCATGTGCAGCAGGCCGAGAAAGCCGCAGCGAAAGCCGAAGCCCAAAGCGACAGAGCTTTCCGGCTCAAAGAAAAAAGAGGAATCGTTGAGGCGCAGCTTTTCAAGAGCGTCGCGCAGGAGCGTGTGCTCATGCGAATCGACGGTGTAGAGTCCTGCAAAGACCATCGGCTTGATGTCTTCAAAGCCGGACAATTGAGCTGCGGCGGGGCGCAGTTCCTCTGTCACCGTGTCGCCGATCTTGGTGTCGCTGACGGTCTTGATGGTCGCGGCAAAAAAGCCAACTTCGCCGGCGCGCAGTTCGCCGATCTCGACCGGCTTGGGCATCAGCACGCCCATCGATTCGACTTCAAAAGATTTTGAGTTGGACATGAGGCGAATGCGCTGGCCTTTGCGCATCGTGCCCTGCATCACGCGCACCAGCACGATTACGCCACGATAGGCATCGAACCACGAATCGAAGATCAGCGCCTGCAAGGGCGCGTCGGGATCGCCGGTCGGCGGCGGCAGGCGTTGAACGATTGCTTCCAGCACTTCGTCCACGCCCACGCCGGTTTTGGCGCTCACCGGAATCGCATCCGTCGCGTCCAACCCGACAGCCTTCTCGATAGCCTCTTGCGTGCGGATAATGTCGGCGGAAGGCAGATCGATTTTATTGATGACGGGTATGATCTCCAGGCCGTGGTTGATAGCCAGATAAGCGTTGGCCAGCGTCTGCGCCTCCACGCCCTGTGTCGCGTCGACCACCAGCAGCGCGCCTTCGCAGGAGGCCAGCGAGCGCGAAACCTCATAGCTGAAGTCCACGTGTCCGGGCGTGTCGATTAGATTGAGCTGATAGGTGTTGCCGTCGTGGGCTTTGTACATCATGCGCACGGCGTGGGCCTTGATGGTGATGCC
>CAYOYX010000067.1:0-19166 GCA_964408275.1 uncultured Occallatibacter sp.
ACTTTTCTGGCGTCTTCGCAATATCCGGTCTCAAGATCGTAAACAGGTTCTAAGTTCGCGATCCAGTGAACGCGGTTGCGACAGAATTCGAAAGTTACTCACGTTCAGCGCCATGCCCGCCGATGCATCCATTAGGTAGGAATGCATGGCGACGCAGACCGCACAGGCTCCGGCAACGCAATCTGAATCTGCACCGGCGAAGCTGGCTGGACTGTCTTCGGATGCGCGGTCTGATGTGCTTGTGCTGCCGGAGATCGCGGGTGTGCTGCGTTACGTGGCCCGTCAGCCCATTATGGATCTGCGTGGACGGGTTCACGGCTATGAACTGCTCTTCCGCGCGGGCCGCGAGACCGCATTTCGCGGCGACGGCGACATCGCCACGCGCACCATGCTCGACAACTCCGTCATCTTCGGCCTGGAGAAACTCACCGGCGGCTTGCCCGCCTTCGTGAACTGTACCCGCGAGTCGCTGATTGGGAATATGGTCCATGTCCTTCCCTCCGGCATGACAGTGCTGGAGGTTTTGGAGAGCATTGAGCCAACCCCCGACTTGATTGAAGCCTGCCGCAAGTTGAAAACCGAAGGTTATCGGATTGCACTCGACGATTTCACCTGGAAGCCGAGCTTCGATCCGCTGGTAGCACTGGCCGATTACATCAAGGTCGATTTTATTCAGACCGGCTACGTCGAGCGGCAGAGCCTGCTCAAACGGCTGCGCAGCGTCACCGTGGCGCTGGTTGCCGAGAAGATTGAAACACAGGAGGAGTACAAGCAAGCCTGCCAGGAAGGCTTCCGGCTCTTTCAAGGATATTATTTTTGCCGCCCCTCGCTGATCGAGAGCCGCAAGATTCCCGAAAACAGCCTCTCGCACATTGAGATCATGCAGCATCTGCGCAGCGACACGATTGACGTTCGCAAACTGACCCAGTTGCTCAAGCGCGATGCCTCGCTCACCTACCGTTTGTTGCGGCTGGTCAATTCGCCGATGTGCGCAATGCGTCAGGAGGTGCGCTCCATCCAGGCGGCGCTGCTGGCCGTGGGCGAAGATGCCTTCCGCCGCGTCGCCATGCTGGCCATCGCCAGCGAACTCAACGCCGGACAGCCCGCTGAAATCCTGCGTATGTCTTTTGTGCGCGGTCGATTCTGCGAACTCGCATCCGCCCTCTGCACCCTGGACCCCACCGAGCAATATCTGCTGGGAATGATGAGTCTGCTCCCTGCCATGCTGCTTCTTCCCATGGAGAGACTCGCCCCCGAACTTCCTCTGCGCGAAGAGATTCGCGATGCGCTTCTGGGCACGCCCAACTCCGATCGTATCCTCCTCCAGTGGTTGGAGAGTTACGAGCGCGGCGACTGGGAGGCCAGCGATGCCGTGGCCCATGCCAATGGCGTTGACACAGAGTTTCTGACTGCCTGCTACTCCGAGGCTCTGCTCTGGGCCGAGACGGGCGTACTATCGGCCACCTCGCGGAGTTGAGAACACACGATTCCTCCGCAATCAGCGCGACGGGCCTCGCGTCATATCATTTGGTTTGCGGAGTTGGCGCGGGCGCGTTCGGTTGCGGTGTGTCCGCTGTTCCGCCAGCACGCGGCACCATCTGCGATCCACCCATAGGCATTCCCATCACTGACACCGTCGCAGCCGCAAAAACTCCATCCTTCACCGCGCCCTCAGCGCGCACCACATCGCCTACCTGCACATCGGCCAGTGTGATCGGTTCCCTCCGCTTGCGGAAGGTGGTGTTCTCATCGACTACAAATGTGTGCGCCGTGTTATCGACTGCGCCCATCAGCGCGATCTTGGTCTCATTGATAGCTGTCACTTTGCCCATCAGCCAAGTCTTGCCGTAATTGGCTTGCATCTCGCGCATCTGCTTGGCGCGCTCCGGGTCAAGCTGTGCAATCCACATCGCGCCCACGGACTTCGCTGCCGCATCCACATCGCCCATGACGCCCACGGCGTCGCCCACTTTGATGTCGCTAGGCTTGAGCATCTGCGGAGGATTGCCGCCGCCTTCGCCGCCTTGCCGGGCCATCTGCTTCATGATGTGCGTATTGGCGCTGAAGTGGACGATGTATGTATCGCCGGCATCGGTCTTGATCGTGTAGTGGTCGGCTGCAACCTCAGTTACGGTTCCCATCAGGCCGCCGCCCATGCCCATGCCTCGCATCCCGCCGCCCATGCCGCCGCGCGGGCCAGCATCCTGACCAGTGGCGAACAAGCTCAGCGTTAGCCCGAAGACAATTGCACTCAGAAAACGGATTTTCATAGCAACACCTCATTGCCTTAGACGAACGAAGTCCAACTTTGGACGAAAACAGATTTTCACTCGGAATTATTACTGCCTTAACAACAACTCTCGCGTATGCTCCCGATAATCCGCAATAGGTCTAAGAGGCCCGTATTTCAAAGCCCCCAGGAGGTATCTATGTCTCTAGAAGCAGTCCAACATCACAAGCAGGCAGCGGAACACCACGAGCACGCTGCGCGCCACCACAACCAAGCCGCCGGACACCATGCGGCTGGCGACCACGAAAAGGCCGCACACCATGCCCACCTCGCGCACGGCCACAGCCTTCATGCCGCGGAGCACGCCGAACACGCGGCCAAGCAACACATTCAAGCGCACGGCGCAAAGTAGCTTCTTCCCTCTTACGGCAAGAGCGGCCCTTCACGGCCGCTCATTTTTATGGCCGCCGCGCGCAGGCCACGCGAGAAATGCCTTGCAGATCAGGAACAAATTCGATTTTCTCAAAGCCTGCGTGCGTGAGCAGCTCGGCTACCGCGACCGATTGACCGCAGCCGATTTCGAGCGTCAGATAGCCGCCGGGAACGAGCACATCGAATGCGGGGGGAATCAGGCGACGAAAAACATCGAGTCCATCATCACCGGCAAAGAGCGCCAGTGCAGGCTCGTAATCCCGCACCTCAACTGAAAGCGAGTCGCGTTCGGCGGTCGAGACATAAGGTGGATTGGAGACGATCAGCTCGAATTGTTCGCCAGCGACGGGTGCGAGCAAATCGCCTTCGAGAAAGCGAATTCTAGGCAACACATTGTTGAGCGCGGCACTCTCGCTGGCGCGAATCAAGGCTTTCGACGAGAGATCGATCGCCGTAATCTTCGCATCAGGCAAGTGCCGCGCGAGCGCAATGGCGATGCAGCCGGAGCCGGTTCCCACGTCCACGATGCGTGGCGCTTGTAACCCCATGGCTAGCAAGATCGTTCGATCCACCAGGTGCTCCGTCTCCGGTCGCGGAATCAGAACGTCGGGGCTTACGCAAATCGGCAGGCCGTAAAACTCCGTCTGGCCGTTGGGATAAAGGTACTGGATGGGCGTACCTTTGAGTCGTAATGCGATTTGGACCATGAAGCGGATCGCAACGCCACGGTCCAGTTCTTCGTCCATGTGCGCCAGCAGCCATGCGCGGGTCTTTACCAGGACGCCAAGCAGCAGCGTCTCCGCATCCTTGCGGGCGCGCTCAGGATGTGGACCCTTCATGAGGCTCTTCGTTCCGCTGGCAATCACACTTCGCGCGGTCGCCATTTCTTAAGCCGCCTCGCCGCTGGCCTTCAACTGCTCCGCCTGATAATGCGTGATCAGCGCATCGACAATCGGCTGCAAGCGCCCCTCCATCACCAGATCAAGCTGATGCAGCGTCAATCCGATGCGATGATCCGTAAGCCGATTCTGCGGAAAGTTATAGGTGCGAATCTTTTCGCTGCGGTCGCCCGTGCCCACCTGCTGTTTGCGCTCTTTGGCCAGCTCCGCATTCTGCTTATCCATCTCCTGCTCATAAAGTCGCGACCGCAAAACACGCAATCCTTTTTCGCGGTTCTTGATCTGCGACTTTTCGTCCTGGCAACTCACCACAGTATTTGTAGGAATGTGAGTAATGCGCACAGCCGAGTAAGTCGTATTCACCGATTGGCCGCCGGGACCGGAGGAGCAGAAGGTATCGATGCGAATGTCCTTAGCCTCGATCTTCACGTCAACCTCTTCAGCCTCCGGTAGCACAGCCACGGTGATGGCCGAGGTATGCACGCGCCCCTGCGTCTCGGTCTCCGGCACGCGCTGCACGCGATGCACGCCGCTCTCCCACTTCATCTGCGAATATACTCGCTCGCCCTCGATAATCGCAATCACTTCCTTGTATCCGCCCACGCCCGATTCAGACATAGACAGCAACTCGATCTTCCATTTGTGCTGCTCGGCAAAGCGCTGATACATTCGGAAGACCTCTGCGGCAAAGAGCGAAGCCTCGTCGCCGCCCGTGCCCGCGCGGATTTCCAGAATCACGTTCTTCTCGTCGTTGCGGTCCTTGGGCAGCAGCATGATCTTGATCTCTTCTTCGAGAGCCGGCTCTCGCGGAGCCAGTTGCGCAATCTCCTCCTCGGCCATCGCGCGCATCTCCGGGTCACTTTCGGCCAGCATCGCGCGCGCCTCGGCCAGTCCCTGGCGCACCTGCTTCAACTCACGAAACTTCATCACAGGCGCTTCCAGGTCGCTGAGAGCCTTGCCGGCCTTCTGATACTTTTCGCGATCATTGACAATCTCAGGCAGCGAAAGTTGCCCTGCAAGCTCCTCGTAGCGCTGCTCCATCTGTTGCAAACGGTCTATCATCTGAAAACCTCAGGTTGACTCGCGCAAATCAGCGCGCATAGTAGTTCATTGGTGGGATGAAATTCAAAGGAGGCAGAATACGAGTGTAGGCGGCGAGCGCCGCTAGAGCAGTGCCGGAATGGGTTGATGAATCGTCATCACGTAGATTTCATTCTAGCGCGAAAGCCGGGAGAATTCCTCGGCCTCGCGAATATTTGTATGTAAATATATGATTCATAACACTTTGCAAAGAAACTATTCTGTATTTCGACCCTCAAGAATTCCAAAATTATCAATCAACACCACTAAATCCTGCTAAAATTGGTATTCCCGGCCAGTAGCGCCGTTCAACTACTCCAACCGCAGAAAGCCGTACCATGCCTGAAGAACTTGTATCAGATGAAACCATCGCCAAATCCGTGACTTACGCCGACGCCGGTGTGGATATCGCCAGCGGCGACCGCACCAAGGAACGCATCAAGTACTTGGCGCAGAAGACCTTTACCCGCAATGTCTTAGGTGGCATTGGCGGCTTCGGCGCGCTCTACCGGCTGGATATGCAGCGCTGGAAGAATCCCATCCTGGTCAGCTCAGCCGACGGCGTGGGCACCAAGCTCAAGGTAGCATTCGAGTTGGGGCTGCATCAGACGGTGGGCGCCGACCTCGTCAACCATTGCGTCAACGACATCGCCGTGCAGGGTGCCACGCCGCTGTTTTTCCTCGACTACTTCGCCAGCGGCAAGCTCGATCCCAAGGTGACCGAGAGCGTCGTTGGCGGGCTGGCCGATGCCTGCAAGGCCAATGGCTGCGCGCTGATCGGCGGCGAGACGGCGCAGATGCCGGGGTTTTACTCCGACGGCGAGTACGATCTGGCCGGCTTCATCGTCGGCGCGGTGGACCGCGACAAGATGGTGACTGGCGCTGGCATCAAGGCTACGGACGTGCTGATCGGAATTCCATCCACCGGCCTCCACACCAATGGATATTCGTTGGCGCGCAAGCTGCTCTTCGAGGTTGCCGGATACAAGCACACACAGTATGTCACTGCGATCCGCGAGAAGGCCGGCGCGGCGCTGATGAAGACCCATCGCAGCTACCTCCACGTGATTCAAAAGCTGGTGACGGCGGGGCTGACCACGGGCATGGCGCACATCACCGGCGGCGGCATCACGGAAAACCTGCCTCGCATTCTGCCCAAGAACGTCACCGCGCAGATCGAGATCGGCTCCTGGCCGGTGATGCCTATCTTCGAGCACCTGCGCGATCTGGGCCATGTTTCGCAGGAGGAGATGATGCGCACCTTCAACATGGGCATTGGGTTGATTGCGGCAATTCCAGCGGCCAAGTTTACGCGCGCAAAGAATCTGCTCGACCGCGCCGAAGAGAAGTTCTACGTGATTGGTCGCGTCGTCAAAGGCGAACGCCGGGTGCAGTACACGTGAGCGAGTGAAAAAGTGAATGAGTGAAAAAGTGAACAAGTAAGTGAGTGAACGGATTTGCAAGATGCGTGTATTTCAGACGAGTATTGTATTTCTCGTAGCTTTCAGTCTTCCGGCACCGGCCGAAAGTAACCCCGATCTCTGCGAAGGCCACGATTGGTTCCAAATGCGCGATAAAGTGGCTGGAGGCGGAGCCTCACTGCTGTGCAAAGGAGCTGTGGATGCTAGCTTTGAACACCTATCCGCAGCCGAACGCGAACTGAAGGCGGTGATAAGAAAGATGCCGCATAGTGCCAGCTCATATGATGCACGCGGCTATCTGACTTACCTATTCTTCAGGAATGGTCAGTATCGGAAGGCACTCAAGCAGATCGATCTGATGATTGCGGAGAAGCCTTCCGATGAAGATACGAAGGCGATTCGTTCGCTATTTGCGGTTCTCGCAAGTCACCCTGACCAGAGCGTTACAAGCGGCAAACCTTCGACTATTCGCAGCGAGATATTCGAGGGAAACCTCTTTGTACCTGTGACAGCCAACGGCGTGGCCGGAACCTACATCGTGGATACGGGCGCGAATATCTCCATCATCTGTGAATCGGAGGCTCGAAGGTTAGGGCTGAAGGTCGATGAGACCTCATCGAAGATGTCCGACATAACTGGAACTGCCGCGGCGATTCGGGTGGCGGAGGCGCAAGACCTTTGGATAGGGAAGACACATCTTAAGCATGTGGCCTTTGCCGTATATCCGGATGCGAACGAGCCTTTTATCGATCTGCCCGAAGGGCGCAAAGCGATCCTCGGAATTTCAGTGCTGATAGCCTTAGGAACGTTTCGAGTGGAAAAAGAGAATCGCTTTGACATACAGGCTGGTACGGTGCCCCCGTCGGCCAAGGTTATTCCGCTGGCCTTTGACGGTGCGATGCCAGTAACGCAGTTGGGCCTGTATGGGAGGACACTGAATTTTACATTTGATACAGGTGCAGGCCACACCGCTTTAGGGCCGGTCTTTGCCTCTGCCTTTCCAGACTTGATGCGAACAGGCAGCAAGAAGGATTACAAGCTGAAGGGATTTTCCGGAAGCACAAATCAAGAGTCGGTGGTGTTGCCTTCGGTAAAGTTTTTGTTGGGAAAAGAGGTTGAACTGGCGCCAGCAATTGTATTGCTCAAAACCACGACAGGCTACAGTGAATGGGCAACAGGGAATCTAGGCTTCGATCTGATTTCACAGACAATTCCATTTACAATCGATTTCCGCGCGATGCAACTGATCGTTGAAGATCGATGAAGAAACGGAACCCGCCGCACGTTTGAGGGATTGAAAGGTACGGGCTTTAGCCCCTGAGGGAAATCTTGGAAGAAGCTCCGAAATCCCGGCCTCTCCGTCTCGGCATTCTGCTCTCCGGTCGCGGCTCGAACTTTTTCGCAATCGCCGAGTCCATTCGCACCGGGCATCTCCCCGGCGTCGAAATCGCTATTGTCGTCTCCAATGTTGCCGACGCGGGGGGACTGAAGGCGGCGCAGGAGTTAAAACTACCCACGGCGCTCTTCATTTCGCAGGGCCGCAAGCGCGCCGAGCATGATGCCGATGTGATCGCCTCACTGCGCGAGCATAACGTCGATCTGGTTTGTCTGGCCGGTTATATGCGGCTGCTCTCGCCGGAGTTCATTGCCGCCTTTCCCAACCGCATTCTCAACATTCATCCCGCGTTGCTGCCTGCCTTTCCGGGGCTCGATGTGCAGCAACAAGCTCTCGACTACGGAGTCAAAGTCTCCGGCTGCACGGTTCATTTTGTCGATGAGCAAACCGACCACGGCGTGATCGTGGTGCAGAGGGCGGTTCCAGTCTTGGATAGCGACGACGCTCACTCACTCGCCGAGCGCATTCTGGTTGAGGAGCATATCGCCTATACCGAAGCGATTGCCCGCGTGGCCAGCGGCGAATACGAGATTCGCGGACGGCGATTTGTGAAGCGCGTTTCCTAAACGTCGCGCAGATACATCCGCACCAGCGTCTGATTCAGCAACTGATGCGCAATCTCTCCGAAGGTGATGGGACCAGTCACGCTGCCTGTCTTCTTGCCTTCCAGCTTGCCGTAGAGAAAATTCAGAATGCAATTGCAGGCAAAATCCGGTTCCTCCCGATCCGCGCCGACAACAGCGGAAAATGCGCTTGCATAATCCTCCACTGGCTCGGCGAAGCGATAATCGACGCCGGGAAAGACCGGAGCAAAGAGATCGACGCAATGAGTCTCCGCATCGACATTCTGGATGGAGACATTGACCGGGCAGCCGCAGTAGTCGCCCACCAGCGGGAACTCGGTACGAATTCCCTTGGCGATGATGTAATCGGCCAGGTTGGCGGGCTTGCCGTTAATGTGGCATCCAACCGCGTGGAAGCCCTCGTCTTTGAAATGGATGATGTCGCCCTCGCCGCCTTTGAAGATGCTGACGATCTCCAGTTCGGCCTGCTTGTTGGCGGGCAGCGCAACGTGCAGTGCGACGGCCTTGTTCTCCAGAATCTCTCCTGTCTTGCCGTTGAATGCCGCGGGCAGCTCGTTGCCGACGCGATCCACGCGCACTCCCGAGACCCAGCCCACAACCGGATGCATCAGGAAGCCGTCGAAGCTGGGAGCCTGCTCGGCAAAGGTCTTCAGTACTTTTGTGGCGGCCGGTATCACCAGAAAAGTGATGCCGTTCTCCGGCGCATCGCTGTAGAGAAAGGAGAGATTACCCAGGCCATAGTTGACGACCTTCGCCTCCATTGCAAACTCCGGCACTTCAGTTGCGAAGACTTTGTCGTCCGCAACCACTCCGCCCTCGTCTGTCATGAAGTAACTGGTGGTCCCTCCCACCCAGTTGCCGCGAGGAAGCTGCTTGAGCGCATCCCGGCTGCCGGCCAGGACCAAAGTCTTTCCGGCGCTAATCTCGGCCTGGACTTCCGGAATGGATTGCAATTTGGAATGGACGTAGGTGGAAATCATTTTCTTCGCTCACTTTCCGAGAAGTTGATGGATTCACAGAAAAATCTGCGCGATTTCGCTTGCAAGAGTGGATTCATAACGGGAAAAAAAGCTGTGCAACTTAGCGATGAGTTGATTCTGATTGGCGGGTGACCTGTCTAACCCGTAGCTCATTTTGAGGCTCTTGATTAACAGATTGACGGTCGCATTGCCGGTTTGCACGCTCTTTTCGCCGGCAACTATCTTCCCCCACACCTGATGATTCGCATCTGGAAGCATTCGACATCTTCTCCTTCCGCGAAAGGCACTCAGAATTGTTATCGGCGCGGCAGGAAGTTCCTTTATTGCATGAAGACCGGATTGTTGTGAATCAAGTTGCGCCAGCAATTTCCGGCAGAGACAAAAGATCCGGCAACTCTCTCATTCTGCCTGGGTTTCAAAGACACGCATTGATGCTTCAACTCTTTCTCTCTGTAGCTTGTGTGCGTTTCTGAGGGTCACCATGCGCTTGCCGAATCCGCGCGCAGGCTCTTCGACAAAACGATGCAGTAACGCTGCTCCCAACGACGCGAGGATAAAAGCCGCGATTGCTAGACCAACTTCACCGGCGGCGCTTCCGGGATGAAACACGAGCAACAAAGACTCGATCGCAAATCCTTGAATCAGGTACATGGCGTAGGACCGCTTGCCGAACCATACGACCCAGTTAAGCGAGAGAAATCGGCTTAGCCAGGATTTACGGAGCAGCAGGCTTGTAACTGTTAGTCCGATAATCCAACTAAAGGCAAATACACTGCGCTGGCTGACATCCACCAGCCAAAAGCCAATCACCACGAGCGCAAGAATCGCGCCTGCTGGAATTCTGGATGCCAGCCTGCGCAGGCTCTCTAGTGCCGCTGGGCTGGAGAATGCAATTGCCAGGATCGCTCCGACGATCAACCCGGCGTAGGCGCGACCCATCGGAAAAATAAACAGCGCCAAAGTCGCAGAAAGTCCGTAGAGAATCCATCCGACAAAGAACCGTTTTCGCAGCGTACCGAGCGCGATAAAGCAAATGAGCGGCCAAAAAAAGTAGAACTTTTCTTCGATCCCTAACGTCCAGGAGAGTCCAAAGATCGTGCCCACGCGATCCGGCATGAGAATAAGTGGAATGTCGTTGTTGAAGGTAAGAAAGAAAGGCAGCGCGGCTTTCATCTGCGTCCATTTTGCAATCTTTGACGCAGGCTGGAGCATAATCACGTAAGTAAACAAAACCAGGAAATACAATGGAAGAATGCGAAATGCGCGTCGAATGTAAAATCCGGCCAGATCAACCTTTCCGGTGAGCCGCTCCTCTCTGAGTAAAAGTCCGGTAATCAAGAAGCCGCTCAACACAAAGAAAATGTCGACGCCCAGGTAGCCATGAAAGTGCCTCAGCGGAGAAGGAAGAGCATTGACGTGCTCGAAGATCACAAAGAGCACGCTGAAGGCGCGCAGTCCGTCGAGTACGGGATAGTATCCAGGCTCTGCTTCGAGCGGCGTCACGCGCGGATTTGCGACTCTATTACTCCGCTCAATGTTATTTGCCATGCTCAATCTACAAATCTCCTTCCTCATGTGTCGCAAACGGCGGAGCTGACTCGTCCGCGCTCAAGCTCGGCGCGGATTCCGCGCGGAGTTCGCTCTCGGCGTGAGTAATCGCAGCCAACTGCATAGCGCCCGCGGACCAGAAGAAGAACCCGACGCCGCCGTACACAATGTCATTGAGCAGGCATTGCGCAAAGAAGGCGACCAGCACGGCCTTCATGGAGTCTTCGAAAGGATGATTCGTCGCAGGATGCGCGAATGCGCGCCATATCACAAGACCTAACCCCGCGAGATAAAATGCCGTGCCGCACCACCCGAGCGAGTAGAGAAGCTCCAAAATCAGGCTGTCATGCGGACCGATCGCGTCGTCATTCTCCTTCGTAGCATGATCAATATCCGGACTTCCCACTCCTTCGCCAAAGGGTTCATGCGCAAGCGTCGCAAATGCATTCTGGTATCCTTCGATACGCGCTTGATAACTCACGTCCTGTCTTGGGTAGACCATCGTCTCCATCTTCTCTGCAACCAGGTTCTTCACTCCGGGAACGACCAGCAGAGCAGGAGAGAGCAATATGCAAACAAAGAATGCGGAGAGAATGCGCGTTCGCTCTCGCGCGCTCATCTTCCAAACAATGAAGATTGTCCCGGCTATAAACCCAAGCCAGGCTGAGCGATTGAATGACAGGATCAGGCTGAGAAAGCCAGTGGCGCCTGCAATAAATCGGAGTTTGCTCTTCAAGCCAAGAACCACAAGCAAGGTCGCCATCATGGTGAGCGCGAAGATTACCGGTGCGTTCATCGTGCTGAAGCCGCGAAGCTCCATCGCTTTTGCCACGCCGAAAGTGGTCGTTTTCACATTCGCCAGCCACAGTTCATCCCAGGGCGGCAGGAAGAAGAACTGATAAATGCCGTAGACGCCCATCAAAAGGGTGGCGATCAGAAACGTGCTCTGGAAGCTGCGACGAATGGCGTCGTAATCAGCATGAGACTCAACAAGGAAGAATGCGAAGCATATCGGCACGATCCAGTTGAGAATAGCGGGAGCCATTTGCAAAGGCGAGTACTTCGTAAGTCCTATCACTGAGCCATACGCGATGGCGGCAAAAGCGAAGACAAATGGAACGCTCCTCGGACGGCCCAGACTGCGCAGGTGCGTCAGCAGTGTCAATCCGGATACCGCGGTGACTAGATAGGGCGCCAGAAGTATCGTACTTTCTTCTTGCCAGCCGCCTTTGAAATCGGCGAGCCTTCGCACCAGAGGCGATAGAAACCATATCCAACAGGTGAAGTTGATATACGCCGGCTTCGACCTGGCGAAAAGGAATCCCGCAACAACGAGAGCCAGCCCAGGGTACGCCAGGCGCAACGAATCCGCTGCTCCCATTACAACGCAGCCTGCTGTCAACGCCACAAATGCGCCCACTAAATACTTCGTAGCGTTGCTAGACTGCTGATTCTTCGAGAACGCAACCGTCGACGGGTTTGCTGCCAAGTCGATGTTCTGCATAAGGCCACTACTCACGAGTCTGGATTTTGAATATCGCAGTCTTGCCGTAGACAACCTTGCATATCCAAGAGGTTCATCGATAAACCCCTAAGATGTGTCGGCCTCATTACAAGCATGCCGAGCAGAGAGCACACCCCAATCTCTTTGAAAGTTAGATGCAGCTTGGGGAGCTTAGGTTTGTATTTCGGATCGTAGCCGCGCTCCTCAAGCGGGGGCGCGAAGCATTTTTTACGCACTTAATGTTGGTGGAGGCGGCGGGAGTCGAGTGATTTTCCAACAGTTTAGAATCATTAACTTACATGCTTTCAAACAGTTAAAAAACCGCCAAAATGCCGAAAATGCCATGTTTCTGGTACGTTTTTGGTACGTTTTATTCGCCTTCTATTCATGGTACTGGAGGCGGCGGCTTACTTTCCTGCCTCCGCCACCTCCAGCGAAATGTACCCATTTTGTACCAGTTTGTAGCGGTCGTGTCTTGAGCCGCCTCCAGCCTCCGCTGGCTCCGAGGAGGCGGCTATGCAACTCTTCTGGTAAGCAACCCGCAAGAACCTATGACTCTCCTTTGGCATCGAAGGCCGAGCTCAGCCTTTCGGTCAACTCCCGACCCGCCAACTCTCGCTCGCGCGCACGGCCATCGCGCAATGCATCGACAAGAGCCAGTAGCTCGTAGAGCTTTCCGTCTTCAAGAGCAGCCTGGGGCACGTTTTTGTGTAAGGGTGCAAAGCCAAAACCCCGCACTGAACCCTCCGCATAGGGCCATACCGGGGGTGGATCGCCATCAGGATTGATAAGCCTGTTGAGTGGTGCGGCTGCGTAGCTTGTCGGCACGCCCCGCGTCATTGTCCCCAGCTGCGCGGGGAAGGCATAGCGGATGCCGTGAAGCAGGAACTCGATCAGCGCCGTGCGGTTCAGCCGATCCTCTTTCGCCAGCCCATGCACCAGATGAGAGGCGCGTGCACGTTTGATGGAGGTATAAACCTCGGAAGGGTAGAGATGGAGTGCCTTCCCGATCTGAATATAAGGAGGCCGCCTGCCCACCTCCAATGAGAGCTTGAGCAGCACGACGATGTCGACAGGCCGCAGCATATCTACAGTTTACTATTCTATATTCAACTATTTTGAATTACTGTGATTAAAGTCAATTTGCTGCGAATATAACACTCTATGTTATATTGAAAATGTGACCGGAGATGAACTCAAAAGCGCCCGCAAGATGTCCTTTTGGACGCAGACCCAGGCTGCCGCTCGGCTCGGGGTGACGCAGGCCTATCTGTCGATGGTCGAGCGTGGAGAGCGGCCCGTCTCCGCCGAACTCGCCTCGCGCGCAGTGGAGGTCTTTGAGGTTCCGGCAACCGCTCTGCCGCTGGCGGAGTACGAGACGCGCGCCCGCGACACCGGCTACTTCCAGACGATGCTGGGAACTCTGGGCTATCCGGGCTTTGCCTATCTGCGTGGCCCAGCCCAGTTGAATCCTGTCGAAGTGCTGATGGAGGCTCTGGACTCGGACGATCTGGATTCGCGGGTCACGGAGGCGCTGGCATGGCTGCCTCTGGCCTATCCGCATCTCAACTGGGATTGGCTGACCGCGAATGCAAAGTTGCGGGACCGCCAGAATCGGCTTGGGTTTGTGGTCGATCTGGCGAGCCAGGCTGCCGAGAGAGGCGGAAGCTCCGGGCTTCGGGACGAACTGGCCTCCCGAGTCGCGAGATTGGAGCCCTCACGTCTGGCGAAAGAAGATACTCTATGCAGAGAATCGATGACCCAAGCCGAGCGCGCCTGGCTGCGTGAGCATCGGCCAAAGTCGGCAGAACACTGGAATCTGCTGACGGATCTTACTGTGGAGCAACTCGATCATGTCGCCCTCTAACCGGCCGCCGGAACCTTGGGACTCCTTCTTCAAGGAACTGGATGAGGCAGTTGACACTACTGTGCGTCTCGACTGTATCGGCGGCTTCGTCGTCACGCTCCTTTACGGGCTGGAGCGGCCTACGGCGGACGTCGATGTGGTCGAGCTTGCACCGCGCGCCGCCGCCGAGACCATGATGGAGCTTGGTATTCGCGGCGGGCCCTTGCATCAGAAGTACCGGATTTATCTCGACCGCGTGACAGTTGCCGCACTCCCGGAGAGTTACGAAGACCGCCTCGTCGAGATGTTCCCTGGCGCTTACCGCAACCTCCATCTCATGGCTCTCGATCCCTACGATCTGGCTCTCTCAAAGCTCGAAAGGAACAGTCAGAAGGACCGCGACGACATGCGCTTTTTGGCGCGCAGCATTCCCCTTAACCTCGATCTACTTCAGCAGCGTTACGCAACGGAATTGCGCTGGCAGCTTGGCGTTCCCAAGCGAGAAGATCTGACCCTGCAACTGTGGCTCGATGCGATCCGAGAAGACCGAAGAATGGAATCAACAGAGATCTAGAAGAGAGGCTCCTGGGAACACTTCCAACTTTAACTTCCCTTGGCATTAGGTCGATTTCCAGGACTGATGCTGAGTATTGTATGCAGTGGGATCTCAATGAGCGATCTGGCGTTAAGTCAATAACTAAGATGAAGCAACCTGAAGTCAACTGCCCACCAAGCCGCAGCTCATTATCGGCCCAATGACAGATCAGTACCGATCTACTTCAGAAACGAGGAGTTGAACGCTGTGGCCAGCAGCAGGTTTCATGATTGCCTTTGCGGCTCGTACCGCGATTTTGCGCGCGTTCGCATTCCGGCGGAATATACTCATAGACGACTTCTTTGCTTTCGAATCATTCTTCAGTTGTATTCCTTCGATTTCCATTGGATGTGGAGCAGACCCAGGGAGCAAACTCAGATGGATGACGCAATCGCAAAGGCATGCAAAATCGGCGAGGCGAACGCTAAGATTGTCACGCTGGCTCAGAACTGGTGCGCGCATTTGCAGATCCAGCGATGGGGTGGTACTGGCATGGTTGAGGAGATGACAGGACTGCCTGTAGGGACGCGCTTCTTTAAGTGTGACTATGCTAGCGCCACCGGTATGGCGGGGATGGACCTGCGACACATCGCTCTCGATTTTTATGACCGCAATTGCAAGGGATGTGACAAACGTCATCCGGTAAAAATGCCGAATCTCGGTGATCTTGTCGCAGAACGAGAAGGGTTCGCCAAGGACCAAGAGCGAGCGAACTCGAAAATGCGTGAGTCGAAGACTGCAGCGTATGAAGCGAGACGTGAAGCACGAAATGAGGCAAGACTAAACTGTGATGAGCCAACGGCTGGCCTCATCGATGCCATCGAACGCTTGGATAGCGAGGGCAGCTCAGAAGCCGCTAGTGTTCTCGCTGAAATAGCGAAGGTGGCACCGCAACGTTTCGACACGCGTGTGCAGAGTTTGTTATTCACTCTTGCTGAGGAATCGGATTCGCCTATTGTCAATGAGGGGATACTAGAAACATTACGCTTGGTTTCGACCGATTCTCAACGACTTTGTAGCCTTGCATTGCGCCTTCTTGCAAAACACTCAAGCTCGGTGGCGGCAGATGTAGTTTCCCACTTCGTCGGCCCGACACATGTGTCCTTGATTCCTGATGCCCTGGGAGCTCTTCTCTATCTTGCGGGTCCTGATGAAAATCACTTTCATTTTCTGGGTACGGAGAGAGAGCCTGAGCCTGCTGGACTCCTTGCAGTCTACAAGGTGGCGCCAGATCTCGTTATGGACGCGATCAAAGCATCACTCTCTGACTCTCGAAAAATGTCTCGCATACTGAAACACGTCAAGAATGGACCTCTTGGCGATCATGAACACGCGTTGAAAGAATACGACCTCTATGACTTTGTCATCTACAGGTGCGTGGTTGGCTCCCAGGCATATGGGCTTAGCCATGAGGGCTCTGATACTGACAGACGGGGAATCTATCTCCCACCAGCGGACCTCCATTGGTCGCTATATGGTGTGCCGGAACAACTCGAAAACGCCGCAACGGAAGAGGTCTATTGGGAGCTACAAAAGTTTTTGGTCCTCGCGCTAAAAGCAAATCCCAACGTACTGGAATGCCTTTACTCGCCACTCATTGAAACAAAAACTGAGCTGGCCGAGGACCTGCTTTCCCATAGGGACGCATTCTTGTCGAAGCTGGTTTACCAGACCTACAACGGATACGTCCTTTCGCAGTTCAAACGATTGGAGCAGGATCTTCGCTCAATCGGCACGATCAAGTGGAAGCACGCCATGCACCTGATTCGTCTTCTATTGTCAGGCATCACGGTATTATGCGAGGGTTTTGTCCCGCTATCGGTGGAAGCTGATAGGGATCGATTGCTGTCAATTCGTAGGGGTGAGATGGACTGGGAGTCTGTCAATGCCTGGCGATTGAATCTTCACCAGGAGTTTGAGGATGCATTCGCTGAGACCGCTCTGCCGGAGAGCCCAGATTACCAAGCAGTAAACGAGTTTCTCCTGCGTGCGAGAAGGAGCATGGCAAGATGACCTTCGAATTCCCCGATGCTGTAAGCAACGCTGTAGCGGAGCATCCCTATCCTTTGTTATTCGCGACGATAAGCGGCGCTCATCTATACGGATTTCCATCTCGCGATTCGGACTGGGATATTCGAGGCGTCCACGTGCTGCCCGCGCGTGAAATATTCGGATTGTTTGAATCCCGCGACACTGTCCAGCAAAGCGTAAATAGTCCGATCGAACTCGATCTGGTGACGCATGACGCGAGGAAGTTCTTTGGTCTTCTGCTGAAACGGAACGGGTACGTTCTGGAACAGCTTTACTCGCCGCTGATCGTGAAGTCGACCGCCGAGCATGAGGAGTTGAATAGCATAGCAAAGGGTTGCATTACTCGATTTCACAGTCATCACTATCTTGGATTCGCTGAAACACAGTGGGGTCTGTTTGAAGGTGAACAACCGCGACGCATCAAACCCCTGCTGTACACTTTCCGCGTTCTTCTCACAGGCATTCATCTAATGAATACCGGCCAAGTGGAGGCCAACTTGCTCCGGCTTAACAACGAGTTTCACCTCCCTTACATCGAGGATTTGGTGGCTCGAAAGACTCAGGGCGTGGAACAGTCGCCCCTAACCGAAGCTGACCTTGAATTCTACAAGGCCGAATACCGCCGCCTTCGGGCTGAACTCGAATTGAGATCGGATCGGTCAGCCTTGCCAGAGTCTCCATCATGCAAGCGGGAACTATCTGATCTGCTGATTCGCCTTCGTGAATCTCAAACATATCAAGGAAAATGAAATCGTGAAGATCACTATCCCGGAACTCTCGCTCGTGGTGCTCATCGGTCCTTCCGGTAGCGGGAAATCTACGTTCGGCCGCACTCACTTCAAACCGACAGAGGTCCTATCGTCGGATTTTTGCCGTGGTTTGGTTGCTGACAGTGACAACGATCAGACAGTGACAGCCGATGCGTTCGAGATCCTTCACTTCATCGCCAGGAAGCGGTTGGCACTTGGGCGGCTCACGGCAATCGACGCGACCAACGTACAACCGGATTCGCGTAAGCCGCTGATTGAGCTTGCTCGGGAGTTCCATGTCCTGCCCGTGGCACTTGTCTTCAACTTCCCAGAGAAGCTGTGCCAGGAGCGGAATCGGAACCGGTCGGATCGAGATTTCGGTCCCCACGTGATTCGCAATCAGTCGCAACAATTGCGCCGCTCGTTACGCGGATTGGAGCGCGAAGGTTTTCGGCACGTTCATATCTTTAATGACCCCGCCGACCTTGAAGGGTTGGAAATTGAGCGCCAGCCACTATGGAACAACCTGAAGCACGAACACGGGCCGTTCGATATTTTTGGCGATGTGCATGGTTGTTTCGATGAGATGAATGCACTTCTCCAGCAGTTGGGCTACGCGGTTGAGCCAGACGGAGCCGATTATCGGGTCACTCCACCCGACGGGCGCAAGGCAGTTTTTGTCGGCGATCTGGTCGATCGCGGGCCAAGAATCATGGACGTTTTGCGGCTTGTGATGGGGATGATAAAGGCTGGAACGGCATTTTGTGTGCCCGGAAATCACGACGTAAAACTTTTGCGGAAGCTGCGCGGGAAGGACGTAAAAATCTCCCATGGGCTAGCAGATTCGCTGGCACAGTTGGAGTCAGAAACCGACGAGTTCAAGCGGCAAATCGCCGACTTTATCGATGATTTGGTCAGCCACTATGTCTTCGATGAGGGCAGGCTTGTGGTCGCCCACGCCGGCATGAAAGAGGAGATGCAAGGCAGGGGTTCAGGGGCCGTTCGCTCGTTTGCGCTCTTCGGCGAGACGACCGGAGAGACAGATGATTATGGCCTCCCAGTGCGCTACAACTGGGCCGCCGAATACCGCGGCAAGGCGATGGTTATCTACGGTCACACGCCAGTTGCAGAGCCGGAATGGCTGAACCGGACCATCGACATCGATACCGGTTGCGTCTTCGGCGGCAAGCTCACCGCACTCCGGTATCCCGAGAAGGAATTGGTATCAGTTCCGGCCATTCGAGAGTACTACGCGCCATCGAAACCGTTCCTCCAGAATGGTGTTGCGGAGCCATCAGTCGCTCCTCTGACCCAGCAGCAACAGCTCGACGACCTGCTCGATATTGACGATGTGATCGGGAAGCGGATTGTTGCAACCCGCCTGCACGGCAACCTGACAATTCGCGAGGAAAATGCCATTGCAGCGCTCGAAGTGATGAGCCGATTCGCGGTAAATCCTAAGTGGCTCATCTACCTTCCGCCGACCATGTCGCCCTCCGAAACGAGTACCGAACCCGGCCTGCTTGAACATCCGGCCGAGGCCTTCGAATACTTCCGCAAAGCGGGTATCGACCAGGTGATCTGCGAACAGAAGCACATGGGTTCGCGCGCCGTTGTCATCGTCTGTCGTGACCGCGCTGCGGCGCTGCGCCGCTTTGGGGTTGTGGAGGATGAAGCGGGGACCTCCCGCGTACCGAGCAGGCACTCTTCCAACTGAGCTATTTCGGCCATAACATTGGTGCGGACGGCAGGACTCGAACCTGCGATGAACTGGGTGTAGGCCAGCCGATTTAGCCGCTAATCTACGTCCGCAAACCTGGTGCGCATGGGCAGACTTGAACTGCCATCTCAAGCTTCGGAGGCTTGTGCTC
>CAYOYX010000068.1:0-19092 GCA_964408275.1 uncultured Occallatibacter sp.
GCGCTCCAGATCCATGTCGTCGAGAATCTGCGCCTGCATCTCGCGGCCGGTCACGGAGCCGGTCAATTCCAGCAAACGGTCGCTCAACGTCGACTTGCCGTGGTCGATGTGGGCAATAATCGCAAAATTTCTTAGGAAGCGTGCATCCATGAGGGATCGTCAAAAGAAGCTTTTTGCGCGCGCGAACGCGCATTGCCTCTATTGAATAGCTTATCATCGGCTAAGGACTACTGAATCTCTTATGCGTCTGTTTGAAATTCGATATAGATACTTCGGCTGCGCCGTGCCGGCATTCGTGCTGGTATGCGGCTTGCTGATTGCGCCCAATGCCGCGGCGGCACGCAAACCGCGGAAGGCTGCTGCTCCCGCGCCACCTCCGGCCGCAGCGCCAGCGCAAACTGCGGCGCCTGAGCCGCCGCCGCCACCCGCGCCGACCGTTGAGCAGCAGCGGGTGCGTCTGCTGATTCAGCACGTCGAAGAAGCCTACGCGCAAGGCGAGGCCAATTATCACAAGGGAAATTTGCCCGAGGCCAAGCAGGAGTTTGATCGCGCCGTGGACATGATGCTGACGAGCGGCATCGACATTCGCGGCGACGCCGAGTTGCAGGAGGAGTTCGACCGCATCGTCGATGGGGTCAACGCACTGGAGATGGAGGCGTTGAAGCTGGGCAACGGATTTGTGCCCAAGGAAGAGGAGACGCCCGCCGACGTAGCCGAGGATGTAACCTTTCAGGTCGATCCGAATCTCGTGGCCAAAGCTCAGGCCGATCTGGCCACCACAAAATCCGACCTGCCACTGGTCATCAATGACTACGTCGCCACTTTCATCAACTTTTTTTCCAACACACAGCGCGGCCACAACACGCTGCTCCACTCCTTCCAGCACGCTGGGCGCTACAAGGCGATGATTCAGCGCGTCATGGCTGAGGAGGGTGTGCCGCAGGATCTGATCTATCTGGCTGTGGCTGAATCAGGCTTCAATCCGCGCGCCCTCAATCGCCGCTCCCACGCCGGCGGGATGTGGCAGTTCATGCCGCACGGCAATTACGGCCTTGCTCGCAATTCTTACGTGGATGAACGCTTCGATCCGGAGAAATCCACGCGCGCCTACGCCCGCTACATGAAGTTTATTTATGACCAGTTGGGCGATTGGTATCTCTCGATGGCAGCCTACGACTGGGGCGCGGGCAATGTGCAGCGCGCCGTTGTCAAAACCGGATACGCCGATTTCTGGGAGTTCTACAAGCGCAACAATCTGCCCAAGGAAACCAAAAACTATGTGCCGGAGATTCTGGCGGCGATCATCATTGCCAATCATCCATCGCAGTACGGCTTCGACGATGTGACGCTCGATCCGCCGGTGCTGACCGACACGGTGACCATCAACTATTCGGTGAACCTGCGGCTGGTTTCGGATATTGTGGGCGCGCCGGTCGATGAGCTGACGGCGTTGAATCCCAGCCTGCTCCGGCTGGTCACGCCGCCCGAAGCGTCGTTTGATCTGCATCTTCCCGGCGGCATGGCGGCTCTCTATCAGCAGCGCATCGCCGCGATTCCCGAAGCTCATCGCAACGCATGGCGCTACCATCGCGTTGCATCCGAGGATACTTTGGCCTCAGTGGCGCTCAAATATCGCGTGGCGGCGGCAGAGCTGGCTGCGGCGAATCATATGCGCACGAGCGACAGCATCGCAGGCGTAGAGGCGCTGCTGGTGCCTGCCGCGCCCATCGCCGAGCCCGCGCACACAAGAATCTATACGGTGCGCAGAGGCGACACGCTGGTAACGATTGCTGATCGATTCGGCGTTTCGCTGAATGAGTTACGGCGCTGGAACAAGATTCCCGGCATCAAAGTGCAGCCCGGTCAGAGGCTGCGCGTGGCCGAGCCAGCGGCTGCTCCGCATTCAGCAAGCACTCATCACAGCAGTGGAGCGCATACGCAAACCGCGCCGGGAAAGGGCGCGGCGGCTAAGCCTGCAGCACGTTCCGGCGCTGCAACTGGCGCGAAAAAGAGCGGCAGAGCGGCCGTAAATTCATCCAGTGAACAAGGCCGCGGCGCAAATACCAAAATATCCGCCAAAAAATAAATTTGCGAAAATCGCACTTTGCAACTTTATTTGCTGGCATTTTTGTAGATGCTATTGCTAAAATGACTTGCGTGAGCGGAGTAATATTTTTCCGCCGCGAAACGGGAATCGCAAATCTGTACAGCGGCTGGCCGCTGGAGGCAATAGGATGGAAGATGTGTTCAGGAAGTACGCGATGAGCGACGGCGAAGCGAATGCCGAGCCGGCGAAGTTTGATTCCGGTCACAGCGATTTTGAAGAGGAAGATGAAGAGTTTGAAACTTCCAGCGTGCTCACCTCCTCGGATGACGACGAGGGAGAGGCTGATGAAACAGTGATCGTAATCGTGGATGAACCAGCATGGAAGCCGGCCATCAAGAAGGCCGCGAAGAAAAAGTCTCCCGCAAAGAAAGCTGCCAAGAAGGCTCCCGCAAAGAAAGCCGTAGCCAAGAAGGCAGCCGCGAAAAAAGTTGTGGCCAAAAAGGCCGCAAAGAAGTCCGCCAAAAAGAAGAGCAGTACTGGCGCTAAGGGCGGAAAGGTTGCAGCCAAAAAGGCCGCAGCCAAAAAGAGCGTCAGAAAATCCACCAAAAGAGGTAAAAAGTTGGCCGTTAAGAAAGCAGCAAAGAAGGCGCCCGCCAAGAAGGCAGCAAAGAAAGCAGCCAAGAAGGCCCCGGCGAAGAAGGCAGTTGCCAAGAAGGCTCCTGCGAAGAAAAAGTCAGCCAAGAAGGCCACTGCGAAAAAGGCAACCAAGTAGCAGCGGAACCTGCTGAACAAGGCAAGCAAAAAAGCCCGGCTTCACGCCGGGCTTTTTTGCGTCTGCGCTCAGGCGGATTATTTCTGCGCTTCGGCCAGCGCCGCCAGCACTTCCTCGGAGTGATGCTGAACCTGCACCTTCGTCCATACCTTCACGATTTTGCCTTGAGTATCGATCAGGAAGGTGTTGCGGCTGGCCATCTTCATCATCATCATGCTGCCCAACGAGCCGTAGGCATCGACGACCTTGTGCTCCGGGTCGGCGAGCAGCCGGAAGGTCAAGCCTTCCTTGGTGCAGAATTGCTTGTGGCTGTCGGGCGTGTCGATGCTCACGCCCAGAATCACAGCGTTCTGTTTTTCAAAGAGAGGAAGATCACGCTGGAAGTTGTGCGCTTCGATGGTGCAGCCGGTGGTCATGTCTTTGGGATAGAAGTAGAGCACCACCCACTTGCCGCGAAAGCTAGTCAGAGAGATTTGTGTGCCATCCTGCGAGGGAAGCGTAAACGCGGGTGCAAGCTGCCCAACGGCGGGCATGACCTGATCCTGCGCGCGGACAGTGGTAACCGAAGCCGCAATCACAACAACCGCGGCAAGAATGAAGAGAAGCGAAATTCTCATGGAAGACCTCCGCAAGGTTGGATGGAGAAGCGGTCAGGCGAGACGCAGAGATTTTGCGGTCGGTTACCGCGCAGTGGCCACAATCGCGATGCCTGCCTCGTTCGCTCTCTGGAGTAGAGCCTCGCGATCAAAGAGCAGTGTGCGTCCGGCTTCGACCGAGAGACAACCAGCGCCGGCGCGAATCATCGTCTCGATGGTATTGATGCCTATCACCGGAACATCGAAGCGCATATCCTGATTTGGCTTGGCGACTTTGACGACGGTCAGGCGGCGCTCCAGCGTCGATGCCTCGTCATCGAGAGACTTCATCAACACTCCCGCCCTCTCAATTGCGGCATCGGTGCCTTCCATCGCTTCGACGGCGACGCAGGCCTGCGCGGCCACCACGACGGTCTGGCCGATGTCGAAGCCGGCGACTGCGCGCGCCACGCTGAGGCCGTACTCGATATTCTTGCCCTCATCCTCGTCGGGAGCGCGTGCGGTCAGTACGCCTTCAGCGGCCAGCAGCGGCTCCAGAAATGCGGTCGAGCTAATCAGTTCGATGCCTTCGTCGCCCAGCACTTTCGCTACCGCGCCCAGCAGCATATCGGTGTTGCGTGAGCGCAGGTTGAGCAGCAACTTGGCCAGCCGCCAGTCGGGACGGATGCTGGAAAAAATCTGCTTATGCTTTACCTGGCCGGCCATCACGGCCTTCTTCACGCCTTGCTTGTGGAAGATTTCGATCAGCCGCGAAAGCTCGCCCAGCGAGAGCCAATGGACGGTGATGTGCTCATCCTCGGCAGCGCGGCGGTCGATCTCCGTGTCAGTCTCTTCGCGGATGGCGGCGACAACGACAGCCAGCCCTTGCGCCCGCGCCGCGTCGAGAAGCAGAAAGGGAAAGCGTCCGTTACCGGCGATGAGGCCGAGTTTCATGATGCCTGCCGATGAGAAGCGCGAATCGCGTTCCGATCAAACTTCATCGCAGCACCCACTCGCCAGCGCGCTTAATCTCTCGATACATCGCGTCGGGGGCAAGGTCGATCTCACCGGGCCACGTAACCGCGCCATCTTCTACGTGTACCTGCTGAAAAATATCAGGAGTCTTCAAAGCCTCGAAGACTCCGCTGAGATGGCTGGATTCAAAGCGCACCTTACCTTCCGTGCCGTCCGCGAAAAGAACGGCAAGCGCGAGCTGCGAAATAGGCTTTACTGAAACAACATCCCAGTTCATAGCATTACTCCAACGGTGCGATATTGAGAGGCGGCTGTTTAGCGCGGCAAAGCTCCCAGTCGGCCAGCAATTCGGCTTGGTGGAGTTCGGCCCAATCTAAAACGAGACTCAACGCTCGTCTCGGCAGATACCCTTCCATGACCTCAAGCCGCTCAATATCGATAACTGCCTGATGTTCATTATATTTCGCATGGAAGTGCGGTGGCGGATGATCGTCAAAAAACATACGGATGAAAATGCCGAAAAACTGGCTGATTGTAGGCATATTCATGACTCCTTTCAGCTTTCCGCATCAGAAACAATTCAACCAAATTCAATTCGATTTCTCCACGCTGGCCGCTTCATCGAGCTTTTTCTGCGCATCATCTTGACGGTTCAAACCTTGTAGAACCTGCGCATGGAAACGCAGATTCTGTGCAAGCGTATGTTTGTAACTATCGCCATGCTCAAACTTTACTTGATCCGCCCAGATGATTCCCTTTCGCTCAAACTCTTCTGCGATAGTCAGATCTTGATCTGCAGCCGCAAGGTCTCCAATGTTGCCCTCAACCATGCCTCTGACAGCATATGCCGAGTTGCTGCCTGAATTGTCATCGTGACCCAACTTCACAACATTAACGGCTTTTTCCGCATAGGTTAGAGCGGCCTTTATATCGCCGCTATACATTAAGGACCATGCTGCCCATACAAACGCGGACCGCTTCTCAATGAAACGAACATCCGGCGCAAACTCATCAGCTGTCTCCGCGGCCTGTTTGCAGACAGACGCAGCAGCCCGATTATCCGTCTTTGCCGATACAGATTTCCTGCACTGATCCGAAAGCGGGAAATACCTATTTGCTATCTCCTCTTCCTTGGGCGTTGGTCCATCTTTTCCGAGACTGAATTCGATGGACACCGGGCCGGTAGCCGCACTCGGAGCGCCGTAATTTGTAAACGGATGAAAGGTCCATAGCTTGAGGCAATCGATGGCGGCCTGTTGCAACATCGGCGGCCCGCTAATAACCTTCACTGACGCTATTTTGCCTGTGTTTCCAACCTCAACCGCCAGGACAACAGTTCCCTGCACACGGGCCGCCTTGGCAATCGGCGGGTAGACAGGGAACACACGATGATCGATATGCTGCTGAATCGCCTTCGCATCAACTTCCAAGACATCCTGTGCGCGAATCTGAGAGGCAGTACCAATTGGAAGCAGTACCAAAAGCAATAATTCTGTAGAACGCATGGCTTTCTACCTTTCCTTTGTTAGATTGGTGCGCAGATTCTACTTGATCACCCCGCGCTCGCTGCGTTCGATGAAGCCGACCAGCAGCGCTACATCTTCGCCTTCCAGTTCGCGCATCTTCTCAAGAGCCTGCGTGGTGTTCAGCTTCGAGACCAGCAGCAGGCGGAAGGCCTTCTGCAAAGCCCTGATCCTCTCGTGGCTAAATCCTCGCCGCTCCAGCCCCATGCTGTTTACACCGAATGCCTTGTTCTCGCGCCGCGAGGAGGTCTTGGAGTACGGCAGGACATCTTGCGTCACAATCGTCCCTCCGCCGATGAAGGCGTACTTGCCGACGATGCAATGCTGATGGACCGGGCTGAATGCGCCGACGGTGGCGTAGTCCTCGATGATGACGTGGCCTGCGAGCGTGGCGCAGTTAGCCAGAATGCAGTGGCTGCCGACCTGACTGTCATGGCCGATATGCACACCGGCCATCAACAGACAATCTGAGCCGATGCGCGTGACGCCGCCGCCGCCCACGGTGCCGCGGCTGACGGTGACATTCTCGCGGATGGTATTGCCGTCGCCGATCTCCAGCGTCGTCGGCTCGCCGTGATACTTCAAGTCCTGCGGCGCAACGCCGACGGCGCAGAAGGAATAAAAGGTATTGCGCGCGCCGATGCGAGTGCGCCCATCGAGCACCACATGGGAGATGAGATTGCACTCCTCTCCCAGTACGACATCAGGACCAATCGTACAGAAGGGCCCAACAGTGCAGGAGGCGGGAACGACGGCTCCGGCGGCAACGACGGCGCTGGGATGGATGCTCACTCCGCAACCACCGCTTCTTCGGCTACCGGCGCTACCTCGCGCACCTTAGGAACGATCGAGCAGGTCAGAATGGCCTGACAGGCGACCTTGCCGTCCACCAACGCTTTGGCCTCCATGCGCCCAATGCGGCTTTTGAAGGTCAGCACATCCACCTCGATGCGCAGTTGATCTCCCGGCGTCACGGGACGGCGGAACTTGGCCTTCTCGATGCCGGTGAAGACCGCCAACTTGGTCTCGCGATCGGGGATTTCGCTCATCATGATGATGGCGCCGGCCTGTGCCATCGCCTCAATCATCAGCACACCCGGCATCAGCGGATAGTTGGGAAAGTGGCCCTGAAAAAAAGGCTCATTCATGGTTACATTTTTGATGGCTACCAAGCGCTTGCCGCGCTCGAATTCGACGACTCTGTCAATCAACAGAAACGGGTAGCGATGAGGTAGCAGTCCCAGGATTTCCTGGATGTCGAAGGTCATTCATGGCTCCAGAGAACGAGGGCTTGGCCGCCCTGCGCTCCTTTGGATTATAACGAACGGCCCGCGCTCGATTCCTGTGCGAGCTTATTTATGGAAGAAGCCTTTCAGCGCGCTCACAGGGCTGCCCTGCTGGCCGCTGGAGTTGCCCGGCAATCCGCCCGCCTCCTGTTTCAGCATGGATTTGATATTGGCGCGGATGACAGGGTTCGACGTGGTTCCGCTGATGGTCAGTGGGATGCCGCTGTTCGCCGCAGTGTTGGAGTTGTTGCCGAATCTGCCTTCAATCCTGCTGAAGCCGCTATTGGCCAGTCCGCCGACCAGCGACGAGCTGCTGAACTTGGCCACCAATTGGAAGTCAAGCGCTCCCGCGGCGGAGACCGTGCCGCTTCCTGTGGCGTTTCCGATCTGCGGAACATTCACGTCAATATTACTGATTTGGGTGGACTGCGGCGTGGATTTCAAATCCGCGCCCAGCTTCTGGATTTGCGTGCCGTTGCTTGTTCCGCCCAGCGGATTGATGCCCTCAATTTTGGAGCCGAGGTTGAAGCCCGTTAGTTGTGTGTTGTCGATGGAGACCGGTCCTGAAATCTCGGTCGCGGCGGTCGTGCCCGTAATCGCCAGATTCGCGCTTAGCGTACCTCCCTGAAGTTTGGAGCCGGTTGGTAGAATCACTCCGACAGCGGGCAGCAACTGCTCCAGTTGATCGATGGGTTGATTGGGCGCGGAAAAATGCAGGTCCAGATCAGTGGCTGTCTCTGCGCCGCGGAAGCTTCCAGTTAAATGCGCTGTAGCCGAACCGTTGTGGATCGCAATATCGGTGACTTTCCCTGCGTGCGTCTGAAGATTGTCAGAGATTGTGTAATCAATATCGACTGGCTGAGGAGCTGGCGAGCCGCTGCGTGAGAGCTTCAGCTTCGTGGCCACAATCTTGCCGTTGCTCGTCAGGTTGGTTCCGTCCGAATCAAGCTGCGCGTCAAAGTCGGTGATCATGGATATTCCCTCGCTCGGTTCAACAGCTCCCGCCGCCACTGGATCAAAATGCTTGAGATGCAACGTCGCCTGGAAGGGAGTTTGAGAGGCATCATTCTGCGCAACAGGCCCCGCAGTGCCGCTTAACTGGAACGATCCTCCGCCCGGCAGCGTGACTGAAAGCTGGAAGGGAAACGGCTGCGTGAACGCGATCTGCTGAGCGGAGAGGTTGATTTCCGTACACGTGAAGGGCTTGCCGGTTGCGGGCAAGGAAGAGACTGTGGTGCTGCCGTTCTTGATCTTGATTTCGCCAATGCTTACACTGGAGAGCATATTCTCATGCTGGGAACCGGAATTCTGCGCCGCTGGTTTGCTTGCGGCGCCTCCCAGGCTGGAGAAATTCCATGTGCCGTTCTTGCCGTGAATGAGATGAATCGCCGGAGAATCGACGGTGAAGCTCGTGATGCGCACCTTTCGCTGGAAGATAAAACTTCCGAGAGCAATGCCGATGCGCAGCTCTTTGGCCTCGAGAAATTGCTCTGTAGCGAAGGCCGGATCATCGGCCACGGAGATGTTATCCGCTACCAGGCTGCCGGTAAGCAGGGAGAGGCTCAGGTGCCCGAGCGTAATCTTGCGCCCCATCGTGCTGGACAACTCATCTTCCAACTTGGGCCGGAAGGCGTCGGCGTTGATGAGCAGGGGAACTGCACATAGAACGACAATCACCACGGCGGCAACCGCGACAACTATTTTCACCCAGCGCTTTTTCATAAGTATCTCCTCTTGGAATCGGCTTTCGCTCGAATTGTAACTCGAAGCGGCGAGGATTTTCCTCCGATTTTTCTGCATAATCGGAGAAACAATTTATTGGTTTTTGGGTCAGTCGTCGGCAGGTAGTTACTTTTTGATTCGCCGCTCGGCGGCATCCACGCTCCAGATATCCGCCGGCAACTCCTGGTTGTAGCTTACGTGAACGAGGAGATACTGCCGAATAAGATCGTCGTTTTTGAAGCGAGAGACGGTGAAGGGCGTGGGGATTCCGTCGATGGAGTGATAGTCGTCGTACTGCTCCGAGTCAACATCCCTTTCCTTGTTGACCGGGTCACGCCACTCGAAGGTGCGGCAGAGCGGCAGATGAGTCTGCGCGTCCGTGAGGATGGTGACGGCCTCATTACCGGCAGAGATCAGCGTCACCTGGTCGGCCATGCGGTTGGCGACCATCCGCTGGCCCTCGTAGATCAGAATTGTCTTTGGATCGTTGAGCCAGAGTCTGATGGCGGTTTCAATGGAGTGGTCGCGGCGGCGCAGAAAGTCGTCCACCTGTTCCTGGGGCAGCGGAGCTTTGCCCTTGAAGGTCACCTCGTAGCCGACGCGCGTCAGGTAAAACTGCACCACATCGCGATGGCGTGAGAACTCGATGCGATCCCGATCGGGCCATGCGTGGTACTCCCACGACTCGGCTGCGCCGCCCGATGGCTGGCCATGAAAATACGCCGCCACGCGCTGCTGCATCACCTGGTTTTTCATCGTGAGCCAGGCATCTCCGCCCAGAGCCAGCACCATGGCGTTGAGGGCCGTTCGCGCCTGCTTTGCGTTCTGTTGACTATCATCGGAGGCGGTCTGTGCCCACATGGTTGAAGGCGCAGCCAGCAAGATCATAGCCATCGCCATCGGCAAAGCTCTACGGTACCCCATTGGCTCAAGCTATCTCAGTGAGCCAGTGAAGCGCAAGAAAAACTATTCGTGCTTCGGCATAGGATGATTCGGCCTGACACGTCTTGCGGTATTTATTCGCACGCCAGCCGCCGGTTTCGGCTTGCGAGTTGCGCCGGTCGCATTTGCCGGGTCCGCGGTCAGTCTGCTCTCCGCGATCTCCTCGCGCGGCGGCGCCTGACAGGAAGCCTCGACCGGCCTTGCTCGGTACGAAGTTGGCATTCCTCTGTAATAAGCAGACTTTCTGGCGACGCGCTTGACGGGACTTGGAACCGCTGCGGTTGACGGAGCGGCGGATAATTCTGTTGATGGCGTAACCGCGCGAGCAGGCATTGTCAGCACAGGCAGAGCGGTTTTGAGCGTCGCATCCAACGACGCCGCAGTCAGCGTGAATGGCAATACAACAGCGACAAATGTCGTCGGAGCTTGAGGCGCGGGTGAAGCAGCTTCCTCCGGAGCCTGATTTTGCACCGGGGCTTCAGTCGCAATTTCCTTTGGCGTTGGAGTTGCCGCGAGATTTTCGATTGGAGCTGCCTTTGCAATAACGATGGGAGCCGCAACCGGAGCCGGCACGCTTGCAAGGGCTGTTTTCTTCAGAGTCTTCTTCGCCTTGCTTTTGACGAAGACGTTGAAGACGCCAGGCGCATCGTCGGTTGTTGCAGTTCCGCAGCGATTGGGCGCGCTGACTCCATCGCGGCGAATCAACTCCACGCTGAAGCTGGCCGCGCGCGGACTGGTCTGACAAAGCATCTTCTTGTTCACCCAGACCTGCAGCCAGGGAAGATTTGCCAACTGCTTGGAGAGCCGCACCTGGCCCTGCGCGTCGGTGAGCGACTCCTGGCGGTAGAGCTGCTCGTGTATGTCGCGTGTGTCGTAGCCGGCGATCAGAATTAGATGTGAATTCGCCAGCGGCTTTCCATTCCGTCCGCCGAGAATGCGCACGGTGATGGGGTCGTTGTGGATAACCGGAAAGTTTTCACCCGCGCCGCATTGGATCGCGGTTGCGAGAGCAATTCCGGCGGCAAGAGAGAGTGAAAGCGGTCGAATCATGAGTTGCACCTAATGAATCTATCGGCGCAACGTCATCTTCCTAGAGCTTTTCTAATTATCTTTGACTATTTACCCTGCGCGGCCAGTAGTTTCTTGCGCTCGCGGATGAGCCTAGCTCGCTCCTTCTCCGGCAGTTGCAGCGCAGCCTTCACGCGCTTGGGCAGCTTGGCATAGATCAATGTATGTGCGCGGCGCAACTCTTCCTCGATCTCGCGCGGCCGGAGTGCATCCCACCGATCCAGTGCAACCCAGTGCGTCTTGGCAAAGTGGGAGGCCTGATGAATGCCTTCATTTTCGACCAGCTCGTGAAAGCGCTCCGGGCCGCAGTGGAAGACCAGCACAGTAGGGCCGATCCCATCGGCGTCGGTCATCGCAAACATCTTGCCGCCAAGCTCGCGCTCGCCGACCCAGTAGACCAGATGATGGCCCCAGTTCAGCGTCTCAGCCGCGTACGGCAGCGCCATACAGAATTCGCGAATGCGTTCGTTGTCCATTGGACAGAATTATCTCAGAACCTCGCTTCAAATGCTCGGAACCTCCGCTCCAGCTCCCACTGCGCAGCAGCCTTCTCACTGCTGTCTAGAAATTTCTTGCAGCGCGCCGCAGGCTTTTCACCGCCGAGCGCATCTCCCTTGCAGGCAACATTCGGCGCGGTGAACTCGTCTGGCGAGACCCAGAGGCTCGCGCCAGAGAGAAAGCTATGCTCCATGCCGGTTCGCGCCAACTGCTTGAGGTCGGCGTAACTGAGGCGATAATCGAACGCGGCGCGCACATACTCGTGAGTAATGTCGATGCGGCTGACGCCTTCATCGTCGGTCGAGAGCGCCACCGGCACGTGAGCCGCGCGATAGAGCGGGAAGGGATGATTCGCGCCCGACACGCCCAGTATGCCCTCATTCGAGCTGAGATTGATCTCCACCATCACGTGCCTCCGCGCCATCTCTTTGAGCAGACCAGCCGCCGCGTCTTCGTACATCACATCGACGCCGTGGCCGATGCGCTCCGCATGGCCCAGCTCGATGGCTTGACGAATGTGAAAGCGCAGTCCCTCGGGCGGCACCAGGCCAGCGGTCAGCTCTCCGGCGTGCAGGCTGATGTGTACCTCTGGATAGACCGAATGCAGGTAATCGAGCATCTTCATTTGCAGTGTGTAGTCGCGCATGGAGATGAAGCCGTCCTCTGGCTGAACAAAATTGATGCCGACGAAGCCCGGTTCATGCGCCTCCATAGTTGCCTGAATGGTTTCAAAGCCCAGTAGAGTTTGCGCGAAGACCTGCTCAGGGGCGCTGCCGCGTCCGATCTGATAGATGTAGCGAATTTCCTCCCGGCAGGCGGGCGCGGCCTGCGGAGTTCCGCAGTGTTCGATCTGGCGGCGGCTCGCCTCGGCCTCGCGAATATCCTCGCGGTCTGCGGCAACTTCGTCGCGCAGTCCAAGCGAGAGCAACTTCTCGCGATAGCGCGCAAAATCTTCTCTGCTCGGCTCCGGCGGCAACGAATTTTCGCGAGCCAGTGCGGCGGCGTGCGTCGCGGGCGGCGTCTCCATCAGCTCAAGATATTGTTGGTTTTGCTGGGCGGCGCGGCTTGCAACTTCATCGATCCGCTCGCCGATGTGCTTGTGGCTCGGCCCGCTGTAATGGCCAAAGGTTGCAAAGAACTGGTCGTGGCCGCTGAAGCCTGAAGCCGGCACAAAGCTCCGCATCGAGAAGGCGTCGATCAGCCTGTCGTAAAGCTGCTGATCGGCCGAAGTTAAGTTTCCGTCGAGCTGCGCGGCAGGAATCAGCGGCGGCGCGCAGGGCGGCTTGGCGAAGCTGAGCACCGTCGGGTCTACGCACAACCCATCCTCGCCCGCCTCGCGGATAAAGCTCTCGGCGTAGACCGCACCCGATAGGTGGACGTGCAGATCAGCGCCCTTGGGGAACTGATCGAGAAAAACGCGCAGCGCCGGCGGTCCCGCCTGCACGGCAGCTTGATAGGCGTGGGCCGCGCGCGCCTCAGTTACGGACGGCTGGGCAATGAGCGGCAGTTGAAGGGCGGCGGCGAGGACGACAGTGGCGGCAAAATTGGAAGCAATGCGCATAATGTCTTCCAGTTTAGTGCGAAGAAATAAATGCGACTAGAAAAACTCATCGTATTGTCAACGACACAGGACTGAGTTGAGGGGCGGTCTCGGATACCCCCACCCCTATTTTGTAGGGAAATTCCTTTTTTTCATGGGGTTACAGGGAGTGTTGCGCTGCAAAATCTTCAAAACAAAGGAGTTCCCTGCAAAATCGTCCAGGATAAGGAGTTACGGCAATAGGCAATAGGGAATAGGGAAGGCCCGGGGGTTTGGTTGGTGGTCATGCATCCATTGTGTGCGCCGGAGGGGAAATAATGTGCAAGACAGTGGACAGTGACCACGGCCTGACCTGAAGCCTTTGGAAAAAGACGTACTTTCGAGTTTCGTGGTTCCCACTCATCCACGATAAAACTGTGGATGAATGGGCCACTCGGGTTTCAGGGAGTTAATGGGCGGGCCACCTGCCTTTCGCGACAAATACTCTTCAGGGTCGAAGATGAATTGCTGGAAAGTTGTGTCCGCTGTTTTGTAGCTGCCGATTTTGCAATGCCTTTGTGACGATTCATGGTCATCGAACACCTCCTTTCCCCAATCGAAATCAGTCCCTAAACTGCCTCTGAGTTCAAAATCTTGTCCTCATCGCGCCCGGATTGAATTTTGGCGAGGCACAACTGTTATTTGGGGCGACAATTTGCTACTTCTTCATATTCAGTCTTTTTGAGAAACGGCCACACATCCACATCCCCGATATTCATTTCTTTTCTTTCCAGGCGATCTATGAATCGCCCAAGCCCAATTATTCGAAATAGCCCATACCAAGGACGAAATTTCTGGCGCGGCCATTGAAAATCAAGGTCACTCTTCAAAAACAAGATGCACCGATCCAGGAAGGATCGGGACTCCTCTTTCAAAGCATACTCCCCAGTTAGAGTGTGTTCTTTGAGATCGGAATAAAGAAACCACATCTGCACATATATTTCCCAAAGTGCGTGATCGTCTTTGCTTCTCGGATACCTCCTTTCGTATTCCCGATTGGAAATAGTTCCTTCCATAAAGTCCCTAATTGCATTCGCAGCAATGTTACGAGCGCGTCGGTCGATCACTTTCCCTCCTAGTACGAAATGGTGCAAGCTGCGATGGTTCCAGCATCGATAATTGCAGAGGCTATCGCTATCGGTCCTGCCCATTTACTCGCAAAGTTTGCAGCCACACGCAGCACACCTCCTCCACCGGAAGCTAACGATAATATGCTTAGAGCACTTGTATACTCACTGCCTCCCGGCTGTATAAACACCCTTAGCCCTAGAGCCTTTGGGACTGACTTAGATATTCCTCCTGCACCTGCTGCAATAGCTCCCCATTTTCCGATATTCGCGATACCGTAATACGCCTTAGCGCAGTTCCCCGCTCGTTCAAGAGCATCTGTCAAATTAGTTGGCCCACTACTTGGGGCATTATTTTGACCTGGACCGCTCTGTTTCGACTGCTGACTGTTGTTACCGGTCGAATAACAATATGTGCTTTCTGATACATTAACGTGAACCGTAGTAATAGTTTTTCCAGTATCTGGATTAAACGTGCTAGAGTCCCAAGTGGTTGTTGTCTTTGTTACGATGCATTGGGACGACAGACCTAACGGATCGATGAAGCCGAGCGGATTATTCATGACATAGGCATTCAAGTTGAAGTTCTGAGGATTTGAAATCCAATTCTCGAATTTCTGATGGGACTCTTCTTTTGCTTCCTCGGAAGCCTCCTCTACGGGATTTTGCCAACCAATCCAAGGCAAAGGATCAGGCGACATGAACCGTCCCATCGCTGAGTTATAGTACCTTGCCCCAAAGTAATCATTGCCTGATTCGGTGTCACGTTCTTTGCCGGTGAAGTGATGCTCGGTGGGGGCGGTGATCGAGCCGGTACAGTTGAGCGCGTCGCCGAAGGGCAGGCTTTGGCAGGTCTGTTCAAGCACTCCCGCGTATTCGGTCTGGGCGCGGCGGGTGCCCAACGGGTCATCAAGATAGAAGTGCAGGCCCTTGCCGGTCAGGTCATAGGTAGCCAACAGCTTGCCTGCCGCGTAGACGTTGGTGTGCGACCATGCGACGGTGGTTGCGCCGCCGCTCACGCTGACGCTCATCTCGGCGGCCTGCTCGCCTCCGGGACCGAGGATGTAGTCGCTGGTGGTGGTGAAGCCGTTGGTGGTGGGGTCGCGCACGGAGAGATTATAGCGTGCGGGGCGGGAAAAGGCCGTGGATTGAGTTTGAGATTTGGGAGAGCAACCAAGCGGCACGCCAACTTTCCGCACCCTAACGCCGCCTTTCCGCATCCATAAAGCTAGTACGATCTGCAAGAAGGAGATTCTCAATGGCTTACGATCTTGCCCCGCTTCCCTACGACTACTCTGCACTCGAACCCTTCATCGACGCCGAAACGATGCACCTGCACCACGACAAGCACCATCAGGCCTACGTCAATAATCTGAATGCCGCGCTGGCCAACCACCCGGAGCTGGCCGCCAAGCCCGTGGACGATCTGATCCGCACACTCAATGGGCTGCCTGAAGAGATTCGCGCCGCGGTCCGCAACAACGGCGGCGGCCACGCCAACCACTCGATCTTCTGGCCCCTCATGGGCGCGGTTGGATCAGCAGGTGTTGGCGGCGCGCCCACCGGAGCCATCGCAGCTCAGATCACCGCCGACTTCGGGGACTTCGAGAGCTTCAAAAAGACCTTCAACGAGACCACCGCCAAGCAATTCGGCTCCGGCTGGGGCTGGCTGGTCTGGCAGACGGGCAAGCTCAAGGTCATCACCACGCCCAATCAGGAATCGCCCCTCACACAGGGCCTCTATCCAATCCTGCTCAACGACATCTGGGAGCACGCCTACTATCTGAAGTACCAGAACCGCCGCCCCGATTACCTGGCCGCCTGGTGGAATGTCGTCAACTGGAACGAGGTCAATCGCCGCTTCGCTATCGCCAAAGGATAAGGATTAATTGGTGTTTACGAATTCGAAAAATCTCTCACACGCCCATCCTTTCGCGCTTATTTGGCGAAGGGATGAGGCCTAAATCTCAGCTCCAAAAGCGAACCGCCGTTAGTATAGATAGCTGACCGCAGCTAATGCTAAACATCTCTCTACCGCAACCTTTATTCTATAGATGGGTCTAACTCATCGGGATTATGATGAACATTATGAACAAATTGACTCTGCTTCCGCTCGCGGCGCTGCTTGTCATTAGCTCAGACTCCACACACGCTCAGTCCGCCGGCTTCATCGTCAGCCAGCACGGCAAGGCCGTCGGCACAGCCAACTTCAACTTCACAGCAACCAGTTCCGGCTATGACTCCAAGGCGCTGGTGAGCGTCAAGCTGAAAGGCCTGGATTACTCCCTCTCGAAGACGGAGCGCCTCAACTCAGCCAACCAGTTGCGCCATGTCGAACTCACTGCCAAAGTCAACGGCACCGAGGTCAATGTAACTGCCGATCCGGAGGCAGCGCAGATTCCGCTCGTCATTTCTTCGAACGGGAACACTTCCAGCAGTGACTTGGCTGCGCACGCCGCCGCAGTCTTTCTTCCCGACTTCGATCCCGGCGCGCTGGAGACGCTTTTGGCTCTGGGTGTCGCCAGCAATAATCGTGATCTTTGGGCGATCATTCCCAAGAAGGCTGGCAGCATCGAGCCAATCAAACTTGCAACCTACGGCGACGAGAAGGGAACACTGGACGGACAGCCCATCGTTGTTCATCACCTCGTAGCAACCATCGCCGGCGCGAGCACGGATATCTTCAGCGGACCCGATAACCAGCTTCTCCAGGCCGAACTTCCGCAGCCGGGTTTCGCGCTGGTCCGCAAAGGCTTTGTCCTGACTCCGCCCACCAAGCCCGGTCCGCCGCCGACGCCGCCGCCAGCGCAGCCGACACAATAGAATGATTCGCTAAACTGCGCGACCCGCGGCAACGCCCGATGCCCACGCCCACTGAAAGTTGAAGCCGCCAAGTTGGCCGGTTACGTCCACGACTTCGCCGATAAAGAATAGCCCCGGAACAGCGCGCGCTTCCATCGTTCGCGCCTTCAGTTCGTCCGTGTCCACGCCGCCTGCCGTTACTTCTGCCTTCTCGAAGCCTTCGGTCGCAACTGGATGCAGCGTCCAGCGATGCAGCCGATGCTCGCACTCTGCCAATGCGGCGTTCGACCAGCCTTGCGGCCCAGCGATCTCAGCCAGATAATCGGCCAGTCGTTGCGGCAATCGCGTGCGCAGTGCTTGCCGAAGAGCTACAGAATCCCGCCGCGCATCGGGTTGCCGCAAAGCATCCAACAAGCCAGTTAAATCAGGCGCGAAGTTCACTACCAACTCCTCGCCCTGCTGCCAATACGATGAAGCCTGCAAGATCGCCGGACCGCTCAACCCGCGATGAGTCACCAGCATCTTTTCCTTGAAGCGCACGGGCTTGAGCGCATTGGAGGGTACGAACTGGTAGGTAGAGGTTTTAACCTCGACATTTTGACCCGCTGAATCATCGTGGGCTATAGCCCCTGAGGGATACTTCGCGGTAACCGGCTCAGCCCAAGCCTCAACCTCCGCTGCAACTCCAGCTAGCTTCGTCCAGCCAGCCTCATCGCCGCCGAGAACCAGCGGAACCAGCGCCGGACGCGGCTCGATCACCTTCAGGCCAAACTGCGCGGCCAACTCATAGCCCAACGCTGTCGCGCCGAGCTTCGGAATCGAAAGCCCTCCAGTCGCCACCACGAGTGATTCAGCCTCGAAGTCGCCCGCCGAAGTCAATACATGAAAGCCGCCGGAAGGTGCGCGCTCGACTTTGATTTCGCGCGCATTCAGAACCATCTCCACGCCGCCTAGCGCACACTCGGCCAGCAGCATCTCGACAATCGCCCGCGCTGAGCCGTCGCAAAATAACTGACCGAGTGTCTTCTCATGCCACGCTATGCCGTATCTCTCGACCAGTTCGATAAAATGTCGCGGCTGATAGAGCGCCAGCGCCGACTTGGCAAAGTGGGGATTGTTGGAGATAAAATTCTCCGGTCCGCAGTGCAGATTCGTAAAATTGCACCGCCCTCCGCCGGAGATCAGGATCTTCCGTCCCACCTGCCCATTGTGTTCGAGCAGCGCAACGCGCCGCCCACGCTGGCCGGCAGTCGCCGCGCAGATCAGCCCAGCCGCTCCCGCGCCCAAAACAATTGCATCGAATTGGCGCGGCTCGGCAGGCATAGGCTCTTGTTCAGAATAGCGGCAACACCAGCCACCGCAACAGGTTTGAAATGATTCGGCAGGCCAATCAGTTCCATCTCTTATTGCCTCCAACAACGATTTGGCCTATTCTGAATGCATTCATTTCTCACGGTCCAGAAGAAAATTGCATCGGGCTCGCGGTGTTCGCTTCCAGCAGACGAGTTTTAAACTGAGGTACTACACATGGGTCCTCAATGGCGGTATGTCGGGTCACCGGATTTCCATGATGGGCATATACGTACGGTCGCTCAGACCGATGGGAGAATTGACGTGACGGTCGAGGGCGATACGGGAAAATTCTACATCGTCAGCTTTCACGGCGTCGAAAAGGTTGATATGTCATCGCCTCAGGGTATGATGTTGTATGCACTAAGTGAGTCTGAGACAGATACAGGATCACTGCTTTATTACGATTTTACTAATTGGTATTGCGATGAGCCTGACGAGCCAGAATCGAAGGCATTCTTAAGAATTATTGCGGCAGGGTTTACAATCGTCCCGTTGGCCGCGCCTTAATTTACAGATCAGCAATCAGGTGAGCGCAAAGAGGCCATACTTGAGAGTATGGCCTCTTTCGATCAGTTATTCAAAAGCAGCAACTAACAGTCCGGACCGAAGTCCTTCTCGAATGCCGCAGCCAGCTTCGCGCCCCAGTTGTTCTTGGGCTTCAGGCGGCCGCCGAAGAAGCGAAGGATGGGCGGCTCCTCATAAAATTCAAGACCGCCGATCATCTCGCGGTGTTCAAGAAGCCACTTGATGCGGTCGGTAGCATACAGGAAGTGAGACATTGTAAAGACGCGGCGCGGAACCGCCAGACGCAGAAGCTCGACATCGGAAGGCACATCGTTGCCCTGCTCATCGCGGTCCATCGAGATCGTTCCGCGCTCCATGC
>CAYOYX010000069.1:0-18737 GCA_964408275.1 uncultured Occallatibacter sp.
GATCGTTGCGCAGATCGAACTCGATCTCGCGCGAGATGCCGATGAGAATCCAGCGCTGCGCGTAAAGGAAGACGCCTTTGATAAGCGCGATGCCGACCAACAGGCCGGCGAAGATGAGGATCGTGCGATGCGTGGCTCCATGCTGCATTGCATCGATGGCTCTTTGGATGACCTGCGGAAACAGTACCCAGATGGTATTGGTGCAGATGCAGGAGAGTGTGCCCCACAGGTATCCCCAGCGGTACCGGCGCAGATAGCTGAAGAGCGGGGCGAGATCGCGAAGCATGAATTTATTGTACGGGGAGGGGCGTGAAATTGTACTTACGTTGGTGTGCGCAGCAGCAGATAGCCGCCCACCAGCCCAAAGAAGATATCTGCGCTCCAGGCGGCAAGCGCAGCGGGCAAATAGTTCACATTGCCCAGCGCACCGAAGAATCTGTCGATAACAATGTAAGTGAGGGTGACGCCGATGGCCATGGCGACGCCGGTGAGCGAGCTGCGGCGGCCCATCAGCAGCGCAAAGGGAATGGCCAGCACCGCCATGACCATCGCCATCAGCGGATAGGCGAGTTTGTGCCATAGTTCGACGCGCAGGCGCATCGTATCAAAGCCGCTCTGGCTCAGGTCGCGGATGTAGCTATCGAGTTGGCCGAAGTTCATCTCCTGCGCCTGCATCTTCTCCTTCGCGAAGTAGCTGGGGTCTTCGTGAATCTCGGCGAAGGAGGTCTTCAGGAAGGGCTTATACTCAGTCACATTGGCAGCCGAAATGTCGCGCTGCCAGCCGTTGATAAAGCTCCATGTGCCGTCCGCGGCATCCCACTCGGCGCGGGAGGCGAAGATGCGCCGCGAAAGCGCGAAGGTGGAGGGATCGAACTCGAAGATGGAGAGATTGACAAACTTGGGAATCGATTGGCCGATCAATTGATTGCGGTCGTAATCGAAGTACTGGTAGTAGAAGATGCGGCCCGGCTCACCGGGATGCGGTTCTCCGAAGATCCAATTCTGCTCGGGGTGCAGTACGGTCTGCGGCGGGCGGCCCTTGATGATGTTGCGCAGAGCCTCCTGTTTGCGGTTGGCCTGGGGAAGATAGAACTGGTCAAAGAGAAAAAGGCCGACCGAGAGTATGGCGGCAATAGCGACGATGGGAATCACCAACCGGTACAGGCTGATGCCGCAGGCCTTCATAGCGATGATCTCAGAGTTGCGATTGAGCACGCCGAAGGTGACCAGCACGGCGATCAGCACGGCCAGCGGAGTAATCAGATAGAGCATACTGGGCGTGAGATTGAGCAGGTATTCGCCAATCACAGATAGCGCAATGTGGTTGCGAAGAATGTCGCCGATCAGTTCAAAGAAGGTGAAGACCAGCATGAGCATGACAAAACCGGAGAGCACCAACAAGAAGATGCCGAGAAACTCGTGTACCACATATTCATCGAGTATGCGCGGAAAGACATTGCGCGCTTTGCGGCGTTTGGGGCGCGAAGGGATTTTGCTCAACAGGGCGACAATTTGGCCTTTGAATGTTCTGGCCTGAGCGGCTGGTTCGTTGCGTTGCAGGCGATGAGACCAACTGGTGATGGCGTTCAGAACGCGGCCGCCCGTGGCCATCTGCCAGAGCAGGAAGAGACCGCCCGCAGCGAAAAGCAGATTGGCCGACCAGACGGCAAAGAACGCAGAAATCCAGTTCTGTTTGCCGAGCATAATGCCGGTGTTGGAGAGCAGATAGTAGACAAAGACCAGCAGAATGGTGGAGATCCATGCGAAGCTCTTGCCGCCGCGCCGCGAGGTGACGCCCAGCGGAACGGCCACTAGCATCAATACAAGGCAGGCAGCGGGATAGGCGAAGCGCTTGTGCATCTCGATGCGGAAGCGTTTGCCGTCAGGCGCGCGGCTGCGCTCTCGCAGAGTATTCATCGGCATCGCATAGATGTTTGTGTCCATCCGCCCCAAATGCACATCACTTTGCTGGCCGGAGATCAAGGGCATATCGGTAAAGTCGAAGGTGGAGATGTTGTACTGTTGTGGTTGAAGAGCGACTGTCTCGTGGTGCGAACCGTCGCGCAGCCGGACGAGCAACTGCTCGCTGGAATCGTTGGAGACGGTGGCCGAAGCGGCGGTGGTGATCAGCGGGGTGGTGGAATCGGTGGTGTCGGCCATAAAGACCTGACGCCAATTGGCAGCACCTGTCCCCGAGCGCACGTCCTGCACGTAGAGAACGAAATTGCGAAAGTCTTCGTCAAATACACGAGGCTCAATCTCGTAGGAGGCTTGCGTGGCCAGAGCCTTGTCCATCGCCATGATCGCCTGATTGGCGCGCGGAGCAAGATAGAGGGCGTTGGCCAGACCGAGCAGTGTGCCGCCGACGGCGACAATCGCAGCCACGCGGACAAAGTAGCCGATGCCAAGGCCGGATGCGCGCATGGCGATGACTTCACTATCAGAGGCGAGGCGGCTGTAGCCCAGCAGTACGCCAACCAGCACCGCCATGGGAATCGTGACCATGAAAAAATTGGGCAGCATGAAGAGAATGATCTGCGCAACGCTGACGAAGGTGGAACTGTTATGAACCACCATCTCCAAAATGCGAGGCAACTCGTTCATGAAGAGAATGAAGGTGAAGATCACGCATCCGATGAGAGCGTGAGAGAGGATTTCGCCGAGAATGTAGCGGGTGAGGATGCGCACGGCTAGGGTTAGTTTATCGCGCCGGAGCGATGTGCGCTGCGGCAGGCGCCCAGCCACGGAGTCGCAGGCTGTTGGCCAGGACTGAGACCGAACTGAGTGCCATGGCCGCCGCAGCCAGCCACGGGCTGAGCAAAATATGAAAGCTTGGATAAAGCGCGCCCGCGGCCAGCGGAATGCCGAGCAGATTGTAGCCCGCGGCCCATACGAGGTTCTGACGCATCACGCGCAGCGTCGAGTGGGCGAGATCGAGCGCGACGGGAATCGCCGAGGGCTGCGCGCACAAGAGCAGCACATCGCCGGCCTCCTGCGCCAGGTCGGCGCCCGAGCCCATCGCAATGCCTGCATCGGCCTGAGCCAGTGCGGCGGCGTCGTTGATGCCGTCGCCCGCCATCGCCACGCGCAGACCGCTCTGTTGCAGTGCGCGAATGCGAGCGAGCTTGCCGGAGGGGTCGAGACCAGTTTCGATCTCGGTTATGCCAGCTTGTTGTGCGATGGGCGCGGCGGCGGCGGCAGAATCGCCAGTGAGCATCAGAACTCGTAGACCGGTGCGGCGCAAGGCAGCTACTGCCTCGACTGCATCAGGGCGCAACGCGTCGAGTGCGTCGAAGTAACCAACAGGCGCACGGTCGAGCGTCATCCACAGCCGCGTCACTCCAGGCTCGGGTTGAGGCGTGTCGCTTGGCAGCGCGATGGAAAACTCTTTGAAGAGCGCTTCGTTGCCCAGCAGGCATTCGCGGCCTTCGACCCTTGCGCTCAGTCCCCTTCCCGGCAAAACTTGTGTGTCTTCGGCGGGTTGCCAGACGAGTCCGCGCAGCCGCGCCGCATCGACGACGGCATGAGCCAATGGATGATTCGATCGCTCCTCAGCGGCAGCGGCTAGGCGCAGCAGATCGTTTTCGGTGTGGGTTTGCAATGTGTGAACTTCGCGCAGAACTGGCCGCCCCACGGTCAGTGTTCCAGTCTTGTCGAGCACGATTGCATCCAGACGAGCGAGTCTTTCCAACGCCTCGCCGCCTTTGAATAAAACGCCCAACTGCGCGCCGCGACCTACGGCTACGGTCAACGCGGCGGGCACGGCCAGACCCATTGCGCAGGGGCAGGCTACGACCAGCACGGCGACGGTTGAAGCCAGCGATCTCCCCAGCGAGTGAGTGGCAGCGAACCAAATGACAAATGTGAGCGCGGCCAACGCTAGCACGACGGGAACGAAGATGGCGCTGGCGCGGTCGGCCAGCCGCTCCATCGGCGCGCGCGAGCTTTGCGCCTGTGTGACCATGCGCGTAATCTGCGCGAGCATCGTGGCCTCGCTCAGCGACTCGGCGCGGCAGGTCACAGCGCCTTCATAATTGAGCGCACCGGCCAGCACGCGCCCGCCCACCGAGCGATCGAGCGGAGTGGATTCGCCGGTGAGCATCGATTCGTCCACTGTGGTGCGGCCTTCCAGAATCGTTGCATCCACCGGGAAACGCTCACCGGGCAATACCAGCACGCTCTCGCCGAGTTGAATCTCCTTGAGTGGGACGATCTCTTGAACGCCATCGCGAATGCGCCGCGCCGTCGCAGGCCTCAGCCGCGAGAGCGAGTCGAGCGCAGCCAGTGCGCGTTGTTTGGCGCGGCCTTCCAGCGCCTTGCCCAGCAGAAGAAAGCCGACGATCAACAGAACCGCGTCAAAATAAGCCTGACGGTCAGGCGCGGGCCAGAGAGTGGCATAGGCTGAATAGATGAAAGCTACTCCGGTTCCCAGGCTGACCAGCGTGTTCATATTCGTTGCGCCATGGCGCAGACCGCGCGCCGCGCTCAGGTAGATTCCTCGCCCTGCCCAGGCCATAAAAAATGCTGTGAGAATCAGCAGAAACCAGCGCAATAGTTCATGAGGCAGCTCAAATAGCCAGGGCAGAAGTTGTATCAGCGCGTGGTCCAGCGCGCCCATCTCGCTTGCCAACGGCATCGCCAGTAGCATCGCCGCCGCGCCGGCAATCAGCGTGGCAACGGCCTTCAGCTCGGCTCCTGTTGCTATTGAATCAGAAAAAAATTTAGCGGCATCAGCGCGAGGCATCACCGCATCGTAACCCGAGGCACGAATCGCATCGACGAGTTGCGCGGGCGTGGCCAGCGCCGGGTTGAAGACCACGCTGGCGCGATGAGCCATCAGATCAACGCGCGCGGATTCGACTCCAGCGGTTGACTTCAGTACCTCTTCCACATGATGCTGGCAGGCGGCGCAGCTCATGCCGAGAACAGGCAGCGTGAGCGATTCTGTACTCGATAAAGCCATGAATGTCTCTATGAATCCAACTGCGCCGTAAAGCCAATCTTGGCCAGCGCGGCAACAGCAAGATCGACCGGTGCAGGTTCTCGTTCAAAAGTCAGTCGTGCCGCTCCGACGCTTACTTCGTTTACGGCGACTCCCTCAACCGCTGCCAGCGCCTGCGTGACGCGCCGGACGCAAGCGCCGCAGTGCATTCCGTCGATGCGCAGCGTGAATTCCGCCATTCGTTTTATCCTCTTCAAATTTGATGATACGCCGGAGAATTAGTCGCGTTATCGTTGAAGATGGATGGGAAGTTGGAGAGATATGCAGAGAGAGTTTCCTGAAGCGCCTCTGATGGGAGTGGGTGCGGTGGTGGTGGACGAGGGCCGCGTGCTGCTGGTTCGGCGCGGAAGCGAGCCGCTCAAAGGGCACTGGTCGCTGCCGGGAGGCCTGCTGGAGCTGGGCGAATCGCTGATGGATGGTGTGAAGCGCGAGGTGCGGGAGGAGACCGGGCTGCTGGTTGAGCCGGTTGAATTGATCGAACTGCTCGACCGAATTCATCGCGAAGAAACCCGCGTCCGCTACCATTATGTGATTGCCGATTATCTATGCCGCGTCGCTGGCGGCCAATTGCAGGCAGCATCTGACGCCGAGGCGGCGCGATGGGTTGAGCGCGAGGAGTGGAACTCGCACAGTGCGCTCAAGCTTGACCCGGTTACCGTGCGGGTGATCGAAGCGGGTTGGCGGAGAGAGCGCGAGATGAAAGGGCAAGACCAATGACGAAAGGCAAAAAGCCATTCAAATGGCTCCGATATTCTATACAACTTGTGTTTTGGTCAATTCTGCTACTTTTTTGTCTGAGACCATCGGTATTGCTGAACGCAAAGAACAGTGTGGCTGATGCATTGCACGGCATGGTGAGCCATTCGGTGACGGTAGCGGGCCACAGAGTGCACTATCTAACAGCAGGCCCGGTCGAAGGACCGCCTGTGGTTCTGGTGCATGGACTGGGCGGAAACGCCGAGGACTGGCGCGGTCTGGCGAGGTATTTGACCAGGGCAGGTTATCGCGTCTATATGCCCGAGCTGATCGGTTATGGACGCAGTGAAAAATCCGCAGATTTCTCCTACACAGTACAGAATGAATCCGATATTGTTGTCGGATTTATGGATGCGCTGGCATTGAAGCAGGTGGATTTGGGCGGCTGGTCGATGGGCGGATGGATTGTGCAACTGGTCGCCAGCGAGCATCCTGAACGCGTGCGGCGGCTGATTCTCTTTGACAGTGGCGGCCTCGCAGTCAAGCCGGCGTGGGATACGCGCTTGTTTACACCCACCACTCCCGATGAATTGAATCAATTCTTCGCGCTGCTGATGCCTCACCCGCCGCACCTTCCGGAAGTTGCCGGGTGGATCGTTCTGCAAATGAGAAAAGATGGAGACTGGGTGATCCGCCGCTCGGTGGCATCGATGCTGACCGGTCAGGATGCCACCGACGAGCGATTGCCGCTGTTGAAGATGCCGGTATTGATTGTGTGGGACGATGCGGATCGCATCTTTCCGCTCAGCCAGGGCGAGACAATGCACAGGCTGATTCCGCACTCACAGCTTGAGATCGTTTCAGGCTGCGGCCACATGGCTCCGGTGTTTTGCGCCGCGCAAATCGGGCCTAAAGTTGTTGAATTTGAGAAGCGGTGAGCATGAGATCCCCGGTCTTAAAATAGAGACCGGATGCACCCAGTTTACAGATCACTGTTCACTGATCACTGTCCTCTGCTTTTACACGCCGATCACGGCGCAGAGTTCCTTGACCGCCGCGGCGCTCTTCATCAACGCTGCCTGCTCCTCGTCGGTGAGCTTGAACTCGACGATCTGCTCAATTCCGCCCGCGCCCAGCTTGCAGGGCACGCCGATGAAGTAGCCGTTGATGCCGTACTCGCCTTCGAGGTAAGCCGCGCAGGGCATGATTTTTTTCTTGTCCTTGAGGATCGCCTCGGCCATCTCCGCCGCCGCCGCCGAGGGCGCGTAGTAAGCGCTGCCGGTCTTGAGATGCTTTACGATCTCAGCGCCGCCATCGCGCGTACGTTGAATGATCGCGTCGATGCGTTCTTTGGAGAGCAGCTCGGTGATCGGAATCGAGGCGACCGTTGTGTAACGCACCAGCGGGACCATGGTGTCGCCGTGACCGCCGAGAACCAGGCAGCTCATATTCTCCACGCTCACCTGCAACTCTTCGGCGATGAAGCTCTTGAAGCGGCCAGAGTCGAGAATGCCCGCCATGCCGATAACGCGTTCGCGATTAAAGCCCGACAATTTGTAGGCGGCCTGCACCATCGCGTCCAGCGGATTGGAGACGACAATCAGAATCGACTCCGGCGAGTAGGCAACCACATTCTTGACCACATCGGTCATGATCTTGAAGTTGGTTTGCAACAAATCGTCGCGGCTCATCCCCGGCTTGCGCGGAAGGCCCGCTGTGATGATGACAACGTCGCTATTAGCCGTCTCGGCGTAGTCATTCGAGCCGGTGATGTGAACGTCGGAGCGCTCGATGGGCAGCGCTTGCAACAGGTCCAGAGCCTTGCCCTGCGGCACGCCTTCCACCACATCAACCATCACTACATCGGCCAGTTCTTTGGCCATGATCCAGTGGGCCGCCGTCGAGCCGACATTGCCGGCGCCGATAATACTGATCTTCTTGCGCATTTGTTGCCTCCTTGGGGAAACCTTTGAATCATTGGTCAGTAATCTGTTTTGAAAGGGCACGACTTTAGTCGTGCCGCAAAAGTTAGCAAAAATACTGGGGCTTTAGCCCCAGAGGAAATAGATAACATTCCTATGATCATGTGGAGAAGTATCACATTCCTTCCTTGAAATACCGGCAAGTTTGACATCAAGACGAAGAATTAAGACTGAACTGACAACCAGCACCATCGTCATCCAGAAAAATATGCCGTCTGGATCTTTATGCCATTCATGAATCGCCAGAACTGACCAAATCAGGCATTGTGCAACGGAAGAAAAGACCTTGATTCGAGATAGTCGCATAGACCGCGAGATCGACGTCATGCACTCACCTACAAAACAAACATTCTCTCAGGGGCTAAAGCCCGTGTTCTTTGTGTTGCAGTCTGCGGCACGACTAAAGCAGTGCCCTTTCAAAACCGAGGCTTAGTCCCTCAGTCCCTAGTCCCTTAGTCTCTGTGCCCCGCCATTACAAATTGCCTATGATGCGTGTGGCAAACTCGCTGGTGCCGACCTTGGTTGCGCCTGCTGTCTGCCGCTCGAAGTCATAGGTCACAAATTTTTGCTGAATCGTCTTTTCGAGCGACGATTCGATCAGCCGTGCCGTTTCCTTCCAGCCGATGAATTCCAGCAGCATTACGCCGGAGAGAATCACCGAGCCGGGATTGATCACGTCCTTGTCGGCGTATTTTGGAGCTGTCCCGTGCGTTGCCTCAAAGACCGCGTAGCCGTCGCCGATATTTGCTCCAGGCGCGATGCCGAGGCCGCCGACCTGCGCCGCCGCCGCGTCGGAGATATAGTCGCCGTTGAGGTTGGTCGTCGCCAGCACCGAGTAGTCCTCCGGGCGGATGATAATCTGCTGAAAAATGGAGTCGGCAATGCGGTCGTTGATGAGCACTTTCTGCTTCCACGCGCCATTACCGTGGGTTGAGCCAATGGAATCGAGCACGCCCTTGACCTCGGCGTAGATACCGTCACGAAAACTCAGTGACCCGAACTCCAGCCCCGGCTCGATCAGCGCTGCATTTTCTTCAATGGTCAGATTGGGGTTGGCGTCTCGATTGCCGAGAATCCAGCTCTCGCGTTCAGTGACAGTTTCGGCGCGGAACTCTTCAATGGCGACCTCGTAGCCCCATTCGCGAAAAGCTCCTTCAGTGAACTTCTGGATGTTGCCCTTGTGGACGAGTGTAACGGTCTTGCGGCCCGACTCCAGTGCGTGACGAATCGCGTAACGCACGAGACGCTTCGAGCCGAAAATCGAGATCGGCTTGATGCCAACGCCGGAGTCCGTGCGCACTTTTTTCTTTGTTTTGGAAAGCAGATCATCGTTCAAAAAAGAGATCAGTCTTGCAGCGTCCTCTGTGCCCTCTTTGAATTCGATGCCAGCGTAAACGTCTTCGGTGTTCTCACGAAAGATGATGATGTCCACGCGCTCCGGATGCTTCACCGGGCTGGGAACGCCTTGATAATACTTCACTGGCCGCACGCAGGCGTAGAGGTCGAGCAACTGACGCAGCGCCACGTTGAGCGAGCGGATGCCGCCGCCCACCGGCGTTGTCAGCGGTCCTTTAATGGAGACTCTCAGGTCGCGGGCTGCGGCCACCGAGTCGTCGGGCAGCCACTGGCCGAACTGGCGAAAGGCTTTTTCTCCGGCGAATATCTCAAACCAGCGAATCGCGCGTTGGCCGCCATAGGCCTTCTCGACTGCGGCGTCGAAGACCCTCCGCGAGGCTTTCCAGATGTCGCGTCCCGTACCGTCGCCTTCTATGTATGGAATGATGGGATGGTCGGGCGTCTTCAACTGCCCGTTGCTGTACTCAATTGGTTGGCCGTCCTGCGGCAAATTTAGTCCGTTATATGTGGCTTGCATCGGTCTTGATAAGCTCCTCTACCATCATGTTAGAGGAAGGGGCTGGCAGATGGGATTCAGAGATTGCATAGGCGTATGTATTGAAAAGTTTGGTCAAGCTGGTTGGCGGCATGGCCAATACCGCGGATAGCAATTTTGTGCGCTTTCCGGGGCTGCGATGGGTGAACCCGCCGCTGGACACCTGAGGAAGTTTGGCCCTTATCTCCGCTTTTACTTCTCCGCCTTCTCTTCGTGATACTCTGTCTCGGTATTGATCGCCCAGATATTGTCTTTCGTCGTGATGCCGTTGATAATGTTTTCCACGGCGGTCATCGCGGTCAGCATCGAGTGATCCTGATTGTTGTACTTGTGCATTCCATTGCGGCCCACCAGAAATAAGTTCTCAAAGCCGTTGAGATAGTTACGAATTACATCGAAACGGCCATAACTCCCAAAGTAAGCCGGATAAGTCTTGGGCACATGGACGACGTGCGAGTCTTCCACATCTTCAGCTTTGAGGATGCCAATTTTTGCAACTTCGGCAACGGCAAACTTAGCCATCTCGGCATCAGATAACTTCCATAATAGGTCCGTGTCATTGCAGAAGTACTCCAAACCAATCCAGACCTTATCCTTGCTACTCACCAGCCAGGGACTCCAGTTATTGAAAATTTGCAGACGTCCTACCATTACGTCCGGCTCCTGAATATAAATCCAGTTATCTTTGAGAGGCGATCCGTCTTTTTCTTTTACGGAGAGTTTGCTGACTAGTAAGCCGACAGTGATAAAGTCGCGATACATTAATCCTTCGCTTACCTCGCGCACTTCGGCGGGAACGGGCGTAGTAAAGGCGCGAACTAGATCGCGCACCGGCATCGTCGAAAAAAAGTAATCTCCGGCATAAGTGAGGCGCTCGCCCGCATCATTCAAACCTTCGACCGAAACAACCTTCTTACCTTTAATATTGACGCGGTCAACTTGAACGCCCGAGTGAATCTCGCCGCCGCTTTTTTTTACTAACTCGGCCGCATACTCCCAAAGCTGGCCGGGGCCGAACTTGGGATAAAGAAATCGTTCGATCAGCGAAGTCTCTGTTGTCTTCTGAGCGATACTCCCTAATTTCTTTCTGCCGAATGTCTTCTTGAGAAAATGAGTTACCACACCCTTTAAGGAAAGTCCCTTGATGCGCTGCGCGCCCCATTCAGCGCTGATCTCGCGGCAAGGCACGCCCCAGACTTTTTCCGTATACGATTTGAAAAATGTCAGAAATAACTGCTTCCCGAATCGATTGATGATGAAATCTTCCAGAGATTTTTCTTCGCGCTGGAGCAACAGCGCCGAGCGCAGATAACTCACGCCGCAGCGAACAGTGCGCGTCAGGCCCATGTTTTTGAAGGTTGCGGCGGTCAGGCTGATGGGATAGTCGAAGAAGCGGCGCAAAAAATAGATGCGGCTCTTGCGCGGACGAACCAGCATGACCAGGTCTTCGGTTTGCGGATTGCGCGCGACTGCGGCTGAAGGAAGGTTGCGTTGCTGTCCCTGATAACGCAGCTCTCCCTCTGGGCCTGAGCCGGCCTCAACCGGCATCAGATCAAGCCACCATTGCATCACTCGATCCGACTTGGAGAAGAAGCGATGGCCGCCAATATCCATGCGGTTTCCCTTGTAGCGAACGGTGCGCGAGATGCCGCCAATCTCGTGACTGGCCTCAAGCAGAATCGGCTTGATATCGGAACGCCGCTGAAGTTCGATCGCGGCCGTAAGCCCTGCCGGGCCTGCTCCGACGATGATTGCCGCCTTACTCATGACGCCAAGTGTATCATCGGCCTAACCGAGACAAAATGAGAGCTGATTGCAGGCTTCAGTCGGCACAAATAGCCGCAACGGTCCGCATCAATGGCTGCGAATGAAATCGCGTTCATGCAAATGATATATAAATTTAGCCTGAAGACTGTTCCAACCCGTCCAGATGCGATAAACTCAGGCGGTGCGTACTTTCAATTGTAAAATTTCAGAGACACGGAGGATACATAGAAATTGGGAAAAAGCATGGTCCCGAAGAAGCTGTTTTTCACCAAGGGCGTAGGCAAACACAAGGAGCGTTTGACCTCCTTTGAGCTGGCGCTTCGGGATGCGGGGATCGCCTCGCAGAATTTGGTGCGCGTCTCGTCCATCTTTCCGCCTCATTGCCGGGTGATTCCGCGCAAGGAAGGCCTCACCTACCTCAGCCCCGGCGAGGTGGTCTTTGCGGTCATCGCGGAGAATTCAACGCGAGAGGCTCATAGGCTGCTGGTATCGAGCATCGGCGTGGCCATTCCGGCAGACAAAAACACTTACGGCTATCTGAGCGAACATCATAGCTTCGGTGAGACCGAGGAGCAAGCCGGCGAGTACGCCGAGGAGCTTGCTGCCGAGATGCTGGCCACCACACTGGATGTGGAATTCGATCCAGACACAAGCTGGGACGAGAAGAAGGAGATCTACCGCATCTCCAACAAGATCGTCCGCACCAGCAACATCACGCAGTCGGCTGTCGGCGACCGCCGCGGTAAATGGACCACTACGATTGCTGCCGCCGTTTTGATTCTGGAAGAGTGTTGATGGCGCATGAGTAGCAGCCGCATCCGGCAATGACAATAGAGGCCAATCCGCTGGACGGGGTTGGCCTTGTTGCGTCAATTAATGAGGATGAAAGAGTCTATGATGGCGAGCACGCGAAAATACAATGTCGGCCTGATTCAGATGCGCATGGGCACGGAGCCGGAGGCCAACTTCGCCACTGCCGTCGAACGCATCCGAGAAGCCGCGCAAATGGGCGCAAATATTGTCTGCCTGCCTGAGCTTTTTCGCACGCAGTACTTCTGCCAGCGAGAGGATCTGCGCCTCTTCGATCTAGCCGAGTCGATTCCAGGTCCATCGACTGCGCGACTCTCCGAATTGGCCCGCGAGGTTCATGTATCTATCATCGCCTCGCTTTTTGAGCGCCGCGCGTCGGGGCTTTACCACAACACAGCAGTCACGCTGAATGCCGATGGAGCCATCGCCAGCGTTTATCGCAAGATGCACATCCCCGACGACCCGCTTTACTACGAAAAGTATTACTTCACTCCAGGCGATTTGGGCTTTCAGGCCGTGGATGTAGAGTGTGGCCGCGTGGGCGCGCTCGTCTGCTGGGATCAGTGGTATCCCGAGGCTGCGCGGCTGACGGCTTTGCAAGGCGCAGAAACGCTTTTTTATCCGACCGCGATTGGCTGGCATCCTGCCGAGAAGGCCGAGTTTGGCGCGGCGCAATATGATGCATGGCAGACGATTCAGCGTTCTCACGCCATAGCTAATGGCGCCTATGTCGCAGGCGTCAATCGCGTCGGGATCGAGCATGGCGACGTTTCTGGAAATCGTGCTACCGGGCCGGGAATCGAGTTCTGGGGCGGCAGCTTTTTGTGCGATCCCTTTGGCCGCGTCATCGCCACGGCTTCGCACGATGCCGAGGAGATTCTGATCGGCGAGATCGACCTCGGCTTGATCGAAGAGACGCGGCGCAACTGGCCCTTCCTGCGCGACCGCCGCATCGACGCCTACGCGGGCATCACGCAGCGCTATCTTGACTCGGCGCCAGCGGACGGAGAAATTAAATAGAATGTCCGCCGCTTTGATTCCTGAAAAAACGCCGCGCGAACTCGGCTACCTTATGCCCGCTGAATGGGAGCCGCACGAGGCCACATGGCTGGCATGGCCGCACAACCCCGAAGACTGGCCGGGAAAGTTTCAAGCCATCCCCTGGCTTTATGCGGAGATTGTGTGTCTGCTGGCTGCACATGAGCGAGTGCATCTGATCGTCGAGGATGCGAAGGCCGAGCAGCGCGTCACGAGCATTCTGGAACGGGCAGGAGCGAATCTCGACCGCGTGAGCTTTCACCTCTGGCACACCAATCGCAGTTGGACGCGCGACTCTGGCCCGATTTTTGTGCGCAACAACAAGGGCAAGATCGCTGTCACTAACTGGCGCTTTAACGCTTGGGCCAAGTACTCTGACTGGCCGCTCGACGATCAGTTGCCTGGACGAGTCACTGAGTTACTAACACTGTCGGAGTGGCAGCCAACCATCAAACTCGAAGACGGCCGCGCACACCGCATTGTTCTTGAAGGAGGCTCCATCGACGTGAATGGCGCGGGACTTCTGCTCACAACTGAGGAGTGCCTGCTGAGCGAAGTGCAGCAGCGCAATCCGGGCGTCACACGTTTGCAACTGGAGCAGGCCTTCTACGATTATCTCGCCATCGATCAGGTGATCTGGCTTAATCGCGGCATCGTGGGCGACGACACTCACGGTCACATCGACGACATTGCGCGCTTCGCTGGCCCCACTAAAATCATTGCCGTTGTTGAGCCGAAAACAAACGATCCCAACCACGCGCCACTCGCTGAAAACCTTGCGCGGCTCAAGGCCGCGCGCACCCTCGATGGCAAGCAATTTGAGTTAGTCGAACTGCCTATGCCGCGTCCGGTCGTTTTTCGCGGTCAGCGCCTCCCGGCCAGCTACGCAAACTTCTATATCGCCAACAACCTTGTTCTGGTTCCCACCTTTCACGATCCCAATGATCGCATCGCTCTGAACACGCTGGCATCGGTGTTTCCCAGCCGCGAAGTGATCGGCATACACTCGGTCGATCTCGTCTGGGGCCTGGGTACACTGCATTGCATGACACAGCAGCAGCCGGCGGCGCTACCATTGAAGCCATGATCGACGACCATGAAGCCATGCAAGCCGCGCTCGACGAAGCACGCCAAGCCGCCGAAGCCGGCGAGGTTCCGATTGGCGCGATTGCCATTCGCGAGGGAGCTATCATTGCACGTGGGCAGAATCGCGTACTGCGCTCGCTCGACCCCACGGCTCACGCGGAGATCGTGGCTCTGCGCGCGGCGGCCGCTGCCATCGGCAACTATCGCCTGCTTGGTTGCACTCTCTACGTCACGCTGGAGCCTTGCGCGATGTGCGCTGGCGCGATGATTCATGCGCGGCTGGAGAGGTTGGTCTTCGCTGCCGCCGACCCCAAGGCGGGCGCAGCCGGCTCGGTGCTCGCCGTGCTCAACCACCCGCAACTCAACCATCAAATGATCGTTGAGCAAGGCCTCCTCGCTGATGAATCCGCCGAACTGCTGCGAAGTTTTTTTCGCGAGCGGCGATAGGCTGTAAACTAACCCCATGAAGGTGCAAATGTATGCGGTTTCCTGGTGTGGCGATTGCCGCGCCGCCCGGAAATTCCTCGACTCCCATCACGTCGAGTACACCGAGATCGACATCGATAAGGATCGCGAAGCTTCGGCGGAGTTGGTGCGCCGCGTCGGCAAGCGCGCCATTCCGCAACTAGTCATTGACGGCGAGTGGTTCCAGCCTTACGTGCCGGGGCGCGGGCTGCTAGTCGATGAGTTGCATGAGCGGCTTGGGATTCCTCGTCCATAAGTATCTTTCCCTCGTACAATAAAGTGTTGGAGCAGGCCCGCCGAAAGGCAACTCTGGTAAGGAGACTCCCTTGATCGACCGCTACACTCGCCCAGCGATGGGCCGCATCTGGACCGAAGAGAACAAGTACCGCTGCTGGCTTCAGGTGGAGTCGGCGGCCAGCACCGTGCTCGCCGAGGATGGCGTGATCCCCGCCGAGGCAGCCGAGGCTATCGCTAACAAAGCCGGCTTTTCTGTGGCGCGCATTCAGGAGATTGAGGCCGAGGTCAAGCACGATGTGATCGCCTTCACGACCGCAGTATCCGATACGCTGAAGGCTCAAGGGCTGGACGCTGAGTCCCGCTGGCTGCACTATGGTTTGACCTCGAACGACATCGTAGACACAGCTCAGGCGCTGCAAGTGAAAGAAGCATCCACACTGCTTCGCTACGGAATGGTCGAGTTGCTGGCTGTGCTCAAGCGGCGCGCCATTGAGTTCAAGCACACGCCAACGATTGGCCGCACGCACGGCATCCACGCTGAGCCAACGACCTTTGGACTCAAGCTGTTGAACTGGTTTGCGGAGATGGAGCGCAATCTGGCGCGCTTTGACGCAGCCGCCGAGGATATGCGCGTTGGCAAGCTCTCCGGCGCTGTCGGAACCTTTGGACATTTGAAGCCCGAGCATGAGGAAAAAATCTGCGAACGCCTCGGCGTCAAGCCGGCGCCGGTGGCCACACAGGTTATCCAGCGCGACCGTCATGCTGCCTACATTTCGACGCTGGCAATCGTCGGCAGCACGCTCGACAAGATCGCCGTTGAAGTGCGCCACCTGCAACGCACCGAGGTGCGCGAAGCGCAGGAGTACTTCAGCGAGAAGCAAAAAGGCTCCTCGGCTATGCCGCACAAAAAGAACCCCATAACTTCGGAGCAGATCAGCGGTCTGGCACGCGTGCTGCGCGGCAATGCGCAGGCAGCCTTCGAGAACATCGCGCTGTGGCATGAGCGCGACATCTCGCACTCTTCGGTCGAGCGCGTCATCTTTCCCGACTCGACGATTCTTGTCGATTACTTGCTGGCCAAGACGACTGACCTGATCGACCGGCTGTTGGTCTATCCCGCGCGCATGAAGAAGAACCTGGAATCGACAGGCGGGTTGATCTTCAGCGGGCAACTGCTGCTTGACTTAGCCGAAGCGGGAATGCTGCGCGAGGAGGCTTACCGGCTGGTGCAATCGCACGCGATGCGCTCTTGGAAAGAGGATTTAGTCTTCCGCGATGAAGTGGCCAAAGATGCTGCCATCACCAAGTTGCTAACTACGGAGAAGTTGGCGCGGACCTTTGACTACACGCGGCAGTTGGGCAATGTGGATGTAATCTTCCTGCGGGTTTTGGGCGCGTAAAGACGATGAGCGATAGACCAGAAGACGACGATCCGCGAGTGACTGAGGTTATCCGGCAGGCGGTTGACTCGGAGACGAACGGCGACGCTGGATTTGCGGAGCTGGTTTTGCGGGCGCTGGTCGAGCAATTTCCCAGAACGGCGATTGCGCACGGTTATTTGGCGTGGATTCTCTCGCACAGAGACCAGCATCGCTCGGCTATCGAGCATGGCCGCGTGGCGATTCAACTGGAGCCGACCTCGGAGCGCGTTTCGCTGCTCTACTTTCGTGTGCTCTGGGGCGCGGGGGAGCGCAATGATGCGCTCAATGAGGTGAAGCGATTTACGGCTATCGGGCACTCGGATGAGTACTCCAAAATGCTGGAGGAGTGGGCGGAGAGCGATTAGCGGAACCCGCGCTGAAGCGCGGAGTTGGCGAAATCAACATTTCATCCGTAGCCCCATACAAGGGACGGCGCTTATCTAAGCGAGTGAGAGCTGGTTGCCCGATGGCTGGAATTATGCTGTAGGAGACCCCTATGAAGATCGCGCCGATATTGCTTGCGGGTTTGCTGATTGCTTCGCCATTGCCGCGAGCCTCCGGCCAGCAGCCGAAATCCTGGTCCGTCGCCTTGGCCGAAACATTGATGCGGCGCAACACCGGCGCTCCGCACGATTCGCTGGCCGGATGGACCTACTGGAAGGGATACACGCTGAATGGCTTCGAGATGCTCTGGCGAACCACTGGGGAGCGGAGATACTCCGACTTCATCCGGCGAGAGATCGACCCGTTTATTGACGAAAAGGGGAATCTTGTCAATGTCAAGCTGGACAGCCTGGACAGCGTGATGGCCGGAAACATCGTCGTGGGACTCTACGAGCAGACGCACGACGAGCGCTATCGCTTGGCGGCCACGGAAATCCGCGAGGCATTCGACGGTTTTCCACGCAACACCGACGGCGGATTCTGGCACAATCGCCAGTTGACCGGAGAGATGTGGGTAGACGGCGTCTTCATGGGAGAGATGTTTCTGCTTCGTTACGGCAAGTCGATCGGCGACCGCGATTATTGCTTCGACGAGGTAACGCGCCAGATCACGCTCTTCGCCAAGCACGCGCGCAAGGACAACACTGGCCTGTACTACCATGCGTGGGCTGAGAGGCCGGAGCTGGCCACGGTGCTGCCGGAGCGCAAGGTGCGCTGGGCCGATCCAAATACTGGACTCTCCAGCGAGGTGTGGAGCGAAGGCCTGGGCTGGTATTCGCTAGTGGTTGTTGAAACGCTGGCGGAGCTGCCGCCGAATCATCCCCGGCGGGCGGCGGTGCTGGATATCTATCAGCGTCTGGCGGCGGGGCTGAAAGCTACCCAGGATCCGAAAACGGGCGGCTGGTTGTTTGTCGTCGATAAGGGTGACCGGCCCGATAACTGGATCGACAGCTCGGGAAGCGCCATGTTCACATACGCACTTCAGCGCGGAATCGATCTCGGCCTGCTCAAGAGCGAGGATTATGCGCCAGTGGTGGCCAGGGGATACAAAGCGATCACCAATCAGGCGAAGATCAACGAGCAGGGGCTGGTGGACATCTACAACGCCTGCGACGGCGTGTGCGTGCAGGCAAGCTACGCGGATTACGTCCACTGCGCCAAACGAGTGAATGCCAAAGAGGCCGTGGCCGGATTTCTTTGGGCCACCGCCATCGTCGAGAAACCAGCGGCAGCGAAGGATACGCGCTAACCGCCTCTCAACGCCGTTTGCCCCAGATACTGCTTTGGTGACCAGGGATACGACAAATCCCAACCAATTTAACGTGCATAATTCTTTTTCTTGCACGTGTTATATAAACTTGCACGTCATGTTAAATTGGTGCATACTAGCAGTATGAGAACCAATGTCAATCTCGCCGACGATGCCCGCGAGTTCGCCGAAATCTACGCACACGCGAATGGGCTTACCCTCGGCGACGCCATTACCGACTTGATTCGCAGAGAGAAGCAGGCCGGCAACACTCCGAAAGAACCGATACAGTTTGAGCGAAGCAAGTCGGGTTTTCCGCTTCTTCCTCGCACGGGCCGCCGCATTACAACCGAGATGGTCCTGGCCGCTTTGAATGACGACACCGAGTAAGCCTGCCTACCTTCCCGATGTGAACGTTCTGCTTGCGCTGAACGACCGGGATCACGTCTGCCATGCGCCGGCAAAGCAGTGGTTCGCCGCGATAGGCTCTTCGCGGTTCTTCCTCTGTTCTGTCACAGAGTCGGGCTTTGTACGGCTCACGGTTTCTCCGCACCTTGCCGGCGCATCGATGCCCGTCGCAATGGCAATGCTGCGGCAGATTGCAAATCTCCCGAACTGCAGCTTTCTTTCCATGGACCAGCCTTGGCTG
>CAYOYX010000070.1:0-18693 GCA_964408275.1 uncultured Occallatibacter sp.
GCGATGCCCACGCCGATGATGGAGCCGACCATGGTGTGCGAGCTGGAGGCGGGCAGGCCAAACCACCATGTACTCAAATTCCAGACGATGGCGGCGATCAGCAGGGCAAAGACCATGGCAAAGCCGGCGCCGGAGCTGACCTGAAGAATCAACTCGACGGGCAGCAGCGTAATGACCGCAAAGGCCACTGTTCCCGAGGAAAAAAGCACACCGGCCAGATTGCAGATGCCCGACCAGACGACGGCGATGGTCGGGCTGAGCGAATGTGTATAGATGACCGTGGCGACGGCGTTGGCCGTGTCGTGGAAGCCATTCACAAACTCGAAGCCAAGCGCAATCAGCAGCGCCAGACCCAGCAGCAGATAAGGCCAGATGCTGGTGATCGTAACCGAATCGAGGTCGCGGGCAACCTGGAAGGCGATATAGCAGAGGCCGCCGGCCAGAGCCAGCAGAAAGGCCGCAATGCCGACGCGGCTGGGCGCTTTCGTCAGTTTGCGGTCAAGCAGGGATACGCCCGAAGGCATGGCATTCACCGTGGTAGCCAGGTCGGCCATCAGATATCACCAATGCGGCCGGAGAAATTCCGGACACGCCTGGGCCTCCGAAGTCTTGGCTCGAAATCTAATTCCAATAGCAAATAGAAAGGGGATCGCTTGCGGCGGGAGAGAGAAGAGCCGTATAAATTGGCGTCCATAAAACCCCAACAACCGCAGGATTTGCGCAGTTGTTTGCGTAGTCAGGCGAGGAAATTCACTTGACTGTAATAATTCTACACCCGGCAGGGTGGGGCACAGGACGCGAAAAGGCCGGCAGCGGTGGAAATCGCGGGCGGGCGGGGGTTAGCGTGGCGCCGTATTCTCTTGAAACCATTGAGCTAACTGCTCTTCGGAGATTTCGCCCGCGGCTAGATCCCAGAATGTGAGAACCCGGTCTTCTTTCGTCGCCGTTAGTACGAGGCCGTTCAACTTCAGGAAAGTGACAGAAACGGTAAAGGCCGTTCGCTTATTGCCATCCGCAAAAGGATGATTGGCGACGATTCCCTTCGCATAGGAGGCCGCGAGCAGAGCAAGCGAAGGTGCTTGCTCTGCATACGCAAACAGATTTTTAGGACGCGCAAGCGCAGACTCAAGCAGCCCAAGGTCACGTACACCCTCCAGGCCACCGTGGAGCATCAGCGCCTCCTCGTGCATATTCAGGACTACATCCTGCCTGATCCACACCGGCTCACTCATTCAGCAAGCCTTTGCAAAACGTCCCGGTTTTCGCGCATCACTTCTCGTGCAGTTTCCATTTGGGCGGCGAAATCCTGATCAAAGGGAACAAGATGAATGCCGTGGGAACCCTCGGTGATGAAAAAGGTATCTCCCTTCTCAACTTTGAGTCGCGCCAGAATCTCCTTGGGCAGAATAATTCCGGCGGAGTTGCCGATAGCGATTATTTTTGCGGTTGTGGCCATTTGGGGCCTCCTGTTCAGATTTAAGTATAACATAAGTTATAACATTACTTTATTTTTCCTGAGATTATTGCGAGCAAATCGCAGCCCTCACGCCAGCTCGATTCCGGCGATCTCGGCCTCCAGGCCGCCGTATTCCGTGTGCTGATTTTCGCGGATGCGGTAGGCGAGGTCGATGAGGCTTCCCCGTTCGAGGCCTAGCTCTCTGGCGCGCTCGGCCAGGTGCCAGCCTACGGCGCGCACTGCTCCGCTGGAGCCGGGAAGCGGCCTGGGATGCACGGAATCCTGCGCCAACTCCAATCTCAAATGGCGCTCTTTCATGAAGCGCGGCGGCGTGAGCAGGCGCACGCGGCGGGCGACAAAGACCGGCTCGGGGTTGCCGTGGCCAAAAGGCTCCAGCTTGCAAAGCCATCCGGCCAGCACGGTGGTGATGCGGTCCAGCGGCAATTCGGCATGGATACGAAGCAGATGTTCCGGCTCGCGAGCGGCCAAGTGTTCCTCGGCGTAGAGGCGAAGGCGGCGTTTCAACTCCGGCAACCGGTCGGCAGGCATTGCGAAGCCGACGGCAAAGGCGTGGCCGCCGAAGCGAGTGAAGAGATCGGCGCAACTCTCGATGGCGTTGAGTAACTGAAAGCCGTCAACGGAGCGGCCGGAGCCGTGGGCAACGCCGTCCTCGACGCTGACGACAATGGCCGGCTTGGCCGTGCGCTCGACGACGCGCGAGGCCAGTATGCCTATGACGCCGCGATGCCAGCCCTCGCCGTCGATGACGAGCAGCCGGTCCGCTGCGAGTTCCGCGTCTGTGGCAAGGCGAGCCTCAATTGCAGTGAGGGCCGTGGTCTCCGTCTCGCGGCGCTCGCTGTTGAGCCGTTCGAGCTTCAGAGCCAGTGCAACGGCGCGGGCCGAGTCGCGCGTCGTGAAAAGTTCGACGACATCCGAAGCTACGTCCATGCGGCCCGCCGCGTTGATGCGCGGAGCCAGACGGAAGGCCACATCGAAGCCAGTGAGAGCCTTGGCCGCGGGATCGAGGGCGGCAGCCGCGAAGAGCGCGCGCAGACCGACTCCGGCTGGGCGGCGCAGCTCCTTCAACCCCAAAGCTGCGATGACGCGGTTCTCGCCCTTCAACGGCACCGCGTCGGCGATGGTAGCAATGGCCGCCATCTTCAAAAAACTCGGCAGCGTCTTCTCGCGGGTGCGGTCCGGCGAACGGCGCGCCAGCAAAGCCTGCGCCAGTTTCATCGCAATCGCCGCGCCGCAGAGAAATTTTTCCGGATAACGGCACTCGGGCTGGTTGGGATTGAGAATGGCGAGCGCGTGCGGAACAGCATCGCCCGCCTCCAACAAATGATGGTCGGTGATGATGAGGTCCAGGCCCAGCCTGCGCGCGGTTTCAGCTTCGGCAAAGGCTCTCATGCCGGTGTCCACGGTAATCACCAGCCGAACGCCCTCGGCATGAGCCTCTTCCAGCACGCTTGATTGCAACCCGTAGCCATCGCGCAGCCGATGCGGGACATGAAAGCGCGCGACTCCGCCGAGCATCTCGATCGCCGTCTTGAGCAGCACCACGGCGGTGGTGCCGTCCACATCGTAGTCGCCGTAGAGCAGGATCGGTTCTTGCGCTTCGATGGCGCGATTGAGGCGCTCGACGGCGCAGTCCATGCCCAGCATCAGAAAGGGATCGTGCAGGTGAGCAATCTCAGGATTGAGGAAGGCGAAGGCTTCAGAGGCTTGCGTGACGCCGCGCGCCACGAGCAGCTCCGCCAGCACCAACGGAAGCCGCGCGGACTTGGCCAGTGCGGCCGCCGCGTCTGGATGCGCCTCGGAAAAGCTCCAGCGTTGCGGAGGATGATTTCGCGGAGCTACCTGGTCAGCGGCAGCTCCGTTGACAGCAGCGCCCACCGAGCTTACTCGTCCTCTTCGTCGCCGTGCTCGTGCTCGCCGATGACGATGTCCTGGAAGGTCTCGATATCTTCGAGCAGCGCCTGGAAGCGCTCGTACCATTCGGTGGTTGTCTCATGCAGCAAGACGAGGCCCTGATAGACGAAGCCGAGCTGAATATAGCCCAGGTTGCCGGCGTACTTGCGCAGCCATTGCGCCTCCACCAGTTCGGTTGCCTCTTCGTCGGGGAAGTTCATCTCCCCGGCCTCTTCGATCAGCGCGTCCAGTTCCTCGGCCTCCAGCGCAATCTCGCTGAAGGTGACAAAGGGAGCGCCAACGTGTTTGGCCATCTCCACAAAGTCTTTCCAGGAGTCGGGGTTGTCCGAGCCTTCCCACACAATGGAGGGAACATCCTCGGTAATGTAGCCGGGAAGGCGTTTGAGGCCGTGGCCCTCAATAAAGGCCACCATATCGTCTTTCAGAGAGAGAAGGTTATCTTTGCTCATAGTCACAACTTCCATTTTCGCAGATGCGGGAGGGCTGACGGGCGGAATTGTGGAAACTTTATAAGAGCAGGAAATAGGGATTCGGGGATGTTCGGTTTAGTCTGGAAAAGTATCCGAGAAGGAGAACAGCTTGCCCGCATTTGAGCGCCACGTCTTTGTCTGCTGTAATGCGCGCCCCGAAGATGCGCCGCGTCCCTCCTGCACTCGTGATGGAACCAGCGCCCTGCACGCCGAGCTGCAGCAGCGGACGAAGGCCGCCGGCCTCGGCAGCCGGGTGCGCATCAATAAATCCGGTTGCCTGGACCAGTGCGAGCACGGGCCGATGGTGGTCGTCTACCCTGAGGCTGTCTGGTATGGCAATGTGCGCCCGGAAGACGCAGCGGAGATTGTCGAAGAGCATCTGATCGCAGGACGGCCAGTGGAGCGGCTGCGCGTTGCCGACGAATGCCTGAACAGCAAGAGCTGCCCGCACCGGGGGTGAGCACAGTTAATCCATTCAGTTCGTAGCCGGTTCTGTTGATCGACTTCTATAGATTCGCTTATTCTTCTCTATTTGCACATCATTAGTTTGATTTGGAGTAAAAATGAGATTGACTATCGGTATTACGCCGATGGATACTATACGTCCAAACGTATAACGATGTGAGGTTGTGATGAAGAACGCGCAAGCAGTCAGAAGGAGCCTTTTGCTGCTCACGGGGATCTGTGTCCTGTATTCCTCTCCCTCATTCCTGCAAGCTAATAGTCAAACCGTTCTCGCAACTGATGACCTGATTGGTGACAGCCAACATTCAAATGTTGACACTCGCTGGATCGTGAATCAATCCAGTACTCACGTTGATACCCAAGATCCAAACGTCAATTTCCACGGAACTGTGGTTGTCGGCATTGCATTGTCAGAGGGTATTGTATTGGCAGGAGACAGCCGATTGACGCAAACTGGGATGATTCCCGGTCAATCTCGTGTTTTGTCCGATAATGGAAGTAAGGTCTTCAATGTTGGGAAATTTGGTATTGCTACGTACGGAGAAGCCTTTCTCAAGAAACGAACAATATCAAGTTGGATTGAGGATTTTCGTAAAGAGTACAATGCCTCGGAAGATATTGACTCGTTTGGGGATCACTTTGCAAAATTTTTTGGTGAAGTCTATAACCAATCGTTTCCAAATACTTCACAACGGCCCACACTGGGTTTCCTGATAGCAGGATACGATTCAAAAGGGAAAGGTAAGTTGAACTGGATGGAATTTCCCAATCAAGTGTCCCCGAAGCCTTCGCATGATACGCAAGACAATACTGGGGCACAGTGGAACGGTCAAACTGATGTTATTCAAAGATTGATTTTAGGTTACGATCCGACGCTCGGCGTACTGCCAGCATTCAATTCGATCTCCCAGGACCAGCGTAGCGCGATGGGGCAGCAGTTGCCATCCCTTCAATACAATATAGCTTGGAACGGGCTTATGCTCCAAGATGGTATTGATCTGGCTTCAACTTTTATCAAGACAACAATAAACATACAGCGTTTTGCAAACGGTACTCTTCTTGTGCCTATCGGTGTTCCTGGAGTTGGGGGTACGATCGATGTTCTCGTGGTAAAGCCTGCTGGTGTGGATTGGATAAGACACAAAGCCCTAACATTTGACTAGGATCGTAAATCCTAAATAAACCATAAGACGGTCTGGCGGCCTTATCGTAGACTACGCAAGCAGAACAGCAATGCAATATTAGGAAGCTACCGAGAATTGGATAATGGAATAGCACACGTTCCGTCCATGACTTGCGTAATCAAGTCTGACCTATAGTTGCTCATTCTGCGCTCATCTTCGCGCCTCGAACTCCGATACAGAGAGTGCGGAGGATGCCATGAAGCGTGCGCGCGTATCCCAGATTCTGCTTGCCGCGCTTCTGGCGTCCGCTGCCGCAGGGGCTGCTTCGGCTGCGGATATTGGGCCTCGGAGCAGCCCCAGCGGCGAGTCGTGATGCGAGTCGGGGCGCGTATTCGTTCACCTTCACGGTGAGGAGAGGCGCACCGCACTCTCCCGCTCCCGGCGGCGCGGCGCGCATCAGCTTTTTCTGAGCTTGTTCCGCACCATAGTGTACAGAGTGCGGGTGGATGCGGTATCCTGAACCTTAATCCATGATCTTCTCTCGCGATTACATTGGGTATCTCGCCCGCCGAACGGTCAAGCATCTCATCGACGCCAAGATGATTACCACCAGTGACATGAAGGTGGTCGAGGCGCGCGTCAGCCAGGGGCTGACCGAGGAGCTATCTCTCGAAGACCGCATCAACGAAGAGGTGCGCGTGATTCTGGAGGCCTACTCCGAAGAGATGCGCAAGACCGGCGCGCAGTATGCCGAGATGTTCAAAAAGGTGAAGACCGAACTGACCAAGAAGTACAAGGCGGTGCTATGAGGATCAGCCCCGACAAGCTCAACAAGCTGGCCCACACCGTTGCCGACACGCTGGCCGAGATCGACGAAGTCGGCTTTCTGGAGGATCGCAACACCATCCGCCAGGAGGCGCGCAAGGCGCTCACCACGCTGCTGACGCAAGAGGCCGGCATCGACACCGCCGCACGGCAGAAGATCGCCTCGCAGCGCAAGATCATCGTCGAAGGCTCGCAGGAGTGGGAGATTCTCTACCGCAAATACTACAACGACGAAGTGCGCAAGCTGGGAATCTGAGTCGCCTTTTCGCATCGGCCTAGGGACGAGGAAAGGCACGAAGCTCTGGTTGGCCTTATGCTTCGATTGTGCGCTTGAGTTGGATAATTCTATACAAATGAGGCTGCGAGTCGTCGAGAAACTCTCGTACGCTCAGGGATTTCCGTGTTGGATCTTCGAGTTCTGTCCAAAGGCCCGCGGCTAAACTAAAACAGCCGCTCTAGCAATGCGAACATTCAGGAGTCTGAAGACTCCGCTGCGGAGTGGGATGCCGAGAGGCAGGCAAACTTCAAAAAAAAAGGCCGGCGCGCTGCCGGCCTTTTTTTGCGGGTAGGTTGCTGCTCAACTTCCTATGTTGTCGAGCGCGGCAGGACGTTGATGAATGTAGCCGGTACGATGGCAGTGCTAGGGTTTGTACCGGAATAAGCGCAGCCGGGATCGAGTCCGCCTTCAGAGAGAGGAATGCAGGCAGGCAGGCTGGGGCTGATCTGCAGCGAGTCCGTGGGCAGCGATGTGGGGAAGTTGGCGGGAATGCTGATGTAGTGAATCTTGTTGTCGCCAGCTGTGGAGACGAAGAAGAGCGTGCCGTCCGGTGAGAAAGCGCCCGCGACCGGAGCTGTGATGGATGAGCTTCCCGTGAGCGTGACATATTGGACCGGATTAGCCGTGTAGGAGTTGCCGGGCGTGTAGGTTCCTGGCACGTAGTAGGGCAGCGAAGCGCCTGTTGTGGCGCCGGTTGCAAGCGGGTTATAGGTGATAAAGTCCAGACTGTTGATTGGAGACGGCACCACCCGATTAATGAGGCTGGCGTTGGCATTGACGCTGAGCGGCGTAGGCGTGAGCAGCACCGGGCTGGTGGAAAGCGGGTGGGCCAGAGTGCATTCGGTGGTGGGAATTGTTACGCCGATGTCGTTGAGCGTGATGCTGCTGCCGTTGAGTGCAGCGCTAAGAATGTGGTCACCATCGGTGGTAGCAGTCAGGATATTAGACGGAACGGGACTGCCTGAGTCCTGTACCACATCGCTTTGCGGATAGAAGCTCATGGTGGCGTAGTTGCCAACCGTGCCGGTGGGGCACCAGGTGTGGGCCACGGTATTGCTGCCGCTCAGATAGGCTCCCACGCTGGGAATGGTAAGCGCCAGACTCTGTGATACTCCCGTGGAGGCGCTCAAATCAGAAGTGGTCCAGCCGGTGTTCTGGTTGTAGACGAAGAGCGTGGGATCTCCTGTGGTCGTGTTGGTGCCTGTGATGTAAAGCGTCTGCACGTCCGGCGTCCAAGCGGCGGCAGTGCCTAAGCCGCCGTAGGAGGTGTAGGAACCGGAACTCGGAGTGTAGAGATAGAAGAGCTGGCGAACCTGGTCATTGATGAGCACCAGTGAGTTGTCCGGCGCCACGGCCAGCACCACGCCGGGGACGGAGTTATTCTGCTTCGTGACGGAGTTACTCCCGGAGCTGTATACCATCAACTCCTCGGTAGATCCTAAGTAAATGGTATCTCCTAATTGATCCGCCACCATCGAGTTCGGCACGTAGGGCAGGCGCGTCAAAGCGCCGACGGTGCCGGTGAGCAGCTCGACGGAAGCGATGTATTGAGACTGGCCGGGCGCGCCGAACCAAACATAATCGCTGGCTACTCCAGGGGTGGTAATGGTAACCGGATTCGAGGAGATGGGCAAGCCAGTGCCGTACAAACCGATCTGGTTGATTGGGGCAGGATTGCAGGAGGACGGCTGGCAGACAGCATAGACCGAAGCCTCGCCGGGAAAGGAGGTGGTGACGGCGCCGGAGCTGGTGACCGAGATGTCGACCGGATTGGTGGACTGGTAGTTCAGGCTAAGTCCGGTGATAGGGTTGTTGTTCGTGTCGATGACGGTGGTGACCAGATTCTGCGTAACGCCCTTAGTGATCGATCCCGACTCTTCTCCGTTGGCAAGGGCCAAGGAGATGGATTTGGGCGGACAGGTGGCAAAGTAGCCTGCCGAAGATCCCGATCCAGCGACCGATGCTGAGATGGGTGTGGTTCCCGGCAGTCCGGCGGTGATGGTCACCTGATTTGTAGTCGTGTTCGTCTGAAGCGACGCAATCGATCCAATGCCTACAGTATAGGTAAGCATACCGAGGGCCTGAGTGCAGCTAGGGACCGGAGTCATGGTTGTAGCGACGGTCGCGGTTCCCGAGCAGGATGCCGTTCCATTGGAGAGGACAGCCGCTGTCGGCGCAGAGGTAGCGTTGAGTCCTCCCGCGGTGATATTGAGCGCTGTCCCCGATTGAATCGCATTGGCGCCAGTCAGGGCTACTGTTGCGGCTGCACCAGTAGAGCCATTATTGAAGTAGCTCAGAGTGCAGGTCTGGCCCGCCGTTCCGAAGATTGGACCCAACACAGAAGTGATATTTGCGGTTCCTGAGCAGTTTGCCGTGCCATTCGAGAGCGTCGCAGTTGTAGGAGCTGAGCTTGCCGTGCCCGTCGCTGTCATGACAAGAGATGTCGCGGCGGCAATGGTGTTTGTACCGGTCAAGGCAACCGTCGCTGTCGCTCCTCCAGAACTGTTATTGAAGCTGGTTAGATTGCAAGTTTCCCCTGCTGTTCCGGTGATGGACCCTCCCGACTGATAGGCGGCGCTGATAATGAAATTGCCGGAGGCAGGAGGCGCTGTAAGCGTTCCGCTGGCGATGATGTCGGGCGTGATGCTGGGCATCTTACAGATGCCGCTGGTCACGGTAGGCGGCGCGCAAAGCAAGTATTGATTATTGTTGGAGTCAGCGGCGCAGACCTGCGCGTCCAGCGTAGCCACTTGCCCCTTGGAGAAACATTGATTCGCAATCCCCGTCAAGGGGGTTGTGACCAAGCCGACTGTCGTCACCTGGGGATGCACGAAGACTGGGACTGGATTCGAGACTACCGACTCGGCAGATGCCGTGATATAAGCCGTGGCATAGGGCAGGCCTCCAGTCGACGGCATAGGATTGGGCGGGCTACAGACAGTGAAATTGGGGACGCCGCCGCCGGAGTTGCGGTTCCACGTGCCGGCGCACATATTCCCGGTCGGCGAGATGTCCACCAGCTGATTATTGGATGTGCCGTAAGTCCACGCCGATCCGTTGATTGAGTTTCCCTTGCAGTCAGCGGCCGAAGGTGTAGGCGCCTGATGCGTCTGCCCGAAGGAAATCGAGAGGCCGGTAGTCGCATAGGGCAGGGTGATCGAAACGAGCTGTCCGATCTTTTCGCCGTATCCGGCCCCGTTGCAGTAGGCAGCGCCCGGATCGCGGGTGCATCCAGAGATCGTAATCCCGGCCGGAATGGCCACGAACATCAAGCAAACAAGCGTCAAAAACCGCCGCATGAACCCTCCCCGTCCCGCTATATCAAGCTGTGGAACGGTCTCTTCCGAACTTGTCGGAACAATCCAGATTTGGAACGCTTCCATGTCTTTACAGCGCCCGGAAAAGGCCGCTGTAGCTGGAAATACGCTCTCAGGTAATGATTCCGCAATGCACCTTAGTTAGCCTGCAGCCGGTGAAAACCGACAATATACCGGCTTCCGGCGGCCTGCTCATCTGCAAGCAGGTTGACGAATCATGCTCAGAATCTCCAAGGTAAAGTGTATCAGGGCAGGGTGGCAACCGGCAGCACGCCGGACGTGACATTTTCCCGCCTCCGCACCATGCTTAGACTTTGGCAGCCTCAAATGGCGAGCAAGCCCGATTCACCCGACGCTCGATCGGGAATCCCCCGTTGCCGTCCAGAGCCGATTTTGAGAGAGCTTTGCAACTCGTCACTCCTATGCCCTATCCGCGCAAGCTGCGTATCAGCCGGCGTCAAAAGCGGACACAAAAATGCGATCAGTTGCGAATTAGTGCAAGAGGTTGCAACTTAATTAATTCATTTGAAATAGGCGAAAGAATTAACATACGAGCGCTTGACATACGAAAGAATTCAGCGTAACACTTGGATTGGGAGAGTATAAAACAACTCCCGCAGAGGTCGCCGGGGTAAAGCCGACCAACGATTGAATGGTGTCCTACTTATTTCCCCGTGAGTTTTTTCTAAGAGAGTTACCCGCAGGCCACGACAACAACCAGAGTTAGACAATCTTGCTGCCTTGGATAGCTTTATGCCAAGACGTGGGATAAGTGTGAGTCATTTCGGGAAGCGCCTCGATTGGGAGTTTCAAGTTACATTCTTCTCGTCGCGGAACTCCATTTCTAACTCCAACGCGAGTATCATTCAACTAAGTCACAGAATATATGGAGTTGCGCCATGGGCCATCTCAAGGAATGCGTCGCAAGCAATCGCTTATCCGTCGGCCGGAGCAAGGCTCAAAGCTCGTGCAGGCCAACAAGCCAGTCAGAGCGAATCAATTCTTCCACGGTTGCTTCAAATGAATTCAACGGAAAGAAGTCAACTTTTGCCGAAGACTTTATGCTGGAACACTCTCACGCGGGCCTGTTGGTTGCCGTGATGGGGAGAGCGGCAACTTATGTTGGCGCGTCCAGAGAAATGCATAAGTCAACCCAGCATTACGGTTTTCCTTCCTAATGCGCAGCAGCTTCGCCGCCGATAAGTTGAGCGGAGGGCAGAGGAGATAGCTATGGCCTGTTCAACCTGCGAGTATCTGGAAAGAAACTATCTTGCACGGCACAGAGAGTATGTCGAGGCGCGTTCTTCGGCGGGTTATAAGGCCAGCACCAAACTGGCGGCGCAGATGAACGTGGAGATGGAGCGCGCCCGCTACGAACTGGAAGAGCATCAGTCCGTCTGCGCCTCCACCCTTCCGGCAACTGTTGTGCCTGTACTGATACCGAAACGTGAGCTGCCGACAGGCCTGCAACCGCTGGCGGCGTAATTCTACGAGAAACGGCTTCCAACCATTCTGACGTTTATGTTGGGAAGATAACCGTCAAATGGCCGCGCGCTGTATCGCCAGCAATTTTTCCAGCAGCGGTTTCAGCAGCTTCAAATCCAGCGCATTCGCTCCATCTGACTTGGCGTTGGCCGGATCGTCATGCACCTCAAGAAACAATCCATCGATTCCCGCAGCAACGGCAGCTCGTGCCAGCAATGGGATAAACTCCGGCTCTCCGCCACTGACGCCATTCGCAGCTGAAGGTTGTTGCACGGAATGTGTTCCGTCGAAGACCACCGGCGCAAGAGAGCGCATCACCGGCAGCGAGCGAAAATCGACGACCAGCGAGTTGTAGCCGAAGCTGGCTCCGCGCTCAGTAAGGAAGACGCGCTCATTGCCCGTCGAGCGCACCTTCTCGACCGGGTGCGACATATCCCACGGCGCGACAAACTGCCCTTTCTTGATGTTGACGGCGCGGCCTGTCTTGCCCGCAGCCAGCAATAAATCCGTCTGACGGCAGAGAAATGCGGGAATCTGCAAGACGTCCACTGCCTCCGCAACCGCGGCGCAATGGGCCGCCTCATGCACATCAGTCAGCACCGGCAGGCCGGTATCTTTGGCCAGTCGGGCCAGGATGCGCGCGCCCTCGACGACTCCCGGCCCGCGATAACTCTTGATGCTGGTGCGGTTGGCCTTGTCGTAGCTGGCCTTGAAGATGAAAGGAATGCCGAGTTCCGCCGCGATGCGCTGGATGCTCTCGGCCATCGTACGCACGTGCGTCTCGGACTCAATCACGCAAGGTCCGGCGATCAAAAACAACCGTCCCCCGCCAACCTGCACTGGTCCAATCTCAAATGAATTGCTCACAAAATTGATTGTAATTGCTGCCCGGAGTCGTACACTTATCTTTTGGATACACAGTGTTTCAAAGGCAAAACCATGAAAGAAATTTATATCGCAGATCTGGCAGGCTTTGAAGAAGGCAAGCTCTTCGACGGCTTCTTCCTCGTCCTCGCCAAGCAGCAGCGCACCACCAAGAACAACAAGCCTTATCTCAGCCTTGTGCTCGGCGACAAGACCGGCCAACTGGAAGGCCGCGTCTGGGAACCAACAGACCCGCGCATTGCGAAAGAATTCGAGCGCGGCGACATCGTCAAGGCGCGCGGTTCGGCCTCCCGCTTCGACGAGCGCTTGCAGATGAAGATCGATCAGCTTCGCGTTGCACAGCCGAGCGAGGTGGATAAATCCGATCTGCTTCCTTCGACGACCTTTGATGTTGCCGATCTCTGGCGTCAGTTGCTCGGCTTTGCGGAGAGCTTCACCAACCCCGACCTCAAGCTGCTGATCGCCACTATCCTCGCCGATCCATTCGTCTCCGCCGCTTATCGCGAAGCACCGGCCGCCAAGCAACTCCATCACGCATGGCTCGGCGGACTTCTTGAACACGTTGTCAGCTTGCTGACGCTTGCGGAGCGTGTCGCCGCTCACTACCCGATACTCGACCGCGATCTGCTGCTCACCGGCGTAATTTTGCACGACATTGGCAAGCTGCGCGAGTTGAGCTGGCAGGTTGGCTTTGATTACACCGTGGAGGGACAACTGCTTGGCCACATCCAGATTGGTTCAGCACTTACCGAGCACGCCATCGACAGCCTGCCCAACTTTCCTCCGCGACTCAAGACGCTGGTCTTGCACATGATCCTCTCGCATCACGGCAAGCTGGAGTTCGGCTCGCCCAAGCTGCCCATGATTCCAGAAGCCATCGCGCTCAGTTTCATCGACGACCTCGACGCCAAGATGCAGGCGATTCAGGGCGAATTCGATAAGTGCATCCGCGAAGGCAAAGGTGCGGATGAGATGACCGGGAAGGTTTGGGCGCTTGATCAGCGGCAACTGCTGAATACGAAGCGATGGCTGGGGGAAGAGTAGGAATAGGGAATAGAAATACGCTGCTCAATATAATGTTGTGAATTCCCAGGTCTCAAAATCGAGACCTGGGGCATCTGGCAGTTGCGTCACTGCACGTTGACGGTAACACGGACGCTATGGGTCACGGTGCTCGCGATTGCCGTGACGTCTACATAATATGTTCCCGGTCCCGCGTTTGTAGTCGTAGTGGTAGTAGTAGTAGGTGGTGGGGTTGAAGACGAACTGCTGCCTCCACCGCAACTGGTGACGAAGCCAGCGCCGACGAGCAAAATCAAGCAGAAAAGCATTCTGCGCACGCGGCGATTGCCTGGAATCCAAAGCAAAACCAAACACGACAGAACGGCTCCGCCGGAAAGCCACCCTGAGAATCCGCGATCAGGAATAACTTTGCTGGTGGTGGTAGTAGTGGTGTAAGCCTGAATGGTGACGCTGGTGGTGGCCTGACCGGATGCGGTGAGTGTGGGCGCAGTGGAGGAAGGCGTGCAGGTGATGGCGGGCGAGGATACTGTGCATTGTATTGTTACCGCGCCAGAGACCCCGAAGAGCGCTCCGGAGGATGTGAGGATCAGGTTTTCGGTAATGGATGCTCCCGGTGCGACACTCAGAGTGGGAGCAAGTGCATTCAGCGCGAAATCGCCGACATTCGTGGTGACTGACAGGGGTGAACTCGAGGACGATAAGTAGTTGGAATTGCCGGAATAGACTGCGGTCAATTGGCTACTTCCATCGATAAAATATCCACCAGGAATGGAGGCAGTATATGTTGCCGAGGCGCCACTGGGGGCAAGAACGGCGGCATATATCTCTCCATTCAGATTTGAGTACAGATACACACCGCCAGTCGGCGTGATGACGCCGTTTCCGCTGACCGTGCCGTTTACATTCACTTCTCCGTTGAATCCATTCGAGATTGAGGATAGTGCCAGGGTGATGGTCGAGGGCAGAGATGGAGCAGTAGAAATCACGTTCACGTAAGTTCCCGTGTAAGCACTGGTGAGGGAATTCCAGTTAGCATCTCCGCTGTATGATAGATAGATAAATCCTGTGGACCCGGCAGCAATGTTATTGAAGGCAACCGTGGCACTGGAGGCAGGTAAGTTCATCGCAGCGCTTGGGGTTAATGTGGCTGTTTGCGACTGACCTCCGTAGCCGAAGTAAGCAGTAACCGTGCCCGTCGGCGCTGCTCCTGCAGCACCGAAGACAAATACCTGCGCGGTCAACGAGTCGCCTGCCACCACATTCTCCGCCGAAGGGATTGCAGAAGCGTAGATATTTCCTTTGCCGATGGTGAATGACATGGTTGCAGGGGTTGTTGTAGCGTTGAAACTGGCGTCGCCGCTGTAACTGACAGAGATGGTGTGGCTGCCCGCGGCCAGACTATAGACGTCCCACTCGGCCATGCCGGAACTATTCAGAGGAAATGTAATCGGGCCGCTGACGCTATCCGTAAAGGTGACATTTCCCGTGGGTGTGCCCTTGCCGGAAACGCCGGCGACCTGGGCGAGAATGTATAAGGTGCGCCCGAATGGAAGCGTCTGATTGCTGTAGGCTGCCAGCTCAACAGTCGGGAATTGAATCGTGCTGGCCTCGGGCAGTACCGTGATCGAGCTTCCAGTTGATTGGCTGGCTGCAAAACTACTATCGCCGGAGTAATCCGCAGAGACGGTATAGGCGCCGCCCGGCAGTGATTGCAGTGTTGTGTCCACGGAGCCGGAGGTCAGCGAGACCGTGCCCAGTCCGGTTTGCGTTGTTGCTCCAGTAGCTTTGCCAGTGAGAGCCAGTGTGCCGGTGGGCGTGCCGCTGCCGGAAGCAGGCGTAACGCTGGCGTTGACGGTAACGCTCTGGCCATGCGTGATGGAAGCAGGACTGAGCGAGAGCGTTGTGCTGGTGGATTTGAAGCTGATGGCCTTCCAATTCGCAATCAGCGCGTTTATGTCCACCGATCCAAGACCGCTCGCCATATCGTAGCCGGTGGTCGCTGAGTAGCCGAGATCGTTGACTCCGAAATTTGTGTCGTATGCGCAGCCGAGCGTATTTATCTCGCATGGCACTTTATTGCTGCCCGCTGTCACATCATGAAAGACGGAAGGGAACTGGGCCGCGAGCGGATAGAGAACATAATTAGCTTGCCCCTGGCGCGATCCGACGGCCTGGTCCACCAGCGCCATAATGCCTGCAAAGGCGGGCGAGGAGGCAGATGTGCCGCCCACGCCAAAGATATTCACTGCGCCGGTTGTGCTGTTGTTAGTGGTGCAGTCGCTGGATACGGCGCAGATCGGCCAGAAGCTGTAATTCACTCCCGATGATGCGAACAGGGATACATCCGGCAGATCGCGGGCGTAATCGCTGGGCACACCGATTCCGCTTTGCCATGCGGGCTTGGTATACATTTTGCTCGGACCGCCGCTGCCCGCGACGATACCGTAGCCATGACCGCTCGTAGTCGTGTTCAGTCCCAGAGGATCGTTCCACGGCTGTTCCGGTATCGTCTTCAGCATAGAGGTCACCGGCGTTTTGGAACTTGTTGTGTTCCAGTAGCTGGCAATCTGCGCATTCAATGCGGTGGAACCCTGGTTATAAGCGCTGTAATAAAAATCCGTGCCGCCGACCGCAACATTGTACGGAGTAGAAGCAAAGCCGCTGACGGCAGTGCCATACACTGCATAACTCGCAGCGTCGAAGTTGTCACAGCCCGCCGCGCCGCCGTCGCCGGCTGAGACCATTACGGTCTGTCCCTGCGCTGCCGCTTGCTGCCAAAGCTGGTTGAAGAACTGGTTGGCAGAGCCAATGTTCGCTTCACACTCTCCGTAGCTCATGCTCAACACATCCGCCGTATCATCATCAACAGCGCGCGTTGCCGCGGTGTACAGCCCGGAGGTCAGCGCGGAATTTCCCGAAGTATAGAGCACTACGGTTGCGCTGGGCGCGACCGATCCCGCGACCTCCACATCGAGATAGGATTCGACATCTGCGCCGTTTTGTCCCGGATCTTCGCCATCGACCACCACTTGCGGCGGATTGGCCGGAAGCCCAAAGAGCGTTCGATAACTATTCACCAAGCCGATGTCCACATTGGACGCGCCGATAATTCCGATGGTGTAACCGGCGCCTGTGTGGCCCGATCCGACATCGTATTGCAGATTGAAATCGCCCGGAGCCAGCGCAAAATAAACGCCGCCGCCATTCGCCGGATCGGTCCACAACGGAGCAACCTCATGGGTCGCCGGCGAATACAGCGCAGTGCCCGCAGTGGTCAGATTGGACTTGGGACGGAAATCGTTCAACGAAGCAAAGCCCGCAATCACAGGCGATAGCGCTTCCGGTATCCGCGGTTCGCTATTGTTGGCATTGTGCAACTCGCCCGCTACGTTGTAACGATGAATCTCGGTATGAAACGCCTCGCGAATCTGGCCCGTTGTACCGGAAAACTCGACCACCATCTTTCCGGAATGAATGCTGTTCACCGTGAAGCCGTGCGAACTTAACCACTGGCTGACCTGCCGCACATCCTCGTCCGCGGGTCCGTAAAGCGCGCCGAATTCACCGGGCTTCATCCAATGGTGATAATTTGCGGACTCCGGGCGATGAATATCATCGATGTACTGCTGAAGGGCTGATTCCTGATCCGGTGAACGGCGCAGCACAAGCAACAGCCGGTTGGCAGGAGTTGAATCAGGTGTGAGGCCCGCGTCATTGAGCGGATTCGCCAGCGGATGCACGTTCCCGTGGAGAGCGACGAGCTTTGACTCATCAATTGCCCGCGTGACAAGTGGAGTTGCTGGAGCTTGAGCAAAAATGGCAGCCGATAATGTACTTCCCAGAATAATCATAAGTACGATTCGATTCATCGAAGGCACTCCTTTCGTGCAACGAAATAGAACTTCGGCATAACACGAACGCTATTCAACAACCTGAATTCAGAGACGGAGACAGTGTAAACCATTCTGATTGAGCAGAGCGTGAAAATCGCAATGGTGATGCGGATCACTCTGACCCCGCCGAACAGTGCGCATATTGGCTTCTCATGAACCAGCACTATGGAAGCTGCGATACTGTGCCGACAACGAACCACCCGCCTCTGGCAAGCGGCGCGAAAATGGTCTAGCCTCTATAGGATGATGGTTGCGAATCCATTTACGGCATTGAACGAGTTGAGCACTGCGCCGCTGGTGCGCTTCAGTGTGCTGGCGCTCAGTTCGATCTTTTTTCTTGTTGATCCGCTGGCGGCGATCCCGTCCTTCTTGGCGATTACCGAAAGCTCCGACGAGCAGCGCCGCCGCCGCACGGCTCGCAAGGCCGCGCTGACCTGCTTCATCGTGCTGACCATCTTTGCCATCGGCGGCCAGTTGATCTTCCGTCTCTTCGGCATCACGCTGCCCGCCTTTGAGATTGCAGGCGGATTGATTCTGCTTCTGATCGGCCTCGATATGTTGCAGGCGCGTCGTTCGGCGACGCAGGAGGCGAGCGGCGACACCGAGGAGGGCGCGGCCAAAGAGGACGCCGGCATTGTTCCGATGGGCATTCCGATGCTGGCTGGACCGGGCGCGATTTCAACGGTGATGGTGCTGGTAGGGCAGGCGCCTTCGCTCTGGCACTGGGAGATGGGCGCGATACTCGGCTCGATTGCGCTGACGAGTCTGGTGAGCTATTGGGTGCTGGCCGGGGCGGGGCGAGTAAAACACGTGCTCGGTGAGACGGGAATTCGTGTGCTGGTTCGCGTGATGGGACTGCTGCTGGTGGCTCTGGCGATGCAGTATTTTGTGAACGGGATGATGGACCTGGGGCTGATTGCGCGGCACTGAGCAGAGTTTCCCACAGGTGTCGGCTTGCAATTAGTCGTGCGAATTGCTATTGTTACAGAGTTGCAACTGAGCGACAGCGGTCAGCGGTTGAAGTGTCGCTTGCACATGAGAGTGGCCTGTGGTACTCTTGAAAAGTTGCAGTTGAGACAGATAGCCTCCCGGTGGCCGATTGGCCTGCCCCGATGAGGGAAGTGGGAAGCAAGTTGTGATGCTGGTTCGTTGGGTCGGGTGAGGCGGATGCCCCTGAAACCCCTGTAGGGAATCCCACAGAGAACAAGCGATTGCAAGACCCAGGAGCACCTCCTGCGTTATGGGGAAATCTCCTGTGAGCCTTAGCGGCTCAGGCGAATTATTGCCGGACGATGATTGATATTTTGCGCTGCGCGAAGAGTTGAGGTCGGCTTGACAGATGGGATCGACTTCGATATGTTTAGAAGGTTCGCGCAAAAACGCCGGTAGACGCAATTCAATGCGAAATCGGCAGCGCAATAAGTTCGAGGACAACTCGATGGAGACATCGGGCCTCGATCCAAAAGGGCGCCGCTCAGGCGGATGTCTCTCAAGGATCTTTGACAATTAGGTTGAACATGCCAGTTATGAGAATCGATCAG
>CAYOYX010000071.1:0-18184 GCA_964408275.1 uncultured Occallatibacter sp.
ATCTTTTCTTCGCGTGCGTTCTTGGCGATGCCGAGTTCGTCAAGCGTGTGATTGGCCTCGGAGTTGACGTGCGTCATGTTCAGCGCAAGGTCGTGGCCGACGTGCTCCATGTTGACCTTCTTGCCGCCGGCAAAAATCTCATGGCGTCCATGCTCCTCATACCACTTGGTAAGAGTCGCCGTCATATGCATCTTCTCGATGATGTTGCGCCAGCCAACGCCGGTGTTGTAGGCACAGAAGCTGATTTCGCCTTCCTGCGTGGCGTATGGAATGATGCACTGCTCGGTGCGGCGGAAGTCGTAGTTGAACAAATCCTGGAACCACATTCCAGCGATGAAGAGGAAGTTCCAGCGATCGGCGCGGCGCTTCTTGATGTCTTCCAGCGTGCGGTCGCCCGTGACCTTGCCGTAGTTGGTGCCGGTAGCGTTGAAGGTTTTGTCCATCTTCTTCATCATGTCGGTAATTTTGAAGTGCGTCGGCGACATGAAGGGATCGTAGTTGCGCAGGAGAGCCAGCGCGAAGCCTGCGACCGAGAGCCACTTGCCGCGAGCGGCGTCGTTGACCTTGGCCAAGTCCTTGGCTACCTGATCCATCTTGAGGAAGGCTGTAACGGGCGCGGCCTCCTTTGTCTCCTTGTCGATCATCATCGCCATGCCAATGCCGCAGTTGGGATGGCATCCGCAACTGAGCTGGCCCCACTCGGCGCTGGGTCCGTGAATCAGATCGGCCCAGTCGGAGAAGGTGGACATGAATGAAATCGGGAACCAGTCGCGCTCCGGCTCGCCGAAGCCGACCTGCTTTTTAATGTCGTGGGCCATGTGCGAGAGCGTGTAGCGCTGCGCAAAACGGCGCTCGTCGCTGATGTCCTCGTCGCGGCCAGTAAAGCTGACCGGCTGGAAGCTGAGGAAGCTGATCTTCTTTGGATTGTCGAGGGCGAACTGAATGATGCGGCCGACCTGCTCGTTGTTGATGCCGTTGATTATCGTCGTCACTGGGACAATCTCGACGCCGGCTTCATGCAGATTGTTGATGGCTTGCAACTTCACATCGAAGAGATTGCCGACCTTGCGATGCGAGTTGGCGGCGTTGCCGATGCCGTCGAATTGGAGATAAACGTAGCGAAGGCCAGCTTCCGCGGCTGCCTTGCAAAGCTCCTTACTCTTGGCGAATTCGATTCCATTGGAAGCGGCCTGCACCGAGTTGTAGCCAACCTTGCGGCAGTAGGCGACCGCGTCGAGGAAGTAAGGCGAGAGCGTCGGCTCGCCGCCTGAGAACTGCACACTCATCTGCCGCTTGGGCTTGACGGTGATGGCGTTGTCGAGCATGGTCTTGATCTCGTCCCATGTCAGTTCGTGGACGAAGCCCACCTGATTGGCGTCCATGAAGCAGGGGTCGCACATCATGTTGCAGCGGTTTGTCAGGTCGATAGTCAGCACCGCGCCGCGCCCGTGCGTCACTGTCGAAGTGCCGTGAGCGCGCAGTCTCGCGTCGTTGTGCGAGCGGATGTCGCGGCCGGGAAAGCTCTCTTCAAGATGCTTGAAGAAGGGCGCGTCCATCGACATGATGTCTTCAAAGTGGCCATGCTTGGGGCAGTCCTTGACCATCCAGATTTGGCCGTCGCGCTCGATGATCTGCGCCTTGATCTCGCCCACCTTTTCGTTGAGCAAGACTTCGTAGGGCAGCTTGCCGTCAAGAATCTGCTTGCGAATCTCCGGCACGCACTTGGGACAGAGCGAGTCAGTGGTCCGCGGCCAGCCCAGCGGCGGCTTCTCCTTCTGATAGCTCTTCTGCAGCGGCTTGTCGCTCCACTTGGGCGTGAAGGAGGGGTTGGGACTGATGCGGTTCAGACGCTCAAAGACGACCCAGGCTCCCTTGGCCGCGTAGACAACGGCTTGCTCGGCATACTTGACTGCTTTGGACATGGTGTTAGTCTCCTCGAAGAAGTTGGTCGCCAGCGGCTTATGTGCCCGGCTCTATCCCAGCCGCGAAAAAATGGGAAGCCGACTGGGATGAAAATCCAGTACTAGGGTAACGGGTGGGCGCGGTCAAGCGAAGAGCGAAGCAGCGAATGGCGAATTTTTGCAGCGAATGGCGGCAAAGGTAAAGCGAACGGCTCATGCGAATCATCCCGGACAGGCCGTCTGTAGCGCCGGCCTCCAGGTCTGCTGTCGTGCGAGCGTCCTCGCCCGCACTTGACCATGATTCATTACCAAGTCATGTGGTCTGGAAATCAATCGTTCACCGTCAGCGTAAAGGCGGTCGTTTGTGTAAGCGAAGCTATACTTGATCGATTCGTATTACGAAAGCGTGTTTTCCATTTATCCCTGATTATATAAGAAATAGTGTGAACACGCCCTGGTGAATAAGTGATACGTTTGCGAGGGCAAGCTCAGTTTGCATGGATATATCTATCAGCTTTCCCCTATAGCTTGTCCTCTTTACAATTTCCGGATCCTAAAATGTCGTTTACTTCGGCTTGAGTTGGGATTATCGTAAGCCACCTCCAGTGCGGCCCCCATTTCTCACTCATCCCGGAGTTGCCCTCATCGTCGGCCAACTTCACATAAGGTTGCCCGATAGTTTGTTTAGCAGTTTGATGTCCGCCGCCGATATGGTGAACATAAGCCGCGCGTGTTACAACAATGCTTAGGCTTGCGGCGCGTGCCCGAAAGCATAGATCTTCGGTTCCTCCCCATCCATATTTGCCAAATCGTTCTTCGTCAAACAATCCGATAGACTCCAGCGCATCTCGGCGAATCGACACTGCCGTGCCATCGCACGCTCCCGTCGGAATGTTCCGCGGCTCCGGGTTGTATTGGTGAGCATCCAGCGTTTGTCCAGCGGCCAGTTGTTCCGGACGTTGCACAGACCTAAGATCATCATAACTAGCCGCAACGATGCTTGCCGCCGAGTGTCTTTCGGCCCATATAATTCCAGCAAAAAAGCTTGCTGACAAGCGAACGTCATTATTTAGAAATACAATGCGATTCCAAGAATCTTCCTGTAGCGCATTCTTGATAGCTAGATTATTTGATCGAAGCCAGCCCAGATTTCGGCCGGGGCGAATAACTATCTCGCCTGCGATCGCTTGATAATCATTGCTGTTGTCAACTACAACAATTCGTACAGGCTCTCGCAGGCAATCATTGACTACGTCCCAAGTCAGAGTATTGTTCTTGAATGTAGGAATGACAACTAGCGTTCGCTCTAACTCTTCGAGTTCGGCCAATGGCAACCAATTATAGGTCTGTCCGAACATATCATCTCCCAATTAGTCTTACCCGATGTCATTCCAGCGAGATTGCCAGTGGACGCGGCATGGAGTCATAGTAATGAAAACATTTGCGTCCAATATTGCATCACGCGCTGTTCTTCCTTTTGCAGATTGTACTCCAATGCAGTAGAGCGGGCCTTCTCTTGCATTGGCTGCGTTTGTCCATTCCGTATATCGATCACCGCTTGGGCAAGATAGTTGGCCGCTGTTAGTACATCACCGTCGTCCGCACGATAACAATTCTCGCCATTTATCATATACTCAAGAGCGCCACGCCCCGCGAACCCAACCACGATGCAACCAGACGCCATAGCTTCTATTGGCGGTCTGGCTAAACCCTCAGGAAATGTTGCTGTCAAAAAGATAGACGACTGTTTAAATATCTGCGCGACTGACTTATGAGGCAAGCCATCTACGGAAACAAACGGTATCTCCCTTAACTCTGGATACATTGACCGAAATGCTCCAAGAATTACTGAGGCAAGAGAATTCTTGCGCGGCATATAGGCTATTTGCAGTATCTTTTTTTCGTAAGGATGAAACAAGTCACAGTCCGTTCCAGAAACGAGTACATGAGCGTCAATCCCCATGGTCTTCAAGATAAATTCTCGTTCGTACTGACTACCGGCAATGGCCCGTGTAATGCCGTATGTTCGCCAGTCTTCGCCAAGCGGCAAGCAGTCGAATATAAAAGCCCAATTCAGCGCAATAACAACTCGATTAATCGGTTCCTTCGCGGCCAGCTTCATCAGTGATGTCATCACTTCTGGAATTACCAGGATATCGTCTTTCGGAAAATCCAAGCCTTGATCGCCCAAATAACGCACTGGCGCCTCTGTCTCGAACCAACTAATTTTAAAACCAGGCCAGGTGTGAAGAATATAAGCCTGAATTCCATGTTGATTAAGAATCTCTACGTGACGATAAAGACGACGCACGCCTCCAGAGGGAGAGGGATTATCAGGACAAGCATAGTAAATAGTTCTCGCATGGGACATAATACAAGACATCTCCATTTCTGCCATAGAGCCAAGCATTTCGACACTAAGATCTCACGCCACTTATCTCAAACTCACTGGCACTATTCGTTTCAGATTGGGGTTTGTACTGGCCATTTGCATCTTGGAAATGAACGAGTCTATCCTTATACCATGAAATTGTTTTTGTCAGTCCGTCTTGGAGTGTTACTCCTGGAGTCCAACCGAAGCGCTCCTGCCATATTGTACAGTTTATAGAAACAGCATAATTGTCAGCGGGTGGCTCCCCTGGCCGCATCGGAAGATAGGTCAATGTGCTGCTGCTCGCGGTCAAATTGATAACCGATTGGGCAAGAGCAGCAACTGTCGTCTTCTGGCCACTGCCTAATTGAAGCACAGGGGGCAAGGTTTCTTTGCATTCGGCAATCAGTCTCAGTGCGACCGCTGCGTCAGCAGCGTAAATACAGTCCATTATCTGATGACCGTTTCCGTAAATCTCTATAGGTAGATTCTGTAGCGCTTGAATGATAAAACTGGGAATGGCCTTGCGATAAAGGTCCGTGCGCTGAAAAGGACCATATGCATGGGTGAGTTGGACTGTAAGAATGTCTGCCCCAAACTCCCTGTGATACATCTTTCCAAAGCTAGATGCCGCGTTTTTTGTGATCATGTAGGAGTTATCCCACTGTGGTATGAGTCCAACATTGATAACTCGGCAGTGAAACTGCTTGGCGGCTTCGAATACATGAATGGCGCCTCTGAGATTTACATCGACAGCATCCAATGCTTTGTCGCAAAGGCTGTCGGTGCCGAGTATGCCAGCAAGATGAAAGATAACATCGGCATTTGTACAGGCGTAAAATAGGCGATCCATATCGCGAATATCGCCCTCGACGAATCTGACCTGAGGCACGGGAACACGCTCCAGGCCGTATACCGCGACCTCATGTCCTCGCTGCGTTAATTCATTCGCCAAGAAAGTTGCGATAAAGCCCCCACCAGTGATAACGGATTTCATTGAACTGCCTCCAGTCAGAGGTGAATACTGTCACTGTAACACTTCAAGCCCATCAGCAATAGCGGAGTAAAAGGCAATTGTAAACAATGTCTTCAACTGTTTCGTCCCACAAAATGCAGGAGTAATCCGCTGCGCGCTCTCACACTGGCGGGCGCTCACTCGCTATGTTGACGATGGACTGCTGGAGATCGATAACTCAGCGGCTGAACGGGCCTTGCGCGCCGTTGTGCTGAGAAGAAAAAATAATCTTTTTTGTGGATCGGACTACGGCGGCGAACGCACTGCCGCCATTTACTCACTGGTCGGATCGGACAAGCTAAACGGCCTTGACCCGGAACTGTATTAACGCACGGTCCTTGCGCAGATCGCCGAGTACCCCGTCAACCGCAGTGACGAACTGCTCCCTGAAATCTCGCCGACGCCTTACCGGTCGTCGCCAAAGCCGCCTGACATATGATTCCCGAAGCGTCCACTTAAAACAAGTGAACACTTCGGGACTCAGTCCTTACCCAGAGACCCACGCATCGCCCAACGGTCAAGAGGGGAAGACTACGCGTTTACGTGTATCCCGGAGCTTCAACTCTCAAGTCAGTGCGTCCTAAAGCAAGCGACGACTTGCATTGAAATCACCCGGACATACGACTCTGGTTTTGCCTTAATCCAAATTCAGCGGGTTCATGGAACGTCGATTGTTGTGACACTGTATGCGGGTAAGGTCAGCGTCAGCGACGAGCCGCTGACCGCCATTGTTCCAATGGACACTGGCGTTACCGGGCTTTGTCCCGCGGCTGTGGTCGCCGTGATTTGATACATACTGGCCGTGCCCGACAGACTAAGCCCGCTGATCGCTGCGACCTGACTCGTGTTAGCGCGATTGATGGCCACTAACACAACCCGGCCAGGCATTGTGCTATCCGTACTTACATAGACCATCACATTCCCTGGGTTGCTGGAGGTTGATTGCAGCAAAGTATCTCCGAAGTTCGAATTGGCGCCATCGAAATTACGGAATGCGCGGAAGCCCGCAAGCTCAAAATCGTAGCTTCCGCTCGGCGGCCAAAACGCGGCTGCGAAGACGCCTTGACTGGCATAAACTCCCAACTGATCCGCCTGCGCGACCGTTCCCGCGATGTTATTGTATCCGCCGGTCTCGTACTCGGTGATGGAGAGTTTCATCGATGGGAACTCAGAAGCGATCTTCGCTTGCAGCCGTCCAAGAATGTTGATGGGCGCGCCTCCCAGCACCGAGTTGAGCCACGCATTACTGTTATCGGGATCGGTGAACGTCGGATCCCAGAGATTGCGCGGAGCCTGCACGATCAACTGCATATCCGCATCCGACAACGACGCAGCGGTCATGCTGGTCACCCGTGTGCCGCTCGCGTCGTAGTCCTCTGGATACCAGTGGAAGTCATAGACATCCACCAGCGGCCTTCCATAGGTTGCTGAAGCGGTGCTCAGGGCCTGGAGATACATATCCGTGAACCAGTTGGCTCCGGTAGGAGTGGTGTCTGTGATTGCGGACTGCCAGTTGTAGATGCCGAGGAAGCCGTAATGCACAGGCCCAAAGACGATCATATTCGGGAACTGATTCTTCAGAGCCTGAGTTATCGTCAGAGTCTTGGCAATATAGGCGGCAGGCGTAATTTCCGTCGGACCCTGCACTTCCAAGTGAGTCGAGTTCCAGAGTTCCGGTTCGTTGTCGAGATCCACAAAAACCGGTGTTGATGTTGCGCCGTTGAAAATATCCTGCGTGGTGGAAAGCTGATTCATTGCCCACGCGAACTCGTCCATGTAGACATCGCCTGTGTCCTCGCCGTTGACCACAACAATGGGCGGCGTAGTCGTAAAGGGAGCGGAACTAACTGTGCTCTTCTGATCGACCACTACCTGGAACCTTGCCAAATCCGGAGCATTGGTGGTGCTGACAGGACCGGCCTCATCTGCTGATACCAGACCTTGCAACTGCACCGTCATCAGGGTAGCTTGTCCAGCGGCAATGTCGGCATTGATCGTTGGATACAATGCATATCCTGGAATAGTGCTGCTGCTCATGTAATCATCGCTCTCGTAGAGATAGTCGTTGCCTGCGTTGGAGGCGTTCGTCGTCCAGTTGTAGGCTGTCCAGCGATTGCCGCCAAGACGTTGGAGGGTTACTTGTGGAACATTGGGAATCCCACCGCTAACTACGTTGACTCCATAAATCCAGGGCGAGATCGGCTGGGTTATGGATGGATTGACGCTGATCGTAACATTTGCAGCCACAACGCCGGGTGTGGCGAAGACTTGAGCTGAGTTGGGACCGGCGCCAACGGAGTTCACAGCGGAGACCACATAGTAATAAATGGTGCCGTTGGTCAAGCCGGTATTAGTAAAGCTGGTACCAACCGACGAACCGACCTTCGTGTACGGTCCGCCACTCGTGGTCGACTGTTGCACATTGTAACTGGATGCAGTCAAACTTGCGTTCCATGAAAGCACGATCAGTTGATTGCCGGGTGTGGCTGTCAGCCCGGTCGGCGCCAACGGAGGATTGTTACTCAGCGCGCCGCAGAGAGTCCCATTCACGGCGAATGCCGCTGGTACCGCATTGGTCCCGTTCCAGGTTCCGTTGAAGCCGATGCCGGAGAGGCTGCCGCCGGCAGGGATGCTGCCGTTGTAGCTCTCGTTCATCACCGTGACCAACGCGCCGGTCTGGGTTTCCACGCCATTCCAGAGCGACGAAACTGTCTGCCCGTTAGCGAAGCTCCAAGTCAGCGTCCAGCTTGTCCAGTTGGTAGTCCCTGTGTTGTTGATGGTGATGGATGCTCCAAAGGCGCTGGTGTTCTGCGGCGAGATCGTGTAGACAACATTGCACGCTGTGCCAGTGCCGGAAGAGACGGTGATGCTCACTGCGCTTGATGTGCTGGTCGCGTAGCTTGTAGATCCGCCGTAGACGGCCGTCACTGTGTCGGTTCCCGCTGTTGCAAATGAGGTCGCAAGCGTTGCCACACCCGAACTCAATGTTCCAGTGCCGAGCGAGGTTGTGCCCGAATAGAAGGTCACTGTGCCGGTAGCCGCAGACGGCGAAACCGTGGCAGTCAATGTGACACTGGCTCCAACCGTAGGCGTGGTGGTGGATACTGCGAGCGCAGTAGTAGTGGCCGTCGGTGTTGCCGCGCTGACCGTCACGGAGACTGCGCTTGATGTGCTGGTCGCGTAGGTCGTCGATCCAGCGTAGACTGCCGTAAGTGTGTCGGTTCCCGCTGTTGCAAATGAGGTCGCAAGCGTTGCCGCGCCCGAGCTCAATGTTGCGGTTCCGAGCGAGGTTGTGCCCGAATAGAAGGTCACTGTGCCGGTAGCCGCAGAAGGCGAAACCGTGGCGGTCAATGTGACGCTGGCTCCAACCGCAGGCGTGGTGGTGGATACTGCAAGCGCAGTGGTAGTGGCCGTCGGTGTTGCCGCGCTAACCGTTACGGAGACTGCACTCGATGTGCTGGTCGCGTAGGTGGACGAACCGGCGTAGACGGCAGTAATTGAATGTGTCCCGGTCGTACTGAATGAGGTGGATAAAGCCGCCGTTCCAGAACTCAGCGTCCCGGTTCCCAGCGCGGTTGTCCCATCGTAAAACGTAACGGTCCCTGTGGCCGCAGACGGCGAAACCGTGGCAGCCAGGGTAATGTTGGCGCCTGAGGTGGCGGTTGTGGAAGAGACCGCGAGTGCGGTGGTTGTGGATGTCAACAACGTATTGCAAGCCGTTCCATTCACCGCAAACAACGTGGGAACAGCATTGGTTATGTTGTTCCAGGTTCCGTTGAATCCCATTCCGGTTAAGGTCGCGCCGGCAGCGATGCTGCCGTTGTAACTCATGTTATTCACCGTCACGTTAGCGCCGCTTTGGGTTTCCGTGCCGTTCCAGAGCTGCGTGATCGTCTGTCCGTTGGCGAAGGCCCAGGTCAACGACCAATTGGTCCACGCCGTGGTCCCCGTGTTTTGAATGGAGATGGCCGTTCCAAATCCGCCCGGCCATTGGCTGGAAATCGTGTAAGTGACTTTGCATTGAGCGGCGGCGCAAGGCGCGCCAGTGATGATAAGCAGAGCTGCGAATACTGTAAACAAGTACCCGCTCAGTCGACGAGTGCGGACCCGTCCACAGGAGGGAGTGAACTGCTGAGACATGGTTTCTCCTTTATGACACATAACCCACTCATATCCACATGGATAAGTGAGCCTTGGTTGGTAGCGGAATTGCTGATGAAGCACGCTTCACGCAAGCTCCAAGATGGAAAGGGCTGTGGATTCGCGGCATTCACTTCCACCAATCACGAAGTTATGCGCGAAACCACGGCCCTATTACTACTACAATCGCCAACCCGCAAAGCTAGTTTGATCAGTTACGCGGACTAGCGGGTTAGAAGCATTGTTCCCTTAGTCATTCGGGAACAACAGGTAGTACACTCCGTAGGCCGTGGTGATGTCGGTCTCGGCCCAGAAGCGGTGGAAGTTGAATACGGGAGCCGGCCCGGTGCCATTCGCATAGGCCATAACCGTGGCATACATCGGATCCGATTGGTACTGGGTCCGAATGCTGGCGAAGGTCGAACTCGAGTTGATCGGATCGCCGTTCGGCATCGTACCCTCCCAACCGGAAGGAACGTAGATCGGCTCGGTGAAATTGTTGTAGCTGGTGCCCGTTTCAGGAGCCGAAATGCCGATGGGATCTTTGTAGCTTGCCCATACATCCTGGAGCAGCGTCTTAGCCAGGTTGAAGGAGGTCAAATCTTGCGTTCCATACTTCGCAGTGGCGGCGCTGTAGTACAGCAGGGTCTTGCAGAGCGAACCGGTCAAGCCGATGTCCTGGCTGGTGCCGGAGGCGGTTACGTGCAGACCGGTGTTGACAGGAGCGTTCGCGACCGTGGTGCCTGTCGCCCAAGTGATAGGCTGGCCAGTCCAAGTCAGTTGATTCGGGAGCGAGTAGGTGGCGCCGCTGGTTGTGACAACGGATTCGGCCCACTTGACCCAGGGGTTGAGAATGACCGCCGCATTGGCGTCGCCGGTTACGTAATAGTACTCGGCCAAGCGCTCCATCGACCAGACTTGCATTCCGAACCACTGGTTGCTGGGCGGATTTTCGTACGATGGTGCGAAGATGTACGACATTCCGTAGAAGGTCGGCGTGCCGGCCGGAGGAACTGCGTACTGTCCGCCCCAAGCGTCGGGAGGATTGTCGAGGTTGCTGCCGCCGCCCCAGCTATTGGTTGCGCCGCCGGCGATCGCGCCTTCATCAGACTGGAGCCAACGGTAGAATTGGAGGGTCCGCTGGAGAGCGGTGGTCCAATCCGTCTTGGCGGTAGGCGAGGTGGGAATCAGAGCGGTGTCGGTGGACAGAGCATAGGCCGCCAACGCGTTCTGGTAGCCGAAGTGAACATCGCTCGATCCAATGCGCCAATCCCAACTTCCCACCGCCGGCAGAGCGCCGCCCCATGCGTAATACCAGGACAGCAGGTAAGCCGAGGAGTTCTTGGTGCCATTTTCAACCGGGCAAGAAGTGCTCTGGCAGCCCTGTTCCTTGAAGTACTTATCAAAGAACGAGTAGCGCAGATAGTCGCCCAGTTCGGCGCCCTGCGGGAGCAAGCCGGCTACGGTCGAGTTGTTGCCCGACCACTGCTGCGCCCAATAAAGGGCCTGTATGGCGCGCGCGTCCGCATCGGGAGCATCCGTGTACTTCCACTGCTGGGAATACGGACCCGAAGTGAAGAGGCTTAGATAGCCGCCATCGCTTGTATTGCCGTATTTGAAGTTATCCCATGAAGGCTGCGGAATCGTCAGCCACACCGACTCCATCGGCCCGCGCTGATACGAGTTGTAGAAAGAGGGAGCGCCTGCGGCGCCTGGTCCGCTCTCCTGGATGCCGTATCCGTACCAGTTGGTGGTGTCGAGGATCCAGTGCGCGCTGAACATATCCCACGTGTTGTAGGTGGTGTGCAGTTCGTCCGCGAGAGGATCCGTACCAACCGTTACCGAACTGGTCAGTGTGCACGGATAGCTGCTGGGGTTATCGTACGTCGGGCAGTAGGTGGCCGAGGAACTTGGATTGTAAGAGGTCATCGGCTGGTTGGCCGAGTTGGGAATCATGTACTGAACAAAGCTGTTCCATGCCGTCGTCAGCGGAGTCCAGTTGGCCGCGCTCGCGCCGTTCGACTGATCTTCGATTGCGCCGTACATCGAGGTCAGCCAGATGTAGTAGCTGTAAGTCTCGGATACGGTTTCGTGGCCGTAGTCGGGAGCTTCGATAATCAGCGTTTCCACCGAGTGATATGGAATGCCGAGCGGGCTGAAGTAGCCGTTCGCCGTGTTGGTCATATCGCCGTACATCTCGAGGAAGTTCGCCTTGGCGGTTGCAGCATAGCCGGTGCCCACCGTGAGGGTGACGGTGGTTGTAACCGGAGTGAGTGTGCCGGAGGTTCCGGTGATGGTGATCGTGGACGTTCCATTAGCGGCTGTGGCAGCTACTGTGAACGTGAGCACACTAGTCCCCGTGGTTGAGCTGGGAACGAACGCGGCAGTTACGCCGGTAGGCAGACCGGAGGAGGCACGCGTGACGCTGCCGGTGAATCCGTTGTTGTCTGTCACCGTAATGGTGCTGTTTCCCGTAGCTCCTGGAGCCACTGTGAGAGCTGCGGGCGAAGCTGCAAGAGTGTAGCCTGGAGGCCCTGTAACCGTGAGCGTAATAGAGGTGGTCACCGGAGTCAGTGTGCCTGAGGTTCCGGTGATGGTAACCGGAGAAGATCCAACCGCGGCCGTGGCGCTGGCTGTGAAAGTCAGTACGCTGGTTGTGCTGGTGACGCCGGGAGCAAACGTGGCAGTGATTCCCGCCGGCAATCCGGACGCCGACAGGGTTACGCTGCCGGTAAACGGACTAATATCCGTCACTGTAATGGTGACAGAGCAACTGCCGCCCTGGGGCATTGTGCAATTAATCGGAGAGGGCGCAATCGTAAAGCTCCCCGACGAGACGGTTAGTTGAATGGTTGTCGTAACCGAGGGTAGTGTGCCGGAGGTTCCGGTGATGGTGATCGGATAGGTTCCTGCAACAGTCGTTGCAGCGACCGCGAAGGTGACCACGCTTGAGGTCGTGGATGAAACCGGGCTGAACGTGGCAGTTACTCCAGCAGGCATACCGGTTGCGGTAAATGAAACAGAGCCATTGAATGGGCTGGAATCCGTTACCGTGATAGTATCGGTGCCGCTGGAGCCTGCGGCAATCGACAGCGTCGATGCGGAAGGCTTCAGCGTAAAGCTGCCTTGCCCGCCGCAAGCTGTTCCGTTGATAGCGAAGTTAGTCGGCACTGCGTTGGCAGAGCCGTTCCAGGTGCCGTTGAATCCTATGCCAGTGAGGCTGCCTCCGGCGGGGATGCTGCCGTTGTAGGGTTCATTGGTGACCGTTACGTTTGCGCCGCTCTGGCTTTCAATGCCATTCCAGAGAGACGAAACAGTTTGCCCGTTGGCGAATGACCAGGTCAGCGTCCAATTCGATAGAGCCGTTGCACTGGTGTTCTGGATCGTGAGAGCCGCGCCGAAGGCGGTTGAGTTCTGCGGTGAGATCGTGTAGATGACTTGGCAAGCTCCAGTGGGCGGCGTGCTCACTGTCAGCGCAATGGTTATAGGGGCGGTCAGTGTGCCTGAGGTTCCGGTGATGATGATCGGATACGTTCCAGTGACAGTGGATGCAGCGACCGCGAAGGTGACTACGCTTGAGGTCGTGGATGATGCCGGACTGAACGCAGCGGTTACGCCGGTTGGCAGGCCGGATGCGGTAAATGACACGGGGCCATTGAAGGGGCTTGAGTCCGTTACCGTGATCGTGTCAGTCCCGCTGGCGCCTTGGGCCACCGTGAGGCTTGCGGGTGAAGCTGCAAGACTAAAGCTTCCGAGGCCAGTTACCGTAAGTGAGATGGTAGCGGTTACTGGAGTCAGCGTACCAGAGGTTCCGGTGATCGTGATCGGATAAGTCCCCAGTACGGTCGTAGCAGCTACCGCGAAAGTCAGCACACTAGTCGTCGTGGCTGGATTGGTGCCGAATGTTGCCGTAACTCCTGTCGGCATTCCGGATGCTGCGAGAGTTACGCTGCCGGTGAATGTGCCCGTATCATTCACTGTAATCGTGTCGGTGCCGCTGTTGCCTTGAACAATCGACAATGACGTCGCCGATGGCGTGAGCGTGAAGCTGGACGCGGGGAGCACAGTGAGCGTAATAGAGGTGGTCACTGGAGTCAGCGTGCCGGAGGTTCCGGTGATGGTGATCGGATAGGTTCCAGCAACGGTCGTTGCAGCGACCGCGAAGGTGACCACGCTTGAACTCGCGGATGCAGTTGGGCTAAACGAAGCAGTTACACCGGCGGGTATGCCCGTTGCGACAAACGATACGCTGCCGGTGAATGTGCCCGTATCATTTACTGTAATCGTGTCGGTACCGCTGTTGCCTTGAACGATCGACAATGCCGTCGCCGAAGGTGTGAGCGTAAAGCCGGAAATTGGGACTCCGCAGGTCGTCCCATTGACTGCGAAGGACGTGGGCACTGCGTTGGTTCCGTTCCAGGCGCCGTTGAATCCGACGCTGGCGACGCTGCTGCCGGCTGCGACGCTGCCGTTGTATGGTTCGTTGGTTACCGTTACATTTGCGCCGCTCTGGGTTTCTATGCCATTCCAAAGTTGTGTAACAGTCTGCCCGTTGGCGAAGGTCCAGGTGAGCGACCAATTGGTCCACGCCGTGGTCCCCGTGTTTTGAATGGTAAGGGCCGCTCCAAAGCCTCCCGGCCATTGGCTGGAGATCGTGTAATTAACGTTACACGCGGTTTGTGCTGTTAAAGCAGATGCCTGAACAATCACTGCTGCCAGGATTATTCCGAACGTACGCATAAAACGGTATTTCATGGTGCGCTCCTTTTGTCTGACGCTAGAGGCTCCGCCCGAATGTCCGGTAACATACCCGGCCGGTCGGCCTACACGCCATCGGTGATAGCTAGTGGTGTAGCGTGTTAGTGAAAACATTGTCGGGGCAAGGTTCGCTCAAACTCATACGCATCCTTCGATTGAGCGACCGGCCTGATCAAGACACGATCCGCGGTTATGGCGTGTAAAACATACGGTTGACTGTTTAGCATCCATTCAGTCCGGAATCGGAAAAATGCATGTCGATTCCGGACTAAACAGGTGTGACTGGCAACGCCTGAGCTCATGGATGAAGCCGGACTACAACGCTCCTCCACGTTCCTGTTGCGCCTGCCATACGTTGCAGTAACTTGCTAGTTGACTGTGCAGGCCGTTCCGTTCAGCCAGATCGCCGTTGGTATCGCGTTTGTGACACTGTTCCAGGTGCCGTTGAATCCGACGCCTGTCAAGCTGCCTCCGGCGGGGATGCTGCCGTTGTAGGGTTCATTGGTCACCGTCACGTTTGCGCCGCTCTGGCTTTCAATGCCGCTCCAGAGTTGCGAAATTGTCTGGCCATTGGCAAAGCTCCAGGTCAATGTCCAGTTGCTTAAGGCTGTGCTTCCGTTGTTGATGATGGTGAGAGCCGCTCCAAAGCCTCCCGGCCATTGGCTGGCGATCCCGTAGTCAACAGTGCATGCGGACGCTCCAGTTACCGTAAGTGAAATGCTGATGGTCACAGGGGTCAGTGTGCCGGAGGTTCCGGTGATGGTGATCGGATAGGTTCCTGCCGCGGTCGTGGAAGCTACCGTGAACGTAATTACACTTGTCGCCGTCGCGGGATTAGTGCCGAACGCGGCAGTTACACCGGCAGGCAACCCAGTTGCGGCAAGAGTTACGCTGCCGGTAAATCCATTCTGGTCCGTTACAGTGACTGCGCTGGTTCCGGTACTTCCCGGAGACGATGTCACAGTTGCGGGCGAAGCCGAAAGCGTATAGTTCGGTGCTCCGGGCACCACGAGAGAGATAGATGTGGTAACTGGAGTCAGTGTGCCGGAGGTTCCGGTGATGGTGATCGGATAGGTTCCTGCTGTGGTCGTAGAAGCAACCGTGATCGTGACAACACTGGTCGCCGCGGCTGGATTAGTGCCGAACGCGGCAGTTACGCCGGTGGGCAGGCCGGACGCGGCAAGAGTTACGCTGCCGTTGAATCCGTTCACATCCGTCACCGTGATGGTGTCGGTGCCGCTAGCGCCCTGAGCGATCGACAATGTCGATACCGAAGGTGCAAGCGTAAAGCTCGGCGGCGGTGGCGGCGGCGGTCCTCCGCAGGATGTTCCGTTGATAGCGAAATTCGTTGGCACTGCGTTGGTGACGCCGTTCCAAGTGCCGTTGAATCCGATGCCTGTAGCGGTGCCGCCGGCGGGAATGCTGCCGTTGTAAGGCTCGTTAGTTACCGTCACGTTAGCGCCGCTCTGGCTTTCAATGCCATTCCAGAGAGACGAAACTGTCTGCCCATTGGCGAAGCTCCAGGTCAGCGTCCAATTGGTCAGGGCCGTCGTGCTCGTGTTTTGAATGGTGAGGGCCGCGCCGAAAGCCGTTGAGTTCTGCGGCGAGATCGTGTAGATGACATTGCACGCGCCGACGTTAGCAACGGTGAGATTGATGGACGTAGTAACTGCGGCCAATGTGCCGGAGGTTCCTGTGATAGTGATCGGATAGGTTCCAAAAGCGGTCGTGGAAGCTACCGTGAATGTGACTACGCTGGAACTCGCGGATGATGTCGGACTGAACGCGGCAGTTACGCCAGCAGGCAGGCCGGACGCGGCAAACGATACACTGCCGCTAAATCCGTTCTTGTCCGTTATCGTGATGGTGCTGGTTCCGGTGCCTCCTTCAGTCACGGAGAGAGTTGCGGGCAAAGCCGAAAGCGTATAGCCCGGCGCTCCGGTTACAGTAAGGTTGATTGACGTGGTAACTGCGGCCAGTGTGCCGGAGGTTCCTGTGATGGTGATCGGATAAGTTCCAGCTACTGTCGTTGCTGCTACCGTGAATGTGACGACGCTGCTCGCGGTGGCTGGATTAGTGCCAAACGTGGCAGTAACTCCAGTCGGCAGTCCGGAGGCGGCAAGAGTTACGCCGCCGGTAAATGTGCCCACATCGGTTACTGTAATCGTGCTGGTTCCGGTGCCTCCTTCAGTTACGGAGAGAGTTGCGGGCGAAGCCGAAAGCGTATAGCCAACCCCGGTCACCGTAAGAGAGATGGATGTGGTAACTGGAGTCAACGAGCCGGAGGTTCCGGTAATGGTGATCGGATAGGTTCCAACAGCAGTCGTGGAAGCTACCGTAAATGTGACTACGCTGGTCGCAGTGGTTGGATTAGTACCGAACGTGGCAGTTACGCCGACGGGCAAGCCGGTCGCGGCAAGCGTCACAGAACCCGTGAATCCGCTCAAGTCCGTTACTGTAATGGCGTCGGTGCCACTGCTGCCCTGAGCGATAGACAGGCTGGTTGGCGAAGGTGCGAGCGTGAAGCCCGATCCCGGAATGGTGACGGTGATGGGGACGGAGTTCGTGATTGTGCCGTTGGTTCCTACATTCGTTCCCACAATCTGAATGGGATAAGATCCAGCCGGTGTGCTACTCTGCGCGCTGAAGTTCGCAACAATGGTCCCGCCTGGCGCATTCACCGAAGACGGAGAAAAGTTGACTTGCATACCAGAGGGCTGGCCGGTAGCGCTGACCGATACGCTCCCCGTGAGGCCGCCCTGAAAGCCGATAGTGAAAGTGTCGGTGGGGTTGGTTCCGACCGGCAAGGAAACAGTCGTAGAAGAGGGAATAATTGTGAATGTGGGCGCAGAAACCACGGTGAGGCTGAGTGAAGCGGACTCCGTGGTCCCATCGCCGGATCCAATCACGATTAACGGATAGGTTCCGGGTATAGCCGTGGCGGAAATAGTAATGGTGAGCGTGCTGCCCGCGGAGCCGGTGACCGTTGCAGGACTGAAGGCCGCGGTAACGCCTGTCGGCAGTGGGGTGCTTTGACTCAATGCCAACGTCACAGCGCCGTTAAAGCTTCCAAATTCGTTGACAGTGACGCTGCTCGTCGCAGGCGTTCCCTGCACCCCGCTCGCCGAGGTGGCTGTGATTGAGAAGCCCGAACCGATTTGAATCACCGGATTGGCGTCCTCAACCAACTGTACAAACTCAGTCAGCCAGAAGGTGCCGGCGGGAGGCGGGTTCGGAATCGAGTTCACGATGGTATCGGCGCCGGCCTGCGGGTTTGCGGTCACAGGGTTGCAGTTCGGATCGCCATCCGTTGCAGTTACCCCTCCGTAAGTGCTGCCCGGATAGTTGCCGTCCGCCTCTCCAGGAGGCTTGACCCAAACATAAGCGCTTACGCCGGTGGTGGGAGTCACTGTCGGCGGCTCGCCGATGCCTACATTCTCCTGGTTGCACCACTGTCCCGAGGAATTGCGCAGATCGATCTTGCTTTCGTTTACAAAGGTGTCGATGACGGTGCTGGTGCCCGCGGCTGTCGGCCGCACTTGGTAGGCACTGCTGCCGCCGCCGTTAGCGGCAGAGGTGTTGCCCCATCCATTGCGCGAAGTGTCGATGAGGAAGCCAATCGTCGACGGAAAGCCGCCGCCCGGCGTATGCGCCTGACCACGCGGGTCGGTGTAGCCTCCCGAAACCGACGCCGTCAGAGCCTGCAAGAAAAAGGTTTTGTACGAGAGCTCATCGATTGCTGGATCCCACTGATAGAAGTCGCCGGTAAATATCCCGCTGGTAAGGTTGGTGTCGGTTTCCGGTCCGCCTGCAACCTCGTCCCAAACTATATACGGTTCTGTGAGAGGACCATAGTTGGCGGTGTTGGTGATGAAGCCGTCAATGGTGGCATATCCAGCCGACATTTGCTGTACGAAACTGCTGAAGAATGCGACGGCGTATGCTGTGTTGGAAGTCCAGCCGAGCCAGCCGTGGTGGCCAATGTCCAGATAGTTGTAG
>CAYOYX010000072.1:0-17924 GCA_964408275.1 uncultured Occallatibacter sp.
AGCTGAAGACCGTCTCCGAGTAGCTGTCGTTGTATTGCAGCGCGATCTCGATCTCGACGTTATCGCGCATCGCTTCCATCATGATCGGCTTGTCGTGCAGCACGCTCTTGCCGCGATTGAGGTGCTTGACGAATTCTGCGATGCCGCCGGCATACTTGAACTCCGCCTTGCGCGCTTCGCCGGTCTTGGCGTCCGCGGTGCGCTCGTCGGTGAGTGTAATCTCCAGGCCCTTGTTGAGGAAGGCCATCTCGCGCAATCTCTGCGCAAGCGTGTCGTAGTTGTATTCGGTAGTCGAAAAGATCGTCTTGTCAGGCAAAAAATGTATTTTGGTTCCGCGCCGCTTGCTGGTGCCCGCCTGACGCAGTTCACTGACAGGCTCGCCGCAACTGAAGTCCATCTCCCAGGTGTGGCCGTCGCGCCAGATTTCGACATTGAACTCCTGCGATAGTGCGTTGACGCAACTGACTCCGACGCCATGCAAACCGCCGGAGACCTTATACGTGGAGGCGTCGAATTTGCCGCCGGCATGGAGCTTGGTCAGCACCACTTGCACGGCCGGCATCGACTTGCCGTTCGACAGATCCATCATGTCCACAGGAATGCCCCGACCGTCATCGACCACGGTGATCGAGTTGTCCACGTGGATGACAACATCGATCTTCTTGCAATAGCCGGCCAGCGCCTCATCGACCGAGTTGTCCACCACCTCATAGACCAGGTGGTGCAAACCCATCTCGCCGGTTGACCCAATGTACATGGCAGGACGCAGGCGCACCGCCTCCAAGCCTTCGAGAATTTTAATGTTGTCGCCGGTGTAGCTATCGTTATCGCCGGGAGGGGGTGTCGTATTCAAAGGATCGGTCGCCATAGATTCCGTTCGCAAAGCCTTCTCTTCAATTCCACACTGCGCGCGCCGCCCAAACTGTCTTCTTGGACCAGGATTCCGAGTTATAACCGATTGAAAGACAGAGGCTTTCGAGCGAAGTTTCCTACCAGTATTTTACCACGCGTGAGGGTCAAGACGAGGCTCGAAAAGAGGTAAGAATAGACGGTAATATTGAGGGGAAGTTCCGTGAAATCACAGTATTTTGGTAACCATATTTCATTACTAATTGATTCCACCGCGTTGAGTTTACTTGACTTATTTGTCCTTTGATCCTAGCATTCAATCGAAGTAGAAGTGGTTTTTCTCTCGCCTCATACCCTCGAGCGGTTATCTGCCATGAAACTCGCAATCCGTATCTTCGTTTTCTTCGTTGTCGTTGCCGGAGCTGTAGCTGCCACCTCCGCCTCTAAAGCCTGTCCCATCATCCTCAGCCAGCAATCAGCCACGGCGAGCCTGAGGATGCCTATTCCGGCCTGCGGTCCCCATATGCCTTGCGCTTTCCGTCGCTAAGGGATGCCGGTTGTGGAAGCGATAGCGCATTAGAGAGCATTTTCGACGTTATAGTTGAGTGGCAGAGCGTTTGGCGCTATTCTGAGAAAGTCCCAAGAATAGTGAGAGGTTCGCTATGTCTCCACAGAGCGCGATGTCCCTGATGAGCTTGGTGGAGATTGCGCTCTGGGCTATTCTCGGCTTCGTCTTTTGGGCGGGGAAGCTGCAACTCCGATTCCCGGCTATGGCGGCCTACCTGACTTTGCGCGTCTTCTCGGCGCCAGTAATGGCCATTCTCCTCTATGGACAGCAACGTCATTGGTTCAACGACTACTGTTTTGTTTTTTATTTCTACTTCTACTGGGCGGTATACATCGTCAGCGCAGTGCTGCTCTTTTTTGTCTGCATCGAGGTATTCCGCTCCGCGCTTTCAGCGTTTTCCGGCCTGCAGAAGCTTGGCACTATCGTCTTTCGCTGGGCCGCTCTGATTTCGGCGATTGTGAGTTTGTCGACACTGACCTTCGAACCTGTGCATATCTACATCGTCTCAGCAATCGCATTCAGGTTAATGCGATGCGTATGCATTCTTGAACTGTGTCTGCTGGGTTTTCTCTGTCTAAGCATGAATGCGTTACGCCTTTCGGTCCGCGACATGGCCTTCGGAATTGCCTTGGGCTTTGGCCTTATGTCCACAAATGATTTCATCATCGGTTCGTTGTTATCCCGCAGCACCTCGCTGAACGAACCGCTGCAGTTTGTTTATGAGTCGGTGACCTTGGCTCTGCTGTGCATCTGGATCGTCTACGCCGCGCTGCCCGAGCCGGAGCGCAAGCCGCTGATGATGACGGTCAACTCCACCATCCTGCGTTGGAACGAGATTGCCTCCGTGCTTGGCCACACTGGAACTCAGGTCGCAGTGCGGCCCACCAGCGGCTTCCTCCTTGCCGACGCCGAGAGAGCCGTCGAAAGTTCTATCGACCGCCAGTTGGCGAACCGCGATTCGGAGCCGTAGACGTGCTTGCGGAAACGTCGCATGGGGAACCACTCCGGTTTGCTCATTGCCGGTTTTGCAGTGAGCAGGGAACAATCCACCGTTGAAAGCTGCAAGAGCAGATTCACGGCTCATTCCTGTTCACTGTTCGCGATTCATAGTTTTCTGGAGCTTTCTATCAATGATTGCCGGCGTTTCGTGGCTCTGGTGGCTAGGCTTTCACGCAGTGGTGGCAGGGCTGCTCATCGCGGATGCGTGGTTCTCCGGAACCGGTCGCGCGATACGGCATCCGCAACTCGTCGCTTGGCTATGGACGGCGATGCTGGTCGCGGCTGCAACCGGCTTTGCCGCCTGGGTGGCCATCGTCCGTGGCCATCAACCTGCGCTCGAGTTCGTAGCAGGCTACGCCATTGAAACCTCTCTCAGCGTCGACAATCTTTTTGTCTTTCTGGTCATCTTTCAGGGCTTTCGCATTCCGCCGCGCCGCCAGCATACGGCTCTGTTATGGGGCGTGGCCGGGGCGGTGATTCTGCGGGCGATCTTCATCGCCGCCGGCATTACGCTGTTGCGGCGCTTCGTGTGGATTCCCTGGATCTTCGGCCTTATTCTGCTTTATGCCGCTTGGCGGCTGCTGCGCGTTGGCTCGGTCAACGCGGCGACGCCGAAAGCGCCCGCGCCAATTGCCAATTTGATTCGCAAACTGCAATCCGATACTGGCTCGCTCTTGCCAGTGATTCTTGCCGTCGAGCTTACCGACGTGCTCTTTGCCGTGGATTCAATTCCCGCCGTGCTCGCCGTCTCGCACAACCCCTTCGTGGTCTACACCTCGAATATCGCGGCGATTCTGGGCCTGCGCTCGCTCTACTTTGCGCTCTCCTCGCTGCTGGACCGCTTCCGTTATCTGCACTACGGACTGGGCGCGATATTGGCTTTTGTCGCGCTGAAAATGCTCACCGCCCGCTGGATCAACGTGCCTATCACGCTCTCGCTGGCTGTGATGGGCGCTATATTGATGGTTTGCGCGGTTATGTCGTGGCGAACGGGGATGAAGGACGGAGCAATCTTATGAAGTTTTTTGCCGATCATTTCCTCTCTCCAACACAATCAATCCATGAGCACCAACCAACCCCGGGCTTTCCCTATTGCCAACATTCCAAGTCTCGTGCATCCATGCCTGTTACAGTTGTTGCGGAAAAAATAACATTGAGCGGAATTCGCAGTTCATGCGTCTAAGCATTCAAACCCATGCGGATGAAACGTAGTAAAGTGTTGTAAATCAAGAAATCTGTATGAGCGTACTGCGAAAAATCGCTTTCCGTAATGCTTAAGCAAGGAAGGTTCCTTTCTGAAGCGTTTTTCATGAGGATCGCGGATGAAATCGACAGAAAAGGATTTCTAACGAAATGGAATTGCTGGAGCAGTTGGCTGCACCGTCGCCTGAACAGCGAGCGGCTTGGCACAGGTGGAAATCCAAGCGAGTGCTGGGGGTGCTGCTTGTTGCTTTGGCTCTCGTATCACTGGCCGTCTGGAGTTTGCATCGAATCAAGCCCGCCGTGCAAACCGCTTCAGCGCCGATGCCCGCAGCGACCGATGTCGTGCTGCGCCTGAAGGGCATTACGGCTGCGGTGGTTACTCAGTCCGTGCAAGCGCCGAGGCTTGCCGGACAAACAGTGCCGACATTGACTATTACCAGATTGGCCCCTGCCGGAAGCCGCGTTAAAAAGGGCGACCTGCTTGTCGAGTTCGATCGGCAAGATCAGTTGCGCGACGCCATCGACAAACAAGCACAGGCCGTGGACCTGAATCAGCAGGTTTTGCAAGCGCAAGCTAAAGAGGACGCGGCCCGCGCCAAGGATGAGACCGAGATGGTGCAGGCCGAAAACGCCGTCAAAAAGGCGCGGCTGGAGATGAATAAGGTCGAGTTGCTTTCGCGCATTGACGCCGAAAAGGCACAGGAAGATCTCGATGAAGCCGTGGCCACGCTGGCTCAACTGAAGCAGACCTTTGAATTGAAGCGCAAGGCCGCGCTGGCCTCCATTCGCATTCTGGAGATTCAGCGCGACCGTATGCGCGAAACGATGCTGCACGCCCAGGCCAATGCGGCGCTGATGCAGATTCACTCTCCCATCAACGGCATCGTGGTCTTCAACTCTATTTGGAAGACGGGCAGACCAGGCCTGGTGCAGGAAGGCGACCAGGTGCGCCCCGGCGTGCCTTTCATGCAGGTGGTGGACCCGACGCGCATGGAGGTGCCGGTACAAGTCAATCAGCAGGATTTACAAGCGCTGCGCGTGGGACAGAAGGCGCACGTAAGGTTGGATGCCTACAGTGACCTTAGCTTTGATGGCGTGTTGGAGTCCCTCGATCCGATGGGTCAGACAGGTGACTTCTCCGATAAACTGCGTACTTACACGGCTATGTTTTCGATTCAGGGAAGTGATCCGCGTCTGATGCCGGATCTCTCGGCTGCTCTGGATATGGAAAATATCTCTGCCGGCGGAGACCCATCCCAATGAAACGATTTGGAAGAGGATTACGCCAGCATTTACGGCTGATCGTCGCGATGAGCGTGGTGGTTTGCATCGGTGGCGGATGGGCGCTGCTGCATGGCAGTAAAAAAGCTCCGCCGGAGGCAACCTTCCAAGTCAAGCGTGGCGAGTTCCTGGAAGTGCTGCAATTCCGTGGGGAGATGAAGGCGATGAAATCGGTGCCTATATCCGCCCCTGCCAGCGCTGGAGACCTGCAGATTGTACGGATTGCCGCCGATGGCAGCGCGGTGAAGGCCGGCGATGTTGTCGTGGAGTTCGATCCCACGCGCACACAGCAAACGCTGGAGCAAGGGCGCTCGACGTTGAAATCCGCGCAGGCGGAGATCAATCAGGTGCGCGCACAAGGCCAGTTGACGGAAGAGGTCGACACCACGGCGCTGATGAAGTCGCGCTATGACGTTGATGTTGCAAAACTGGATGTAGGCAAGAGCGAAGTTGTCTCTGCGATCGAAGGCGCCGAAGCACAGTTGAAGGTGGCTGACTCCGAACAGGCAAGACGCCAAGCGGAGACGCAGTTGATGTCGGATAAGGCGTACAACACCGCAACCATCGAAGGTAAGCGCCAGTCAAGCAGCAAGGCGCGTTACGACGAACATCGCCTGCAGTCTTCTCTCGATGCCATGACTTTGAAGTCTCCCGCCAGCGGTATCATCAGTCTGATTACCTGCTGGCATAACAATAACGATTTTAGGCCTTTCAAAGCAGGAGACAGAGCCTGGGCAGGCGCGCAGATTGCCGAGATTCCCGACACCGGCTCATTGCGCATATCGGTGCATGTGGACGAGACGGAACGCGGACGGCTGACAATTGGCCAGCCGGTCATGGTGCAGCTTGATGCCATTGCAGACCGGCAGTTCACCGGTAAGATCGAACGCATCGGCACCATCGCTTCAACGGATTTTTCGGCGGGATGGCCCTTCCCGCGCGATTTCGATCTTGAAATCACTGTAGACCAAGCCGATACACGTCTGAAGCCTGGAATGTCCGCGCAGGTCACGGTGATTCTCAATCGCATTCCAAACGCCATTGCCATTCCCGCGCAAGCCGCCTTTCCAAAGTCAGGGCAAATGGTGGTCTATGTCTGGACCGGCAAACACTTTGAGGAGCACGCGATTCGCATTGAAAAGCGCAGCCGCGATCAAGTGCTGATCTCAGATGGTTTGCAGGCGGGCGAAGTTGTGGCGCTCAAAGATCCCACGGTGAAGGAGTAAGAACCCGATAATGGAACGACGCAAGATTCTCCTCATCGCATTGGTTGTTATTTTACTCACGCTGGTTGCATACGGTTTCAAGCTGACCACGCGCCTGAATGGCGCCGCGAAGGCAGACGAACTACCGCTGGCCGAGGTCAAACGCGGCAGCATTGATCTCCGCGTGTACGCCATGGGCGAATTGAGCGCGCACAACGAGATGATGCTCGCGGCGCCATCGATCGGCGGCGATTCGTTGCAGATCACGCAATTGGCGGTTGCTGGACAGATGGTAAAGAAAAACGATCTGGTGATCGAGTTTGATCCCAGCGAGCAGCACTATAAGGTTGAGCAAAGCCACTCCGAGTTGCAGCAGGCCGAGCAGGAAATAGCTAAGGCTAAGGCCGATGCCGAAGTTTTGGCGGCTGAGGACAAGGTGGCTCTGCTCAAAGCCAAATACAATGTGCGTCGCGCCGAACTGGATATGCAGAAGAACGAATTGCTCAGCAAAATCGATGCCGACAAGAATCAGTTGGCACTGCAGCAGGCACAGCGCGCTTTGGCCGAGTTGGAAAAAGATATGGATTCGCACAAGGCATCAGGGCAGGCGACGATCTATCTGGCTCAGGAGAAGGCCAACAAGGCGCGCCTTACCATGGAGCAGGCCCAGCAGAACCTGGACAAGATGAAGGTACTTGCGCCCATGGATGGTCTGGTTTCCTTGCAAAAAAACCAAAATGCATCCGGCGGTCTCAACTTTACAGGAATGTCTCTACCCTACTATCACGCCGGCGATCAGGTTCAGTCCGGCAGCCTTATTGCCAAGGTTGTCGATCCGCAGAGCATGGATCTGAAATGCAAAGTGAACGAGCGGGAGCACGCGAACATTCGCATTGGCCAGACGGTGGAAGTGGTATTTGATGCGCTGCCTAAACGCACCTTCCACGGCGTCGTGAAGAGCATGAGCGGCGTGTCGGCGCGTCAGTTCTGGAGTACGCAGAACAGCGGCAGCTTCGAAATCAGCATCGAATTGAAAGAGAATGATGCAAGGCTGCGCTCCGGTTTTACAGCACAGATCGTTTTTATGGGCAACATCCAGCCCAATGTGCTGATGGTTCCGTTGCAGGCGCTTTTTCTTAAAGATGGCAAGCGCATTGTTTATGTGAAGACCGCCAGCGGTTACGATCAGCGCGAGGTCAAGATACTAAACGAGAGCGAAAGCCGCGCAGCAGTTGAGGGCGTCTCCGAGGACAGCCGTGTGGCGATGATCGATCCCACCGCGCCGCGCAAGGCCGGCGGCACTGCATCCGGCGTCAACGGAGGGGCTTTGTGAGCAATGTGACCGCAACGATGCAAACAAATTGCAGGCGCGACGGCTATCAACAGTGGCTGCGCGATGTTCAACTGGGCTGGCAGAATTTGCTGCTGCATGGGCTGCGTTCACTACTGACCATGTTGGGCATGATCTTTGGCGTGGCGGCTGTGGTAGCCATGCTCTCCATCGGAGCTGGTGCGCGCCAGAATGTAATGGCGATGATCGAACAGATGGGTGTGCATAATCTGATTGTCGAAGCCAAGGAAACAGTTGATTGGCAGGCTTACCAAAAGATGCGCAAAATCTCGCCGGGACTTACTCTCTCCGACTACCGCGTCATGCAGGAAGATGTGCAGGGGCTTGCGGCGGCAACGCCTCGCAAACGATTTACTCCAACAAAGATTATTCCCAAATCGCAGCGTGATATCCCGGCGGTAATGGGAGTAAATATCAGCTATCAACAGATTGCGGGCCTGCATCTTGTGGAGGGAAGGTTTCTTCAACAGAACGACATTGACCAGGCCTCGCCGGTTTGCGTGCTGGGCGCGGCGGCCAAATGGAATCTCTTTGGCTCGGCTGCGGCAATAAATCAGTACGTCAAGGTTAACGAGCAGTGGTTCCGAGTGATCGGCGTTGTCAGTCCGCAGTTGAGCGCGCAAAGCGATGTTGCGGGTGTGCCAGCCGCGGATGTGAACAACAATATATATATTCCGCTAAAATCGGCCATCCTGCGCCTTGAAGATAGCTACAGCGACAGGCGCGATGAGATCGATGGAATTTATCTTAACTTTCGTGACGGTTCCGATTTGACGCAGCAGGCACAGGTTGTGCGCGCGGTACTGGAGTCTTCTCACCATGGCGCAGACGACTACAGCGTGATTGTTCCTGCTGAATTGCTTGCCCAGCAGCGGCGCACCGAGCAACTCTTCAATACCGTCATGGTGGCCATTGCTTCGATCTCCCTGCTGGTGGGCGGCATCGGCATCATGAATATCATGCTGGCCAGCATTTTGGAGCGCACTCGCGAGATCGGCCTGCGCCGCGCCGTCGGCGCACGGCAGCGTGACATCGTGCGCCAATTCGTAGTTGAAGCGATGATGATCTCCTTTGCCGGCGGCGCCATCGGCGTGGGCTTTGGCTTTCTGATCTCACGGCTGATCGCATGGCTGGCAGGATGGTCCACCATTGTGACCTTTAGTTCGATCGCCCTGGCTTTTCTGGTTTCCATTTCGGTGGGATTGATCTTTGGCATCTATCCCGCCACCAAGGCAGCGCGTCTCGATCCCGTGGAGGCAATTCGTTATGAGTAAGAGAGCGATAAAGCCGCTGAGAAAGATTCTCGCCAATCACGGCGTGCGCGTTGGAATGCTGATGCTAACGATCTCTGCCGCGGTGTGCGCACAGACCGAAGCCGCTCCGCCGGATGCGCCGCACACAGAAGCCGAGAGCTATTCGCACTTGTTGACTGCGCGCGTCAAGGACGGCAAGCTGCCCGCCAATCAGCATTGGAAGAACTATGTTGAAGGCGGCAAGCTGCGCCTAAGCCTGCGAGACGCCATCGTGCTCATGCTGGAAAACAACAGCAGCATTCAGGTGCAGGAGACAGCGGTCGAGTCGCAGAAGTTCAATCTGCTGAATGCTCATGGGATCTTCGATCCGCTTATCACCAGCAATCTGAATATCAATCGCGCCTCTTCACCGCCGTCGAGCGGGTTACAGGGCGTCGGCACCAGCGCGGTCTACAGTGCGCTGACGCAGACGGGAGCGGTCTCTTACCAGCAGTTGTTTTCGCCCGGCACAACATTTGTGGCCAGCATCAACAGCACCAAAAATTCTAACAACAACTCTTACGACTACTTCAATCCTTACTACGATTCGATCATCAGCCTGCAGTTTACGCAGCCCCTTCTGCAGAATGCGGGAAGATTTGCCAACACAGCCATGCTGGTAATTGCGCGGCGCTCGCTGGAGCAATCGAAGGCCAGCTTCGCAGCCAGCGTGAACAATACGATTTGGCAGGTGATTCAACAATACTGGAACGTAATCGAAGCACGCGGCACTCTCGATGTGAATCAGAAGTCGCTTAAAATGGCTGAAGCCAGCTACGATCACGAAAAACGGTCCCTGGAACTCGGCGCTCTGCCGCCGCTTGATATCTACCGCTCACAATCGGAGGTTGCCGCGCGCAAAGTGCAGGTCATTGCAGCCGCGTATGCTCTTCAGCAAGCAGAAGAAGCGCTGCGTTACACCCTGGGCGCTGATCAGGATGCGGAGTGGAGCAGCCTGGAACTGGAACTGACCGAGGTGCCGCAGCCCAAAGGCGAGCTGATGAAGATCGAACTTGCACAGGCGCTGACCGAGGCTTTGGAGCACCGCCCGGAGATCGATGCCGCGCGCGATGCGCTGGCCAATGACGATACCAGCATTCGTTTGGCAAAAAATCAGGAACGTCCCAATCTATCCTTTACAGGCATCTATCAGAGCAATGGATTGGGAGGAAATCAACTCGATTCGGCAACCGGCAACATGATTGCGGGCGGCTTTGGTTCGTCGATGGACCAGACCTTCGGCTTTGGCTATCCAACCTACGGTGGTGCTCTATCGTTGAATCTCCCCGTTCGCAACAATGCCGCCAAGGCAAGGTTGGGCAGCGCGCTAGTCTCTCGTACGCAAGATATGTATGCGAATCGAAGAACCCGCGAGTCGATTACGCTTGATGTCAAGAATGCGGTCCATCAACTGGAAGAGGCTAGGCAGGCGCTAGCTGCCGGCACAATATCTTTCGATCTTGCGCAGAAGATGTTGAGCGCGGATCAGCGCAAATATGAGCTGGGCACTGAGACCAATTATTTTGTGCTGGATGCGCAGACACGGCTTGCCGGGGCGGAGCAGAGCCTGTTGGAGGCGCAGATAAATTATCAGATGGCAGTGGCTGCAATGGGCCACGCCACCGGCGATCTGCTTACACCTTATCGTGTGCAGATTCATGATATGACGCATTGATGCGCATTGGCGTCCTGGCTGGTGCTGGTCGGAGCTCGTACTATCCCACCTTTCGCAAATTGCAGCCTTATCCACCCTGTCGATCGAGAGCCTTATTCGCTCCTCAGGCATATTCATCCGACCGCGCAATTAACCCTCTCTGCATTTCTGCGAACATCATACGAAATCTCACGATTGACAGGTTGAGCCGCAAGGCAGAATTGCGAGCGGACCCGTCGTAGAACGGAGTTCTTTGCTCGTTCTTGTTGCTCTCAATTTTTGCCGTGTTTTGCCGATATACCTGTCAACCGTGAGCCGCATTCGGCCCTCAAGCGATATTCATCCGCATCTCGGACTGCCGCGCAGCCGCACGATGAATGGCCACGCTCAGGAAGACAACGCGAATGAATTCCGCCGAACCATGTCCCCGACATCTCTTGAAATTGTTTGCTGGGCTGCTGGCAGCAGTCGTGTGGACCTTCACAGGATGCGTATCGCACGATCAGGTGCTTGTGAACATTGTCGTTACGGTTTCGCCAAGTACAGTGAACATTCAAGCAAAAACCGGCACACAGAGCTTTACGGCCACGCTTATGAATGACTTCCAGAACAAAGGTGTAACTTGGAGCCTTTCAGGAACCGGTTGCAGCGGCGTAGCGTGCGGGACGCTATCGAAGATAACAGCCGCGGCGGTGACATACGCGGCGCCCGCAAATGCTCCTTCTCCGAATGTCGTGACTTTAACGGCGACTTCAGTGTCCAATCCGACCAGGAATGCGACCGCGACAATAACAGTGAACACTGGCCCCATTCCGGCAATCATCATTACGCTCATGTGGGAGCCTATCCTGCCCGGCACCTGGGATACGCTGAACTGGTCAACAACCGACGCCACCATCTGCACGGCAAGCGGCGGATGGACAGAAGCAAAGCCCACAAGCGGCAGCCTGACGGTAGTGATTGCGGCCACGACTTCGTACACGCTCTTCTGCACTGGTCCTGGCGGATCGAATCAAGCGACCAAGACGGTCACTGTAGCCCCCACGCCGGTTGTGACTTTATCTGCAAGTTCGTCGTCCATCAAATCCGGACAGAGCACGACATTGACCTGGTCGGCTACAAATGCCACATCCTGCACGGCAAGCGGAGGCAATTGGACGGGTGCCGAGCCGAACAGCGGCTTCGCGAGTGTTTCGCCAACCAGCACGACGACTTATACGCTCTCCTGCGCATGGCTCGGGGGAACGGATCAGGCGAGCACGGTGGTCTTCGTCGATGCCGCGCCGTTTGGAATCTCCGTTTCCGGCAACCACTTTGTCGATGCTTCAGGAAACACGGTGCAATTGCGCGGCGTGAATCTGAGCGGATTTGAATTCACTGCGGTCTCCGGGGCGAATCCAACCGATCCATCGGGTGGAGTGGGGGAGTTCGGTCAAGCCTTCCATCCGAATTGGGCAGCCATTCAAAGCTGGAAGGCGAATGTCGTCCGCATTCCATTGAATGAAAGCTCATGGCTGGGGCTGACCTGCGTGGATACAGACGGCTTCGTGCACAACACCGATCCGGGAAGCAACTACAAAGCTGCCGTTGCCGGCATGGTGCAGCAGGCGAATGCAGCGGGAATGTACGTGATCCTCGACTTGCAATGGGCGCTTCCCGGCAACGCCTGCCCGTTGGGAGGGGATCAGATGGCGGATGCCGATCACTCGCTGGCTTTCTGGATATCCATTGCTGACACCTTCAAGGGCAATCCCGCCGTGATCTTCGAGCTGTTCAACGAGCCGTTCTTTGACACCGATTGGACTGGCAGTGACCAGTGGGCCTTTCTGATGTATGGAATGGATGGCGCTTTCACGGGCTATCCGGCGACGAGCAATGGCGGCAACAAGCAAAATGTCATGACGCCCTGGAATATCGCCAGCTACCAGGCCATGATCGACGCGGTGCGCTCGACCGGCGCTACCAACTTGGTGCTGATCGGATCGCTCAATTATTCAGACGACCTGAGCGGCTGGTTGTCGTATGTGCCCACTGACTCCGCTGGCCAGATGGCCGCGACCTGGCATGCCTATCCAACATGGGGACAATCCTGGGAGAACCCCTGCACCCTCGGCAACACCTATTGCACGCCGATGGAATCACCGCAGATCTACACCGAGGTGCAGAGTATTTTGCAAGCAGGCTATCCCGTGTTGATTACGGAAACCGGCGACCAAAATCGACTGGCACCGTCGGCTCGCCGCTGGTCGCCAATGTGACGGCATTCGCCGATGCTCCCGGAACCGCGTCAACCTCGACCGAGCCTGACGTGAGTTGGACAGCAGTCCCCGGCCTTCCACAGATCGGCGTGATTGGCTGGTGTTGGGATATCTGGCCCCTTGCGAACAATATGTTGATTCAGGATGGCGACGGCACGCCCACTGATGGGTATGGTCAGTTCTTCCAAAACTGGATGGTCCACCATCAGTAGCTTACACTTCCAAAAATACCGGCAGCGACATCTTTGGGCCGTTGAGCCGTATTGTCTCGTCGCAGCGATGTTGTCTATTTGCAGTTAACGGCAACGCCGATAAGACCAGCCGGTTTATTAGGGCCTTTCATCGGTTTTTTTCGCTTCTTAATGTGGAGGATGGCAATGGGGGTTTAGGATCGTTCTATGTTGTATTGCGACAGCAGCGCTATTCGCTCTCTTACGCGTTGTGATTGCTGTCACATACGGCTATTTGGACCATGTTAGTCTTGAAAGCGGCCTTGGGAGGTCTCAATAAGCACGATGCAATCCTTTCCCGCTGTTGATCCAATTCCTCTTCCCGCGCCGATCTGGCTGCTGAAGCTGCTGCATATCGTCACGCTCTCGCTGCATTTTGTGGCCGTGGAGATGCTGCTCGGCGGCCTTTTGCTGGCGGTTGTGCTCAGCCTCTTCCGCTCATCGCCGCTGGCGACTGTCACCGCGCGAGCGCTGGCTCGCCGATTGACCGTGGTGATCACTTATGTGATCAATCTGGCTGTGCCGCCGCTGCTGTTTGTGCAGGTGCTCTATGGACGCGCGATTTATACCAGCAGCGTGCTGATCGGCATCTACTGGATCTCGATTATCGGCCTGCTGACGCTGACCTACTGGCTGCTCTATCGCTTCACAGCGCGGCTAGAAGCGGGCAAGTCGGCATGGTTTGTAGGGCTGAGCGCGTGGCTGCTGGCGGGTTCTATTGCGCGTCTGCTCTCAACCAATATGACGCTGATGCTCACGCCGGAGAAGTGGAGCGCGATGTACTCCGCTTCGGCGATGGGCGCGTTTCTGCCCCCGCATGATCCGACGCTGGAGCCGCGCTGGCTGATGATGATGGCCGGAGGTCTCTTTATCGGCGGATTGTGGCTGGTTTATCTGGCGGGCCGCAAGACCTTTACCGCCGATGAGAAGAACTATCTGGCCGGACTGGGCGGCAAGCTGGCTGCGGGCTTCGGCATTGTTTATCTCGCGGCTGGAGTCTGGGCGGCAAAGGCACAGCCTGAAGTCGTCCAAGTTTGGTTGACGATTGGCCCTCCACGTAAGTTTTTCGGTGAGATGAGCTTCTATAGATTCTTTGGCTGGGCCGGTTACGGCTGGTTGGCGCTGGTTGCAGTTGCCGTGCTTGTCGCCGCTGTCGCCGGATTCGGCAGAATTACCGCTCGCTGGATGAGCATCGCAGTCGTTCATCTTGCCTTACTCATCGAAATCATGTTCACCGTCTATCGCGACGGCGTTCGCGACCTGACTCTGCTCTCCAAAGGCTACGATGTCTGGGACCGCACGGTGGTAACGAACTGGTGGGTGGTTGGCTTGTTTCTGGTTCTGTTTGTCGCCGGGTTAGGCGTGATAGGTTGGCTGATCAGCGTGGTGGCGCGGGCAAAAAAAGTGATGGAGGGCGCGGCATTATGAACAAAACCACGAATCTTCCCTCGAATATCGTCGAAGATGCAGGCGAAAAGAATACCCGCCGCGCTTTTATGGCTTTGGCCGGCGCCGCGGGTCTGGCGTACACAGCCGCGCTGGCCTATCCAATCTACCGCTATCTGGCCTCGCCGCAGGAGATGGCGATGGAGGCGACGGCGGTCACGGAAGTGATGCTCAAGGACGCGCAGAAGCTGGCCGCCGGCTCGGTTCTAATGTTCAAATTCGGCACGGCTCCAGGCTTGTTGATTCATCACGAGGACGGCCGCTGGATCGCCATGACCGCGGTCTGCACACATCTCGGCTGCACGGTGCAGTATGAACCGCAGGCCGACCGCATTCACTGCGCCTGCCACGGCGGAGTGTATAACCCCTACACCGGCGCAAATGTCAGTGGGCCGCCGCCCAAGCCGCTCAAGCTCTTCAAGGTCGCCGTCAATGAGGCTGGCGTACTCGTTTCGCGCGCGTAGAATTTTCACAGGGACTCACCCTTCACTTTCATCCAACACAGACAAAGGAGCAATATCATGGGAATTCTCGATCTCTTCAGCCTCAAAGGCAAAAACGCTTTGGTTACAGGATCAGGGCAAGGTCTTGGAGCCGGCATGGCGATCGCATTTGCCCAGGCGGGCGCGAATGTAACTCTGCATAACTATGACAAGGTTCTGGATTCGACGATTGCGGAGGTCGAGAAGACCGGCGTGAAGTTTATCTGCCGCTCGGGCGATGTCTGCGACAAAGCGATCGCGCATATGCTGGTTGACGACACCATCAAGGAATTCGGTTCGATCGACATTCTCGTCAACAACGCCGGCACCATCCGCCGCGCTCCCGCCGCCGAGCACTCGGAGGAGTTTTGGAACACCGTCATCAACACCAACCTCAACTCGGTGTGGTTCCTCAGCCAGTACGCCGGCAACAAGATGCTGGCGCAGGGTCATGGCAAGATCATCAACACCGCTTCCCTACTCGCCTTTCAAGGCGGCATTCTGGTTCCGGGTTATGCCGCGGCCAAGGGTGCAGTAGCGCAACTGACCAAGGCTCTGGCCAACGAGTGGGCCGACAAAGGCATCAATGTAAACGCCATTGCTCCGGGTTACATGGCGACCGATAACACCACCGCGCTGCGTGCCGATCCCGTGCGCTCCGAGGCGATTCTGAAGAGGATTCCCATGGGACGCTGGGGCCTGCCATCAGACTTGGCTGGCGCGGCGGTCTTCCTTGCCTCGGCGGCAAGCGACTACGTGAACGGCCACATTCTCGTCGTCGATGGCGGATGGCTCTGCCGATAAAGTTGGTCACCTAAATAATTGGGTGCCCCACCCTCGCCGCGTTTTTGTTTTTGCGGCTAGGGTGGGTCTGAGATCAAAGGACACGCAGCATGAGTTACAAGACAATCTACGATTGGTTCGATGAGCGGCTCGGCCTTACCGAGTTAGCCGCCTTTGCGCGCCACAAGACCGTCCCGGTCCACTCTCAATCTTTCTGGTATTACTGGGGCGGCATCTCGCTCTTTCTTTTTCTCGTCCAGTGCTTCACCGGCGTTCTCTTGCTGGTCTACTACCGGCCGGGCGCCGAGGCCTACGAGTCCGTCCGCCAGATCACTTTTGTAATGCACTTCGGCTGGCTGATTCGTTCCGCGCACGCTTGGTCCGCCAGTTTGATGATCTTTAGCATCCTGGTGCATATGTTCTCGGTCTACTTCATGAAGGCCTATCGCAAGCCGCGCGAATTGGGCTGGCTGAGCGGCATGGCGCTGCTGGGGATCGCTTCCGTCTTCGGCTTCTCCGGCTATCTGCTGCCGATGGATGAGCTGAGTTACTTCGCCACCAAAGTCGGCCTGGAAATTCCCGCGGCCATTCCCTGGATCGGCCCCATCGTCGCCAATATGCTGCGCGGCGGATTGGATGTCAGCGAGTTTACCGTGCAGCGTTTCTTTGCCTTACACGTCGTGGTGCTGCCGGCGATCTTTTTGCCGCTGCTGGGTTTTCATCTTTGGCTGGTGCAGAAGCATGGCAATGCCGCGCCGCCTTCGGTGGAGGCTCTGCCGCCGGAGCAGCGCAAATCGATGCCATTCCTGCCAAACTTCCTGCGCAAGGACTTGGCAATGTGGCTGATCTCGCTGAATATTCTGGCGCTGCTGGCTTCGGTCTTTCCCTGGTCGCTGGGCAAGCAGTTTGACTCTCTCGCTCCCGCGCCGGTGGGCATTCATCCCGAGTGGTACTTCATGAGTCCCTTCGAAATGCTCAAGCTGCTGGGCATGGTCAAGTGGCTGCAAGGCGAACCCGGCGAGATCGCAGGCATTCTGCTCTTCACTCTGGGCATTGTGCTCTGGATTTTGATTCCCTTCTACGACACCAAAAAGGAATCCGGGCAGCGCGCCCGCGCCGCGCACTACTTTGGCCTGCTTGCGATCTTTGCGTTGCTGACCACGACGGTGATTGGTTACTGGACGATTCGGTGATGAAGCAGTGAAGAAGTGAAAAAGTGAATAAAACAATTTCACTGATTTCTTCACTATTTTACTCCTTCACTTGTTTGCTACTTCACTTTTTCACTTATTCACTTGTTCACTGGAGTCTTTCAATGAACTATCCATTCTGGGACATTCCAATCCTCGGCTCTGGCTGGGTGATCGGCCTTATCGCAATCTTTCACGTCATGATCTCGCAATTCGCCGTGGGCGGCGGCGTCTATCTGCCCATGGCCGAGCGCAAGGCGCTGCGCATGAAAGACCCGCAGGCGCGCGCCGATTGGCTTAAGCAACTGGCCAGCCATTCCAAATTTTTCCTGATCCTCACCGGCGTCTTCGGCACCGTCAGCGGCGTGGGCATCTGGTTCGCTATCGGACTCACTCACCCCGAGGCCACCAGTACGCTGATTCATAACTTCGTCTTCGGCTGGGCGATGGAGTGGGTCTTTTTTATCGTCGAGCTGACCACCATCGCTGTTTATTACTACACCTGGGATCGGATCGACCCCAAGCTGCACCTGAAAGTCGGCTGGGTTTATGCTGTCGCCTCGGTCTTCACACTGGTCATCATCAATGGCATTCTTACCTTTATGCTGACGCCCGGCGATGCGTGGCTGGCCGTCGCCGGCACAGGTCACGAGGCGAGCAAGTTTTGGTTCGCCTTCTTCAATCCAACCTACTGGCCAAGCCTCTTCCTGCGCTCCTGCGTCTGCTGTTCGCTGGCCGGCATCTGGGCGCTCATTACCGCCAGCCGCATCGACGGCGAAAAGCAGCCGGAGCTTAAAACGGCCACGGTGCAGTGGAGCGTCAAATGGCTCGTGCCTTCGTTTGTCGCCATGCCTTTTCTGATGATCTGGTACTACATGATGGTTCCGGCTTCGCAGCAGGCCTTGCTGCAACTGGGCTTCGACACCATCAACGCCGGAACATTTTCCATGGTCACGCGCATGGCGCTGGTCATCATCATGGCTTCGGCAACCATCGTCGGCGTCGCTTACTTTCTGGCTTATCGCAATCCACTGGACTTCAATCTCTCCCACGCCGTGGCTGTGCTGCTGCTGGCCTTGATCGCCACCGGCGCGGGCGAGTATTCGCGCGAGATGCTGCGCAAGCCCTACGTC
>CAYOYX010000073.1:0-17846 GCA_964408275.1 uncultured Occallatibacter sp.
CGCAGAAGGAGCGCACGCAGGAGGAGTTCTTTCACACCTTCAACGCGCTGCACGAGAGCATGAAGCAGATCGTCATTGCCAGCGACCGTCCGCCCAAGGAACTGGCGGAGATCGAGGACCGTTTGCGCTCGCGCTTCGAGTGGGGGCTGATCGCCGACATTCAGCCGCCCGATCTAGAGACCAAGGTTGCCATTTTGCAAAAGAAGGCCGAAGACGAGCGTGTGACCCTGCCCACTGATGTGGCAATGTTTGTCGCCTCCAATGTTCGCACCAACGTGCGCGAGTTGGAGGGTGCGATGACGCGGCTGATCGCATGGTGCCAGATGAACCGCATGGAGATCACGCTGGCTTCCACGCAGCAGTGCCTCAAGCAGTTCATCGATATGCAGGTGCGCAAGATCACCATCGAGTCGATTCAGCGCGCCGTCAGCGAGAACTTCGGCATGAGAATTGTTGACCTCAAGCAGAAGAACAACTCGCGCAATGTCGTGGTGCCGCGCCAGATCGCCATGTACCTTGCCAAGCAGATGACTGAAGCGAGCTTGCCGGAGATCGGCCGCCAGTTCGGCAACAAGCACCACACCACGGTAATGCACTCGATCGCCAAGATCGACGAGCAGCGTCGCGCCGACAAGGATCTGCATCGCACGCTCAACAAGTTGCAGGAGCAGTTGAACGCATAGCTGCATTGGGTGGGCAGATCGCCATTGGCTTTGTTCCGCGCACATAAATTGTGAATCAGCTCCAGGTCCGAAAATCCGGACCTGGGGCATCCGATAAGCCATGCCTTCTATCGGGAAATACCTGGAGTGTTATACATATTAGCCATCCGATAAAAATGGTAATATTTTACCCATGAATGAGCCAATCCACTTTCTGAACGGCAAGTTTGTTCAAGAGAAAGATCTGAAGGTATCGGTGCGCGATCTGGGCTTTACAAGAGGATATGCAGTGTTCGACTTCTTGATTACTTATCCTTCTCAAAGGCCTTTTATGCTTTCAAGACATATCTATAGACTTTTTCACTCGGCACATTTAATAGGTCTTTCAATGCCTTGGAGTGAGGAAGCAATCAGCGGATGGGTCATGCAAACACTCGATGCCAATAAAGATTGTGTAGAGAAACAAATAAAAATCGTGGTATCGGGAGGAGTTTCGGACTCATTGCTCCCACCGCCAAAAGAAGCGACCATAGCGATAGTTGTCGATCCCCGTCACTTCTTCCCTCAAGATTATTATGAAAATGGAGCAGGAATAATAATGGATAAACATACACGCTACGCTCCGGAAGCCAAATCCAATAACTACATTGAAGGAGTAAAGCAAGCTCAAGTAGCCCAAAAGACGGAAGCTATCGAAGCTGTTTATTGCAGCGACGAACAAGTATTCGAAGGTTCAAGCAGTAATATCTTCGCTTTGATCGATGGAAAGCTTCTGACTCCCAGGTCGAATGTTCTATCGGGGATCACACGAGGAGTGTTACTGGAGATTCTGAAATTGGACGTGCCGGTTGAAATGGCCGACTTCCCGGTCAAACAATTACTGGCAGCGAAAGAAGTCTTTCTTTCCGGGAGCAACAAAGAGATATTGCCTATAACAAAAATAGATGGCAACTATGTTGGCGATGGAAGAGTCGGCAATATTACCAAGGAAGTAATGAAGCAGTTCAAAGAGTATACCCTGTCTGATAGATGGTAAATGGAGATCATAGTTGCTTCTGGCTTTTCAGCCGCAGTAATTCAAAAAAACCAATTTATCTAGACCGGGATTCATGCTGCCCATCCGCAAGCCGATGAACGGATACAGAGGGATCGTGCGGCCATCCTCGTTAACCGCTCATCCGCTTGGGTCAAGCTGGCGCCGCTATAGGCTCGCCCGGCAACGCGCAACCTGAGTAACACGCGCTCCTGGGAAGCAGTCGAGGGAGATGGGCGGACAAATGTCCTTCTGCGGGTTGTACCGTGTCGAGGACGGCGATATCGGTTATGAGCGAACAGGCACAAGAGAGAACGAGAGATTCGCGCTATCGGGACCGCCGTGCCGATGAACGCTTCGAAATCAATGTTCCCGGAGGCTGCCTCAATTACCAGGGCGAAAAATATCCCTGCCAGATCATTGATGTCAGCCTGAGCGGCTGCTGCGTTCGCACCCACAGCCGGTTTCTTCCCGGCAATCTTGCACACGTCGAGGTGGTGCTGCCCATCCTTGGGATGGTGGTGCGCATGGTGGGCACAACGCAGTGGCTGACCCCGGCAAATCTGATCGGCATTCGCTTCTTCCACGCCAACTCGCGGTCAAAGAATCAGCTTGCCGGCCTGCTGACGGGGCTGGCCGATGCGAGCACTACCCAGGAGGTGCAAGCCGCTGTCATCGAGGCCGCCCGCAAGGGAGACAATGCGCTGGATGTGGAGGTTCCCGAGACCTGGATGTACAAGCCCAGGACCGCTCCGGCTCTTGCGATCAAACCAACGCCCCAGGAACCTCCAACTCCGATTCATCCCACGCCTGAGCGTGCCGAAAAGTCCGATGACCAACGTCCAAAGGTGGCGCTGGAAAAAGAGGAAGACGCTTGGCCTGCTGTTCTTCACATCCTCAAAGACAGCTCCATCCAAAATGGTGCGATTGTGGGCTTGAGCCTGCAGGGTTGCAGCTTTCTGGCTGCCGGAGCCTTCTATGCGGGGATACACATTCGCGTCGAAGTGGATTTTCAGATGCGCGGCCTGCCCTTCCTGCTGGCCGGCGTCACTACGAATGTGCGCGACAAAAGCACCGTCGATATTAAATTCCTCGAAATGAGCTTCCGCAAGCGGCAGGAACTCGCGGAACTCATCGAAGAACTGAGCGATGCAGCCAAAAAGCAATCGGGCGCGGTAGTTTGATTATTTGGCCGGCTGAGGTTTGGACAAACCGCGAATGTAGAGGATGAGATTCCATACCTCGTCGTTCTTGGCGCGGCCTTCGGCCTCGGGAGGCATCTTGTCGCTGCCGTTGCGAATAGTGTTGAAGAGCGCGCCGTCCGCCTTGTTGGCAAGCGCCGCCGGATCGCTCCAGTCATCCAGCTTGAGTTGCATATCCCGGGCCAGATCGGTCTTGCCATTTCCATTGTCGCCATGGCATAGTGCGCAGTCCACGGAATAAATCTCTTTGGCCCGCGCCTGACTTTTTTCGGTTGGCTTGGTAATCGGATTGGTTTGGCCGGCGGCAGGCGCAGGTGCGGCTGACTGCGAAATGGTTGCCGGTGTAAACAAAACGGTAATCGCAACGATCATGACAGCAGTAATAAACAAGAATGGCTTCAACATAGTAGCCTCCACGGTGGCGGATGCTCGTTCGCGACATCGAGCGATCTAAACTCTTCTCGCAGGAATTATAGGCCTACCGGAGGGCAACCGATAGCATGGAATTGAGAGTGCTGTTCAAAATCAGTAAGGCCGCCAACCACATTCGAGATCGGGAATGACAGTTTTTCCGTCGAGTTGGAAGCAGGAAGCGCCATTGATGTCGGTCGAGAAGGTGCGGACGTTGGCCGCTTCGAGAGCCTTCAGCACTTCCACGCGCGGATGGCCATAGCGATTGCGCAGGCCGCAGGAGATCACGGCCCACTGCGGAGCAACGCGAGAGAGAAACTCAGGCCGCGTGGAGGTAAGGCTGCCGTGATGGCCGACCTTGAGCAGCGTGCTCTGGAGACCTTGCTCGGCCAGCATCTCATGCTCGATGGGCGCTTCGGCATCGCCCTCGAGCATTACTGAAGTCGCGCCGTAGGCTACGCGCATCACCATCGAGTCGTTGTTGGTAGGCTCCGCGCCGGGCTGATAGCCGAGCATGGGCGCGAGTACATTGACTTGAGTTGCGCCGAAGGGGAAAGCGTCGCCGGCGTGCAGGAAATGAATCTGCACACGCAGCGCTGCGGCCTCATCCAGGAGATCGTTGTAAGCTCCGAAGCGGGGGTTGTTGCCCACCCAAAGCTCCGTCGGGTGGAAGTTGCGCAGTACGGCGGGCAAGCCGCCCATGTGGTCGGAGTGCGCGTGGGTGAGAGCAACCGCATCGAGCCGGCGAATGCCGCGCGACCAAAGAACCTCGGAGACGACCTCTTCGCCGATGTCGTAATCCTGCGGAGCCTGATGCGGCCCGCCGCCGTGTCCGCCGCCATCGACGAGCAGCGTCTTGCCGTCGGGCGTAATCAGCAAGAGAGAGTCGCCCTGGCCAACGTCGATGGCCTCCATCAACAATGCATTGCGCGGGTGATCGACGGGGCGCGGCGCGACGGCGACCAATGCCGACAGAATCAATGCGGCCCATGCGGCGCGGCGAGGCCAATGCGCTGACGTGAAGAGAGACCTGCGAGCCAGCAACATCGCCGCTCCGAGCAGAGCGCAGAAGACGATCGATTGCCAAAGCAACGGCGCGGGAATGCGGAAGTCGCCCAGCGCCATCGAACCGAAGAGGCGCACCAGTCCAATGCCGATGTGAAGAAAGACGGCGACAAACATTGCGGGGAGTGCGGCGGCGTGAGGCCAGATCATCAGAGCCAGTAAGGTGATGAGCGCGGCGGGCATCAACACGAGCAGCAGCGGCAAAATAAAGATATTCACGGGCAGTGCGAAGACAGTGATGCGATGAAAGTAGAGCGCCATCGGCAAAGCCATTGCCAACTCGACAACGCAGGAGACGATCAGCAGCTCGATGCAGCGAATCAGGCTGCGCACCGTCCAGGGAAAAAAGCGCCAAGCGATGCTGCCGGCAAATCGGCCTCCCATAGCGTTCTTGATTTTCGCGGCCATCATGCGGAGCATCACGCGAAATTGCGCAAGTCGCGGAGGCAGCTTAACGTCGAGAGCGATGAGGCGCAGGTCGCGCGTGGCCGTCAGATATGGATGAACCGTGCCTTGCAGCAGCGGCGCGGCGATGCCGCCGATGGCCACCACCGCCAGCAGCGTCATCTGGAAGCTGGACTCAAAGAGACTGCGCGGGCTGAAGGCCAGCAGGCAGAGAGCGGCAAAGCCGATAGTGTTCAGCGCATTGCGTTCGCGGTAGAGCAAGCGGCCCAGCAGGTAGAGAGTGACCATCCAGAGCGATCTCTCGACGGGCGTGGCGAAGCCGGTGAAGAGCGCGTAGGCGAATGAGGCAACGATGGTGGCGAAGGTGGCCGGAACGCGAGGCAGGCGCAGGCGGCGCGCAACCCAGAAGATACAGCCTGCGACAATCGCAAGATGAAAGCCGGAGACCACTAGCATATGAAAGGAGCCGGTGCGCTCAAAGCCCACGCGCAGCGAGTGAGTAAGAAAGGTGCGGTCGCCGGTGACCATCGCTGCCAGCATGATGGCGTCGTCATCGGAGAGCCGCAACGGCGCGGGCAGGCTGCGCATCAATGCGGGCAGCAATAGCAGGCGGGCGCTGGTGGAGCGTTGCAAGCCGCTAAGACGGCAGGCGAGATAATGGCCGGGAGCCGCGCCGATGCGTCCGACGCGGTCGATGCTGACCGTAGCCGTGGAGGTGATGCCCTGATCAAGGAGAAGGTCGGCGCGGCTCCAGACGCCGGGATCGCGATAGACCTCAGGCGGCAGAAGACGGACGACGGCGCGAACACGCTCACCGCACTGGAAGAGCTGCTTGTTGGCTGTATCCAGCGGCCAGCGAACGGTCAGCCGCACGCCGCCTTGCACCGGTTGCTGATCGTCCTCCGCATCGGTAACGACCTCCATACTGGAGAGGCGCAGATCGATTCGCTGCGAAGGGTTCTGCGTGGCGACAGGCTGGCTTTGCGTGGCGGCAGGCTCGTCTTGCTGGTTGTGGTCCAGATTCTGTTCAGTCTCATTGCGCACAGGGCCAACATCGACAACCACGCCTTCGACGGTGCGCAGCAGTCCGTCTGAAAGCGCAGCCAGAGCAGGCGCGGACGCGGGATGCGGTTCCATCTGCGCGCACCACGCTCCCAGCAGCAGCCATAGAATACCGAGCGGTAGCCACACGATGCGCTGGGCGCGCAGAGCCGCCACGCCGCACAGCACAGCTATCATTGCCAACGCAATTAGCATCAGGCTGGGCCGCAGATAGAGCCATCGCGCAACGGCAATTCCAGAGGCAAAGAGGCAGGCCGCGAGAAAAAGCGGCGCGGGATCCGGCGCGGAGGCAGCGCCGTTGACTTGCCCGGAGATGGGAGATTCGGATTGCATCGCGCCTGAAAGTTGTTCTGGCCCTCAAGCCTATCAGGCGCGGCGCAACTGGACCACTGTTTCCAGGTGAAAGGTCTGGGGAAAGAGGTCGGCGAGAGTGATGGATTGAATTTTGTAGCCGGAAGCGATGAGCGCGCGCAGGTCGCGGGCAAGCGTCGCCGGGTCGCAGGAGACGCATACGACAGCGGGCGCGGCGATCTCGCCGAGCAGCGCGCAAGTCTCGGCGCCGAGGCCGGTGCGCGGCGGGTCAATAACTATCAAGTCTGGAACAATCAAGTCAGGCCGCACACCCGCGCGGCCGCCGCGAAGGAAGACCAGCGTCTCCGCCTTGACGGCCATGCCCGTCGTGCCGCGAAGATTTGCCTCCAGCGCGGACGTGGCCGTTGGAGCCGACTCGACGGCGACGACCCGCTCAAACTTCGCCGCAAGCCGTCGAACAAACAAACCAACGCCGGCAAACAAATCCCAGGCGAGCTTGCCTTGATGGCCTGCAGTCACTCGCTCGACTAGCGCATCGACCAGCCAGCGATTGACCTGAAAAAACGCGCCGTGATCCACGCGATAATCGAAGCCGGCGGCGCGATAGTCGAGTGAGCTTGCACCCCACTGCGCGAGTGTGCGCGGCTGTTTGCCGTCGCGTCCCTCGATCACCAGCTCCGCGCCAATCATCGCGGAAATGCGGTCGTGAAAGGCTTGCGCCAACTGATCGAAGCGAATCCTGGCTAGGCTTGCAGTGAAGATGGTGGACAGCAGCACGGTCTCGTCCGCATCGCAGAAGAGCGCAATCTCAATTGGCCGCAGCGCTGATGCAAATCCGCGCGCAACATCCGCAAAGGCCTGCGCAGCCTCAACCAGCAACGGCGCGGCGATGGGGCACTCGCGCATTGGAATCACCGAGTGCGAATGTCGGCCACGATAGCCTGGATTACCCGCCGCATCAAAGGCCAGCCGGATGCGGTTGCGATAAGCCCAAGGTTCACCTGAGAGCACGGAAATCTCATCGGGCACAGCCACGCCGCCGCGCTCCAGAGTTTCGTGCAGAATAGCCTGCTTGAAGGCGAGCTGGGTTGCGTAGCCCGAGTGTTGATAGTGGCAGCCGCCGCAAACGCCATAATGCGGGCAGGCGGGCGCGATGCGCTCCGGCGCTGGACGGATGATTTGCTCGGCCTCGGCTGTTGCGTATCCCGGCTTGCTCTGCGTAATGCGCGCGAGCACCTGTTCTCCGGGCAACGCGAGTGGTACAAAAACGGCCTCGCCCTCGATGCGCGCCAGGAACGCGCCGCCGTATACCGGCTTCTCGATTTCGACCGCGTGCGATTTGGAAGGAGGCAGTGGTTTCGACTCTCGCGTTACACCGAGAGTATCAGCGCGGCTTTTATTCTCGGAGGCAGGCTTCCCGGTCGATTTACGCGCGGCGGAACGCTTCTTCGCGGCCTGTTTGGCCCTTCGCTGCAACGTGATTTGTTTTCTCGGCGTCATTGCTGGCTCATATAAAAAAGGCTGAGTCTCGGAAGGTTGTAATGCACCAACAGTTGCTTCTGCACAAACTGCCGTTCCACCTGGCGCAGTTGCACCACTCCCATGCGGCTGCGATAAGGCGCAAGTTCTCGCGCCGCGTGCGCCTTCAAGCCAACCAGCAACTCCTCGGGCGCCGCCGCGGTCAGCGCAGCAAAAAGTTTCTCTTCGAGAACGGTGAGCGTGCGTTCGAGTTCCTCAAGGTCTTGAAGCTGTGTGACGCCGTCGTACGCAGCAGCCAGTTCACGCAGGCGAGCGGCGGTCGCGGCGCAAGCTTCGGGAGCTACAGTCGCAGCATCCAGTGCGACAGCAGCGGCTTCAAGATGAGCGGCGACGCGCTCCTGCTCAAAGCCCGATTCACGCGTGGCGGCGGCATCGGCGGAAGCTGTCCCAGCAGAGGCTTCGCGCAGCTCTTCGGCTGCAACCATCACCGCCTGCGCGCACCAAGCCAGCCCGTTGATGCGCCGCATCCGTGCGCGCTTCTGCCGCGCTTCATACTTGTCGAAGGCCGCGTCGATGCCCCGTAGCACCGCTTCGAGCGGAATCCCCGCCTCGCGCCACGTCTCGATCAGCGCCCAGTCGAGCGTCGAGAGCAGTAGCAGCGCTCCGCGCCGCTGCTGAAAGCGGTCTTCGATCTCGGTGAAGTAGTTGAAGTAATTCAGCACGGCTGCGCCTCAGACTCTCAGTGCGCTTTGCCGCGCGGCTTGACGGTGCGGTTGCGCTCGAAGAGAATCAGCAGGCCGTCGAGGGTGAGCATATCGTCGATCTCGGAGATGAAGCGCGAATCCTCGGCGATCAGCCGCGCCAGCCCGCCGGTGGCGATAACCCGAGGCTTGGCTCCCAACTCCGCGACAATGCGCTCCAAGATGCCGTCCACCAGTCCGATGTAGCCGAAGTAAAGCCCGCTTTGCAGGTGCGTGACGGTGTTGGTGCCGATGACTTTGGCGGGCCGTTTGATCTCCACGCGAGTGAGCCGCGCGGCGCGCGAAAAAAGCGCCTCGGCGCTGAGGCCGAGACCGGGCGCGATGCAACCGCCCAGGTACTCGCCCTTGGCAGAAACAACATCAAAAGTAGTCGCCGTGCCGAAGTCCACAATCACGCACGGGCCGCCGTAGCGCTCAAAGGCCGCGATGGCGTTGACCAAACGGTCCGCGCCAAGCTCGGCGGGATTTTCCACCAGTACCGGCATTCCGGTCTTGATTCCCGGCTCAACGAAGAGCGGCTCGGTGTGGAAGTAGCTCTTGCAGACCTCGCGCAGTGTTCCCTCTACCGGCGGCACCACTGATGAGATAATGATGTGCGCGACCTGGCTCGGCTTCATGCCATTCATCTCGAAGAGATTGACGAAGAGCACGCCGTACTTGTCGGCGGTCTGCAAGCGGTGCGTCGAGACGCGCCAGTGCGCGGCCAGCTCGGGCTTAGCTCCGTCGAGCTTGTACAGCCCCAACACCGTATTTGTGTTGCCGACATCGATTGCTAATAACATTGTCTTACTATCCATCTCCACAAATTGTGGGTGCCCCACCCTCGCCGCGTCTTTGTTTTTGCGGCTAGAGTGGGATACTGCGAATGCCGCCGGTCTGCACGGTTACGATTCCTGAATCAGTGCGCACCAACAGGAAACCATATTCATCCAGTCCGGCTGTCTCGCCTGTGCAAGCCTGCGGTCCATGCACTTCGACGCGACGCCTGCGAATCCAAGTTGATGCCTGCTCGACTCGCGCGGGTATCGCAACGCCAGCCTTCGGATCGGCCAGAGCCAGCGTCTCGCGCTCCAGAGATTTTAGCAGGGCGGCGAGCAAATCTTGACGCGAAATTCTATTACTCGATTCCAACTCCAGCGAAGTTGCAGGTGTTGACAAATTTGGAGCGAAGCTCTGCTGATGCACATTGATTCCCACTCCCACTACGGCAAAAGCCACCGCGCCGCCGGAGATTTTCGACTCGACCAGAATGCCGCCAACTTTGCGCGGGCCAATCAGCAAGTCGTTGGGCCAGCGCAAATCAACGGTCAATCCCGCAACCGCGCGAATGGCCTCAGCTGCGGCCAATCCCACGGCCAGCGGAAGCAGCGGTAGACGAAGGGCAGGAATCCGCGGGCGCAGCAGCACGCTCGCGTAAAGCCCATCGCCGGCAACGGACTCCCATGCGTGATCGCCTCGTCCGCGACCGGCCAGTTGCTCATCGGAAAAATAGACCGAGCCGTGCGGGGCGGCATTGCGCGCTGCGTTCATCGCATCGGAGTTGGTGGAATCGGTGACAGGAGAAAAATGCAGCTTGCCTGCGAAGACGGTTGCGGCGAGCGCTGAGTCAAGGGCCGCAAGGTCAAATAGGTCGAGCCTCGCTTTGCGCGCGTCGAGTTTTGTTCCGCGCACCGTTACTCCGTCTCCGCGCAGATGCGCATGGAGATGTCAGCGGCTTTGGCGGAGTGAGTCAGCGCTCCTACGCTGATAAAGTCCACGCCGGTCTCGGCGTAGGAGCGGATGTTTTCGAGTACCATGCCGCCCGAAGCCTCGATGGGGATGTGGTTATCAGCTTGCGCCTGTCTGATCCGCTCCACCGATTGCTTCACTTCAGCAGGTGTCATGTTGTCGAGCAGAATTGCTTCAGCCCCGTTGTCGAGCGCCTCTTCCAACTCTTGCGCCGAGCGTGCCTCCACCTGCACACGCTGGCCGGGTTCACGATGCGCCAACGCCTGCTTGAGAACCGTTGGCAGGCCGCCGCCGAGCGAGATGTGATTATTCTTAATGAGAATGCCGCTGGCCAGATCGAGTCTATGATTCGTTCCGCCGCCGCAGAGCACGGCGTATTTTTCCAGCGTTCGCAGTCCGGGAACCGTCTTGCGCGTGTCCAGGATGCGCGCGCCTGTCCCATCAATGGCATCCACAAACTGCCGCGTCAGCGTGGCTATGCCGCTCAGGTGCTGCATCAGATTCAGTATCACGCGCTCGCAACTGAGCAGCGCGCGCGCGTTGTGACGAATGACGGCCAGCACCTGGCCATCGTGTACGCGCACGCCGTCAAATATCTCGGGATGACTGACGACTTCAAAGCGTGTCTGTGCGGAAGCGCGACGGTCAAGTTGCGAGTATATCTCCAAAAAGCGCGGCACTGCGCCCAGCCCGCAGACCACCATTTCCTGGCGCGCAAGAATCGAGCCTGTGGCGCGCAGGCCTGGGTCAATGGTGAGGTTGGTCGTCGTGTCGCCGACGGCCTGATCTTCAATCAGCGCCCGCTCCAGCAAAGCCTCAATGCTGCTGCTCTTCCAGTCCATAATTCCTAATCGCGGTTCAGGGTTGCGCTTGAAGTTTCCGGTTCAGAAGAAAGTCATAGATGATCTTCTTGACGTTGTCATTCACCTGACCGGCAATTGAGAGAAACAGCATTCCATTGTTACGATAAATCTCCAGCACATACTTGGACTGGCTTGAGGATCCTCCGGTGAGGCTTTGCCACATACCGGATTTGCTTTGCTTGTCAATCAGGCGGATTTCTCCCATGTCCTTATACCAGAGCAGAGAGACGATATTGCGCCCGTCTCGCGCCATCAGTCCAAGTTGAGCGAGCAAAAGAAATTGGGAGTATCTGTTACTGCCGGTCAGATCGACAATCGCAAGGGCAGTGCCGAGCTTGCCTATATGTTGCGAGACAATTTCTTCAACTTCCTGAGTGAAATGCGGCCCGGTCTGGGTGCCGGGCGCGCCGCCCAACGAGAGGGTTGGCGCCTCCGCCGCGGGCTTTTCAGGAGTTAGCTCCGCACTCTGTTCAGAAACTCGACTTGGGGGAGCGACCTCCACTGGCGCCGTCACCGCGGCCCCGTTATGCTCCTGTAGTTGCTTGTAGGCAATTTGGATATGCTTGAGATGCTCTTCAGCCTCCGCGCGCATACTGGGGTAATCCTGACAGAGAGCGGGATCCCATTGCCTGGATAACTCTTGATAGGCGTTTTGAATTTCGGATTCTTCTGGAACGCCGTATGTGAAACCCAGCGTCCGAAAATGCTGCCGGCATTGAGCACATTCGCAGGACATAACTAATCACCCCCGTTCAGATTTTTCAGCGCCTCGCGGGCTTTTTCGAGTAGAAGCCGCGTTTCGGCCTCTTGTTTCCTGAGTCCTTCTACCACATTCGCCGGAGCTTTGGCCAGAAAACTTTCATTGCCTAACTGGCGCTCGGCTGAAATCAAACCCTTTTCGTACTTCGCAATTTCCTTTGTAAGTCGCTCGCGTTCGGCGGGAACGTCGATAGTGCGCTCCTAAATTACAGCAACATCAAAGTCAGGCGTTGAACGCATCGTCAGTCCGGAAGTAATCTCTTGCACAAAGCGCACTTCGCTTAGTCGGGCTAATCGCTCGATTATATCCCGGTTTTCTTCGATAACTTCCCGAAGATTACGATTAATTCGTAACTCGATCGGAGTTATAGATTTCTCTTCAATACCGATCTCCTTTCGGAGCGCGCGCGTAGTTGAAACCAAATCCATCAAATTTTCCATTTGACTCAACGCTTGCCGATTCCATTGGTTCTTAGTGGCTCGCGGATAATTTGTCAGCGCAATCGACTTATATGGTAAATCGCTTTCTTCATAGATCGTGTGCCATATCTCCTCAGTGATAAAAGGCATAAAGGGCGAGAGGAGGCGTAATGATGCCTCAAAGACAGAAACCAACGTAGTGAGAGCAGACTTAGTTTGTTCTTTATCTGTCGTTTCAGAAAAATCCAGCCGCAGCTTAACTATCTCCAGATATATGTCGCAAAAGTTGCCCCAAATAAATTGATAGATTAGGTTGGCTGCGTCATCGTAACGGTAGTCTTCAAGTGCTTGGTTGACTAAGTAAGTGGTCGAACACAGTTCCGCAGTAACAAATCGAGCTTCGAGCGGGGCGTCGTCTGCAACCGCCGGCATTCCGCCCAGCGCGGCAGGATCGACTGTGATTCCGATCTCCGCAGCGCGATCCACATTCATGAAGAGGAAGCGAGCGGCATTCCAGATTTTGTTGGCGAAGGCGCGATAGCCCTCAGTGCGGGCGACGTTGAAGGCGATGTCGGTTCCGGGCGAGGCCATCGAGGCCAGCGTGAAGCGGACCGCGTCGGTCCCGTATTGCTTGACGATTTCGATGGGATCAACGACGTTGCCCTTGGTCTTGGACATCTTTTCGCGATTGGCGTCGCGCACCAATGCGTGAATGTAGACCTCGCGGAATGGAACTGAGTCCGCAAGCGAGCGCTTGGAGCCATCGGGCATCGGCACATCTCCGGCGAACCAGCAGCCGAACATGATCATGCGCGCGACCCAGAAGAAGAGAATGTCAAAGCCGGTAACTAATAAACTCGTCGGATAGAATGCGGCAAAATCTCGAAGATCGCTCAGGGCTGTGTCGGCTCGATTTTCCCTGGTCCCCAAGTGCGAGGGACCAGGGGCACCCGAAGTGTTGGAATTGCCAAAATTCGGCCAGCCGAAGACGGAGACGGGCAGCAGCCCAGACGAGAACCAGGTGTCGAGAACGTCGGTTTCCTGCGTCAGCTTTGCCGATCCGCAGTGAGCGCAGGCGGTGGGGTCGACGCGAGCGACAGTAATCTTGCGGCACTCCGAGCAATGCCATGCGGGAATGCGATGGCCCCACCAGAGCTGGCGCGAGATGCACCAGTCGTGGATGTTCTCCATCCAGTTGGAGTAAGTCTTCTCGTATTGCTCCGGCGTGAACTTGATGTAGCCTTGCTTGACGGCTGCGATGGCCTTGTCGGCGAGCGGCTGAATCTTGATAAACCATTGGGTACTGAGGCGCGGTTCGACGACTGTTTTGCAGCGGTCGCAGTGGCCCACATTATTAATGTGGTCTTTGATGCCGGCCAATAACTCCAACGCTTCCAGGTCAGCTACGATTTTTTTGCGCGCCTGATAGCGGTCGAGTCCCGCATAGACGCCGCCTTCGGCATTGATCTTACCCTGGTCGTCCATCACGTTGATCGAGGGCAGATGATGGCGCTCGCCGAGGGCAAAGTCGTTGGGGTCGTGAGCCGGAGTTACTTTGACCGCGCCGGTGCCGAATTCGCGGCTGACCCACTCATCGAGAATGACAGGGATCGCGCGGCCCACTAAAGGCAGGCGCAGTTTCTTGCCGTGCAGATGCAGATAGCGTTTGTCTTCAGGGTGAATGGCAACAGCTACGTCGCCGAGCATCGTCTCCGGGCGCGTGGTTGCGACACTTAGAAACTCGCCGGTCTCTTTACCGTTGTCACCTATAACTGGGTAACGTATCTCCCATAAGTGGCCCTTTTGCTCCTCGTGAACGACTTCAAGGTCGCTGATGGCGGTCTGACAGCGCGGACACCAGTTCACAATATATGCGCCGCGATAGATCAGACCTTGCTCATGCAAGCGGACGAATGCCTCGCGCACAGCGACGGATAAGTTCTCGTCCATGGTGAAGTATTCGCGCTGCCAATCGACTGATGCGCCGAGGCGCTTCATCTGATCGAGGATCGCGCCGCCGGTTTGCCGCTTCCACTCCCAGACGCGCTCGATGAATTTTTCGCGGCCGAGTTGCTGGCGGGTGGTATTTTCAGTGGCCAGTTGGCGCTCGACCATCATCTGTGTGGCGATACCGGCGTGGTCGGTACCTGGCAGCCAAAGCGCTCGCCTTCCGCTCATGCGCCGCCAGCGGGAGAGAATGTCCATCTCCGTCTGGTTGAGCATATGGCCCATGTGCAGCCTGCCAGTCACATTGGGCGGCGGCAGCAGGATGGTAAACGGTTCGCCGCCGGAGCGGGCGTTCGCGTTGCTCGCAAAAGCCGGTTCGGGCGTGGGTTGCGCGAAGAGCTTCTCGCGGACCCAGTATTCGGCCCAGTGATCTTCGATCGCTGTGGGGTCGTAGGCTTTGGGCAGGTCGTGAGGCATCAGGATGGCTTCAAAGCCCCCCGATGATTTGCGCAAAGCCCTTTTGCCGAGGGGATTTGAGCTGGAGGACTACCACTAACTTTAGCAGATTTGATTTATGAAGCGATCCGATATCGTCTCCCATGTCTCAAAAGCGAACTATGGGTATCCGAAATATCTTCACAGTTTCACGGAAAATAGAGGGGTGGGGGGTACCCGAAAAGCAGGGACTAGCCACCCCAGCGACGAAGACCTGTCGCTGGGGACCCCGGCAGGGACTAGGGACCAGGGAATAGGAAAAGCCCGGGGATTTGGCCGTTGTTCATGTTTCTATTGTTTGCCGGAGGGCGGTAATTATGTGCAAACAGGGTTGTGAGTCAGAAAGTCAGCGTGGTTAGCAAGTTGGCGTTGGATTCCCATGTCCCCAAATACGAGGGACATGGGGCACCCGGCTGGTTATTGTTCCTTCTTCCTTCAAGAAACGCGTCACTTACGAAACGTAGCCGCCGCACATGGCTTTTAGTCTCCACACACAGTTCCTCTTTTCCATCAGCATTGGAGTGGCGTTGCCGCAAAGCATTCCACATCGAAAACTGAATTGAACTAATGCGTGCGTATGAGTTTTATCAAAACGGATTTCGCTCACTGTTAGCAGTCCATTTGAGAAGCCCTCCTCGACAGCATCATCGACCGCTTTGCCATTGCCGATAACCTTTCCTGGATCATGTTCGTCGATAACCTTCGCTTGAGCTTCTGGATCGACAAGACGCAATGTTCCTGATCCAAGCCTGTCAAGATCGCCAGCACTGAAACGGTGGACGATGTTAGGCGAGATCTTTTCGAGTAGAAGCCCTTTAAAGCAAGACATAGACCAATAGTCATCTTTAATGTCAAGAGGTTCCGTTTGGACTGCTAGATTTCCAGAGATTTTTTCGCCTTCAAACCAACTTGCGAGCATAGCTTTATAGACGGCAAGCTGTTCAACTGTGAGCGGCTCGTCACTGATTATTGGCTTCGCCTCTGCCGTTTCCTGTGCAGCTGCAAGACTAGCGCCAAAAAGAACAGTAAAGAATGAAAAACAGAGGATGAACGAAGCAAAAAAACCTTTTCTTAATAAAAGCGGAACTTTCGATCAACTTACCCTCCTAATTTCAAAAGCAAATGTTCTATGAAACACCGCAACGGGGAAAATCGTGCAACGAATTACTGTCGATTCAAGCGAAGCTATGCTGCTGATTCTCTCTGCCGGACTACACAATGATAGCCTTGAAGATTGATGGCAGACGCGTCCCAGGTCGACTTTTTGGTGATAGGAGCGGGCGTAGCGGGGTTGCGGGCGGCGGTTGAGCTGGCTCGTCACGGCGAGGTTCTCGTCGTCACCAAGGAGTCGGTCGCCGAGTCGAACACTCACTATGCGCAGGGCGGGATCGCCGTGGCGATGGAGGGCGATGAGGACATTGCGCTGCATCTGGCCGACACGGTCAACGCCGGCGATGGGCTGGTCTATCGTCCCGCGGCCGAGGCGCTGGTGGCCGAGGGTCCGGTGCGCGTGGCCGAACTGATCGAGTGGGGCGCGGCCTTCGATACGGAGGCCGGCCAACTGCAACGCACCCGCGAAGGCGCGCATTCGCTGCCGCGCATTCTGCACGCCAACGGCGACGCCACTGGCGCCGAGATCAGCCGCTCACTGGCGGCCTTTGCCCGCGTCCACAAGCGCATTCAGTTTGCCGAGTGGACCACTGTCACCGGCCTGGTCGTTGCGGATGGCCGCGTGATTGCCGCCGACTTGCTCGGCTGCGACCGCCGTCCACGCGTTCAGCAGCGTGTCAGTGCCCGCGCAGTGCTCATTGCAGCCGGCGGCGCGGGGCAGGTCTACAGCGACACCACCAACCCGGCAGTGGCCACCGGTGACGGCATCGCACTGGCCGCTCAATCCGGCGCGGAGCTTGCGGATATGGAGTTTTACCAGTTCCATCCAACCGCGCTCTCGATTCCCGGAGCGCCGCGCTTCCTGCTCTCCGAGGCGTTGCGCGGTGAAGGCGCAATCCTGCGCAATGATCGCGGTGAGCGCTTCATGGAGCGCTATCATCCGCTGGCCGAACTTGCTCCACGCGATGTTGTTGCACGCGCCATTGCATCTGAGGGTAGGATTTCTGCAACCACAGGTGAGCCGCGATTGGTGCATCTCGATATGCGTGATGTGAAAGGCATCGACCTGCATCACCGCTTTCCCGGCATCAGCGCGGTGCTGGCGCGATACTCGCTCGACCTCAGCCGCGACCTCATTCCCGTTCGTCCGGCGGCGCATTACCTGATGGGCGGCATCCGGACGGACCTCTTCGGACGCACCACAGTGCGCGGCCTCTACGCCGCCGGAGAAGCGGCCTGCACCGGCGTTCACGGAGCCAACCGGCTGGCCTCGAACTCGCTGCTCGAAGGGCTGGTCTTCGGCGCGCGCGCGGCACAGTCGATGCTCGACGAGTGCTGGCCGCACGTGCGGGATTCTGTTGCGGATGCTGAGCCGCTTGCGCCGCTCTCCGCAATGGTAGCGAAGAGGCTGGAAGAGATCATCGCAGAGCTGCAAACCTCGATGTGGGCTAATGCAGGATTGCTGCGCGAGGAGAGCACACTGCGTCAGGCTCTCAGCGCACAAGAGCGTTGCGCCGCCGCGTTTGATGAACTGGCCGCGCAGGGGAAATCCAGTCGCCGTCTGGCCGAAGCGCAGGCCATGAGCCGCGTTGCGCACGCCATTCTCGCCTCCGCGCTTGCCCGCACGGAGAGCCGCGGCGCGCATTTTCGCAACGATTTTCCCCAGCGCGACGATGAGCGGTTTCTGAAGCACTCGATTTTTGGGCGCAAGGAACCGGTAATCTTTGAAGTTTGGTAACATTTGCCGGGTTTCTGAGCAAAAAATACTAAGTAATCTCTGATAGTGTCTCGTATCAATACAATCAATTACCTAAGACTCGTTACCCGTAATCTGGCGCGATTCACGATAATTTCCTAATATCGGCACAGATCGAAAATACTTTAGCCCGATCAAGAAGTATTTCGGGGGCGAAGGTAAATAAACGCTAAGGAGTCCACTATGATGACCAATTGCGCTACCGGCGAAGATTTCGAGATCAGCCCCCGCTTTCGTCGCACCGTTGAAGAACGCATTGCGCGCCTGGAAAAAGACGCCGAGTTTGATGAAGCGCAGGTTGCCTTTCTGGTTGACGGCGACCACATCCGCAGACAGATGCGGCTGGTGGCCGTCGAGCGGGCCGAGGCCCTGCGCA
>CAYOYX010000074.1:0-17588 GCA_964408275.1 uncultured Occallatibacter sp.
CCGAGCGAACGATGCGCTTGCGCAGCTCGTCCAGATGCTCCATCAGGCTCATGCCCGGAAGCTCCGCGCGCTCGGTCACCGCCTCTCGCGCCTTGCCGATCGCCTCCGCCGGATCAACCATTGTCGCTCTCCGGCTTCTTGCGAGGCTTCTTCGCGCGGGCTGGCTTCGATGGTTCCGCTCCCGTCTCCACATCGTTGACTGCTGTTTTTTTTGCCCTGACGCGTACGGTCTTCTTTGCCGCCGGAGCCTCAACTGGAGCTTTGCCTTGCTCCATCATGCGCCCTGGCCGCTCTGCCGCAACTGGCTCACCTGTCGAAGGCGGATGAATCTGCGGATACGGCTCATCATGCTGAAACTCCGCCGACGACACCGCAGGATAAACAGCCGCTCCCTGATAAGGAGATTCAAGCGATCCAACGGGTGCCCCAGGTCCCTCGCTTTTGGGGACGTGGGAATCCACTACTGCCGGAGCTGCCAACGCCAGCGCCTCATTCTTCTTCCGCCGGTCATCCTCCTCGGCCTTGCGTAGTTCATCTTCCATCTGGAATTTGAAGTCGTTCGAGGCCTTGCGCACCTCGTACATCAGCTTGCCAATCTGACGGCCAATCTCCGGCAGCCGCCGCGGCCCGAAGACCACCAGCGCCATCACCATCAGGATCAGAGAATCCCACATCCCCAGGCTGGCAACTTCAATTGGCGGCGATGTCATCATGAAGATTCATGATAACTTCCCACACGCAGCCCTCACAAATACTGGTGCCCCACCCTCGCGACGCCTTTGTTTTTGTCGCTAGGGTGGGATACCATATGCTACTTGAACCGCGTATTAACCCTTTGTTACAATATCAATCAGTGAGTGCGGCCTCAACCGATCCGGATTCTGTGAATCCAACGGTTTTTGTCCGCGTCTCACTGAAAGAAAGGCTTGCAACAACCCCGTGGATGGGGGCTTTGCTGAATGATCTTGCCGGAATACAGGCCAGCCTTAGACAGCGCCAGTGCATCCTCTGCAAGTCGCGTATTGCTTTCAACATCCCCGTCCGCTGTCTTCTCTAAGAAGACGAGTTGGACTGAAGGCGGAAGACTGTGAATCTGTTACTCGAAGAACCAACGGCAGTTTTGCCGGAGGCTGGCAGCACCTGCAGCCTCGAAAATTATCTCGCGCTCCCCGATCACACAATGGACGGGCGCATTGCGGAGGCGCGCGCCAAACTCGGCGCAACTACCCTCCTGCTCGGCCACCACTATCAGCGCGACGAAGTCATCCGCTTCGCTGACTCGACCGGCGACAGTTACAAGCTCTCCCGCATCGCCGCTGAATCCGACGCGAAGTACATCGTCTTCTGCGGCGTTCACTTCATGGCTGAGAGCGCCGACATCCTCGGCCACGCCAGCCAGCAGGTTATCCTGCCAGACCTCAACGCTGGCTGCTCTATGGCCGATATGGCGGAGATTTCTCAGGTCGAAGCCTGCTGGGAGGCTCTCGAAGCTCTCGGCCTCGCCGATGAAACCATTCCGCTCACCTACGTGAACTCCGCCGCCGCCATCAAGGCCTTTTGCGGCGAACGTGGCGGACTGGTCTGCACATCTTCAAATGCCCGCGCCGCCTTCGAATGGGCTTTTCAGCGTGGAAAACGGATTCTCTTCCTACCCGATCAGCACCTCGGCCGCAACACCGGCTTCGAGATGGGCATTCCCCTCGATCAGATGACCGTCTGGGATCCCTGGGCCGTTCAGCTCGGTCAAAATCAGGGCGGACAAAGCCTCCACAGCCTCGCCGCCAGCCGCATCCTTCTCTGGAAGGGCCACTGCGCCGTTCATCAGCGCTTCCTGCCCAGCCACGTCGATGCGATTCGCGCAAAGTATCCCGGCATTCAGGTCATCGTTCATCCCGAGTGCCGCTTCGAGGTCTGCCAAAAGGCCGACGCTCTTGGCTCCACGGAGCGCCTCATCGCGCTTGTCGACCAAGCTCCCGCAGGCTCCATCTTCGCTGTCGGGACTGAGATTCATCTCGTCAATCGCATGGCCCGCCGCTTCGCCGAGCAAGGCAAGAAAATCATCACTCTCGACGACACCGGCTGCCTCTGCACCACCATGTACCGCATTACGCCGCAGCACCTCGCCTGGGCACTGGAAAATCTCGTCGCCGGCCGCGTCGTCAATCGCATTCAGGTCCGCCCTAGCGTCAAGCGATGGGCGCGCGTAGCCCTCGACCGAATGCTGGAAGTGGGGTAAAGCAGGGAATAGTCCCTACTCCCTAACGCACTGGTTTGCCCTGAACTTCGGCCGGAGTCGTTTGGCGAACCTTATCTTTTGATTTTGGAGCGGGGAAATGAGCGGCTTTGAGCAGTTTGCCGTGGCCATCGAAGGTCATCGTCCACTGCATGAGCCGAGGAAGCGTCGCTAGATCGGTAAAGAAAATTACGGCGCCACCCTGCGGTTGAATCGTCAGTCCGCCGGAGGGAGCGGCGGGCAGTTTTTGAATTTTGCTCTCCTCCTGAGACTCAATCGAGGGACGCGCTCCCGCCAGTGCGGCGTAGCAGAGGCCGGTAGCAAGCCACTCGGGAGCCTTCTCCGGATGCTCCTCGTCGCGGATGTGATTGAAGACCGAGACAGTCTGCGCGTTAATGGGCGCGGGCGAGAAGAGCGAATAGCCGCGGCGCATAATGGGGACGATACGAACCTGACCTTGGCCGCCGCGCGGAATCGACGCCGTAAGGATGCTCTCGCTGCCGTTGCCGCTGCGTTTGAATTGCATAAAAAGATGATTGGGCAGCGCGGAACAAACTATTTGCTGTGAATTCCATTTGTCTTGATCGAATCTGAATCCTGCTGCGCGAGCGCGCTCGGTGATTTCAGCATCCGCATCGGTTGCCAACTCGCGATCCTGCGGAGTTATCTGATCTGTTGCGAGAAAGTCGACGCGTACGGCAGAGGGAAGGGAATCGCCTCCGGTAGCGAACAGCATGGGGTGATCCGCAGTAGGACGCACTAGCCGTGGCTGAGGCATCGATGTACTCGCTGCATTCTGGGCCCGCAAGAGGGCGCCAAGCAGCGCGTAACTTAATGCAAATGCGACCCCAGTGAGCGCAGCGGAGAGGATTCTGAATTGTCCCATACTGCCCTCAGGCTACCACTATCGCAGTTTGGTGGAGAACTATAAAAATCCAAAAGGGGCAGCCCATTTCAGGCTGCCCCTTTTGGCCCAGGAGGAGGGTAACTTCGCCGCTGCCTTGTGGCCTCGGCGCAATCAACAGATCAGGCTCATTAGCCGATCAATTTCCCGCCGGGTGCGTCGCGGAGTGTCCGGCTGCTGGTTTATGCGTGGGTGTCGCCGGCTTCCTTTTTTCTTGTTGAATTTCGCCTTCGCGAAGCACAATCTGCGCGGAGGCATTCGTAGTGTCGGTGGCTGGAATCACAGTATATGAGTCGTAAGTTCCAACCAGCATAGGAGAGACCGCGGGCGGCAGCTTGTACTCGAAGCCAACTGCGGGTATTTCTTTCTCTTCCAGCGGCTTTTTCATGCTGACGATGAAGTCAGCAACCTTGGCGGTCTTGGCGTCCTCGGTTACGGCGACCTTGATAACCGTAGCAGATGCATCCGTCACGATTCCCGGAACCGGCGTGATCTGATCTTTCAGCAACACCCAGAGCTTGTCGGCATCTTCCTTGACTCCGTTAGCCAGGATGAATTCCTTGTCTGCCAGATTCAACTTCGCAGGGTCGTTCCCCACCAGTGCGTCGTGCGCAATCTCAGCCTGCGTAGGCTTGGCCTTGATTGTCGGAGCTCCACCAGCTGGGAAGACGCTCGCTGCCGCCTGGGCCTTGATGTCGTCCAGCCCATCCAGCTTGCCGTGATACTGGATGTAGTAGTATTCCAGTGTCTTTTCAAACTGAGCTTTGAAGTTGGCGGGAACATAATTCCACGCGCGTGCGTAGAACCAGATTGCCTGCACCAGATCCTTGCCGCTCGGCTTGGTATAGCATCCTGCCAATTGCAGTGTGTCCTGCAGCCCCGCACCGCTCTGAGTTTGATCCGGCGGCAGGAGCATCAGTTCGTTGCGATATTCGGCGATGGCGTCCTTTATATCCTTCGTGGAAGCAGTATCGTCCAGCGCGATGGCCGAGTGAAAGACAGGGTAGGTTCCGCCTGTCATCTTCTTCCAGTCATCGGCGGAGGTGCCAGCGGGTTTGGGAGCCGCAAGCCCCTTCTTCGCCAGAGAAGCAGCGTCATCGCAAGTCTGCGGATCAGAACTCAGACCGGTCTTCTGGTTTATGCTGCGGTTGCACTGTAGCTTCTTCACGATAACCGAGTAGAGGATGGCCTTCATATTGCCAGGGTCCGCCTGAAGCAAGCGGGTGGCTGCGCCGAGGGTTTTATCGGCATCTTGAAGGCTGTAGTATGTGTCAATGAGCGTATCGAGAACAGCATTCTTGACGACGCTCTGCGGATAGTTCTGTAAAAAACTCTCCAAAGTTTGAGCCTTGGATTTGGCGTCGGTTTGCCCTATGGCGTTGTTGTAGGCGTTGAACTCAGCTGGATCCTTAATGGTGATCGAATCCTGGGCTCGAAGCATGGGCGCGGAGAGGAGGCTCATACTCGCCAGTGCCATCACAGTTGCGAAGACTATCTTCTTCATTCAGTGCTCCTGGGAACTGCCAAAATGTAAATCAATGTTCGAAGTCTCGTTCAAGGTGTGCTCGACCATTCAGTTTCAATTGTATTGAACAGCCTAGCGCCGGGTACCGGATAAACGATACCACGGTTTCGAATAAGGTGTTGGATAGATTATAGAAAGCTGTACCCCCTGTGACAAGCAAAGTTGTAAAAATTCAGAAACCCGGAAAATGAGCTCAGGGTTGCCGAGCCTTTGCGGCCAATTGGATTTTGGCCCCCCTCAAAGCGAGGAGTCCTAAACCGTTCGCGGCGCCACTAGGCTTGGCTGCATTCTGAGTACATACAATATTAGACTCCGAAGCCGGGAAAACTGTTCCCAGCTTTATTGCAAAAGGCGCACCAGTTCCACTTGTTCCGCCAGAAAGGCATCGTGCCCGTGGGCGCTGGTCATCTCCCGGTAATCGGCCTGAACGCCGGCGGAGCGGATGGTATAGGCAAAATCGCGCACCGCGTGGGGCGGAAAAAGCCAATCAGAGCTGATGCCGACAAAACTAAGCCGCGCGCGAATCCCGCCAAAGGCCTGTTCCGGCGAGCAGCCGCCGCGCAGCGGATCCCAGATGTCCATGGTGCGCAGGATGGCTAGGTATGAGTTGGCGTCAAAGCGGTCGATGAACTTTTCCCCTTGATGGTCGAGGTAGCCGGCAATGTCAAAGCGTCCGCCCGTCAGGCCTCCCTCCCGCTCGGCTGTGCCCCAGGGGTCTTCGCCATTGCGATTCGGTTTGCGTCCAAAACGCTCGTCAAAGAGCTCCGCGGATTTGTAGCTGAGCATGGCGATCTGGCGCGCAAAGGCCAGCCCGCGGCGCGGAGGACGCTGCGGCAGATAGCGGCCACCCTTCCACTCCGGGTCGCGCAGGATAGCCTGACGTTGCAGATGATTGAGCGCCAGCCCCATCGCCGAGAGCGGAGCAACGCCGATGATGACCGCGTGCTCGACGCGCTCTGGTTCGTGGATCGCCCAATCCAGCGCCTGCATTCCGCCGATTGAGCCGCCCAAAACCAGCCGCAGCCGACGAATGCCCAGCGAGTCCAGCAGTCGGGCCTGCGCCCGCACGTTGTCGCGGATCGAGACTAGCGGGAAATCCGGTCCGTAGATTTTGCCCGTCTCCGGATCCACCGACCCGGGTCCTGTCGAGCCGTAACAGGAGCCCAGTAGATTGATGCAGATGACAAAGTCGTGGTCCAGTGACAGAACCGCGCCGGGAGCGAAGATCTCCGGCCACCACGAGCCGACCAAAGCCGAGCCGGAGAGCGCGTGACAGACCAGAACAGCATTATCGCGTGCCGCATTCAGACGACCGTAGACCGCGTAATGCAGCGTCACGCCGTTGAGCGCACGTCCGCATTCCAGCAGCAGCGGCTCGTCGAGCACAAAGTCGCCTTCATAAGTGGGCGCCAGCACCGGCTTCGCGGGTGGCGAGATGCCGGTACCGGCCCGGGTTTGAGATTCCTTCACAGTAACCATTGTGCTACATCTCCCGCCTATCCTGCTTTACCCTTTGGATACCTGGCCGTTGACCGCCTCGATTGCCTGATCCAGATCGGCCACGAGATCGCGTATATCCTCGATGCCCACCGAGAGCCGAACCAACTCCGGCGTCACGCCGGTAGACTTCTGCTCCTCGACCGATAGCTGCGCGTGAGTCGTCGAGGCCGGATGTATCACCAGCGATTTCGCGTCGCCGATATTCGCCAACAGCGAAAACAACTTTAGCGAGTTAATCAGCTTCTTGCCTGCCTCATAGCCGCCCTTCACGCCGAAGGTCAGCAGTGCGCCCTTGCCGTCAGGCAGATACTTCTGCGCCCGCTTGTAGTATGTGCTGGATTCCAGGCCGGGATAGTTGACCCACGCCACGCCCGGATGCTTCTCCAGATGCTTGGCCACAGCCAGCGCATTCGCCGAGTGGCGCTCCAGGCGCAGATGCAGCGTCTCGATGCCTTGCAGAATCAGAAACGCATTGAAGGGCGAGAGCGCCGCGCCGGTGTCGCGCAATCCCTGCACGCGCGCCTTGAGGATGAAAGCCAGCGGACCGAAGGCCTCAATGTAAACCAGCCCGTGATACGACGGATCGGGCTCGGTGAACTCCTTGAAGCGTCCCGAAGCCGCCCAGTCAAATTTCCCCGCATCCACAATCACGCCTCCGATGCTGGTTCCGTGGCCGCCAAGAAACTTCGTCGCCGAGTTGACCACGATGTCCGCGCCCCACTCGATGGGCCGCACCAGCGCCGCCGAGGCCGAAGTATTGTCGATCACCAGCGGCAGCTTGTGCTCGTGCGCGATCGCCGCCAGCTTCTCGATCTCCACCACATCCAGCTTGGGATTGCCCAGCGTTTCGGTATAAATCGCGCGGGTCTTGGCATTGATGAGCTTGCGCAGGCCGTCAAAGTCGTCCGCATCTACGAATTTCACAGTGATGCCCAGCTTGGGCAGCGTGTAGTGAAAAAGATTGTATGTCCCGCCGTACAGCGATGTTGTCGAAATAATCTCTTCGCCGGCAGACGCCAGCGTCGTCGCAACCAGCGTCTCCGCCGCCTGCCCCGAGGCCACGGCCAAGGCAGCCGCTCCGCCTTCCAGAGCCGCCACGCGCTTCTCCAGCACGTCGGTTGTCGGATTCATGATGCGCGTATAAATATTGCCAAACTCTTTGAGCGCAAAGAGCCGCCCCGCGTGGTCCGCATCCTGAAAGGCATACGAAGTGGTCTGATAAATCGGCACTGCGCGCGAGCCGGTCGTCGGGTCGGGGGTTTGGCCGGCATGAATGGCAAGAGTGGCAAGGTGTTGCTTGGCTTCGGACATTGCATTCTCCTTCTGGGGTTGACGATTCAATCATTTCCAAGTTTAGGATGGGTGCCCCACCTTCGCCGCGTTTTTGTTTTTGCGGCTAGGGTGGGATTTCAGGTTAAATGAGCAAACAAAACGGCCCGAATCCTCTTCGGACCGGGCCGCCTGACTTCAAGATCGGTTGCGTCTCGCGCATCTACCTCTCAAGGGCCACACGGACAGGTCCGCACTCCATGCACATACACATGGCCATGACCTCAGTTCCGTATTCCCTTGACTTCAACATAAAAACAGTATTCACGGAATGCGGCGTATATGTCAAGCTCTTTCGCCAACTTGCGAGGTTGCTCACTCCGCAAAATGCGAGTGCCCCATTCATTTCACGTTCTTTGTAAAATGGGTGGGAGACCACCATACTATTCCGTATTCCCTGCCTTTTCCGCCTTCCAAACATACGCCCCCGCCTGCGGCAATCCAATGTGCGCAAGCACGCGAAAGACAAATTGCCGCGCCATCTCCGTCGAGTCTGCAGGTTTGTTGTAGAAGGCCGGGATGCACGGAAAGATCACCGCGCCTGCCTCGGCTGCCAGCGACATATTTCTGAGATGGATGCGATTGAAGGGCGTCTCCCGCACGCAGAGAATCAGCGACCGCCGCTCCTTGAGCGTCACGTCAGCGGCGCGGGCAATCAGAGAATTGGCCAGTCCGTGCGCAATCGCAGCCAGTGTGCCCATCGAGCAGGGCAGGATGATCATGCCATGCGACGGATAGCTGCCGCTGGCAATCGCCGCGCCAATGTCAGCGTCAGAGAGCTGCAAGATTTTTGCGGGCGGCTCACCAAGCAGTTTTTCCAGCAAATCATTCCGCCCACTCACGCCCAACTCCTCAGCCATCACCCGCAATGAGTTCTCCGACGCGACAAAATGGACACGCGCAACTCTCTCATCAGATTCAAGAGCACACAGCATCTCGCGGCCAAGGACCGCTCCCGATGCGCCGGTAATTGCGAGAGTGAGATTCATGGCTTCCAAGTTGTGACCACCCTTCATAAGTTCATCAGATTCCCGCAGGAAAAATAAAGTTCAAATTTCAATTCCTACTGAGATACCCGATTCTTTTTCTTATTTTTACCCATACAATTTTGCAGATAGTGGGGTAGCTGCCTGAGTACAGTAGTCTCTACATATAGCGGTTGTTGATTTTCCAGCTCCGGAAGTTTACCCGCCTTATCTGGGAACGTGGCAGGAGTTTTGCTCCTCATTTGCCGACGAGCAGGCCTGCGCTTTTCCTAGGCTATTATCGATTCTCCCACCGGGAGAAATGCACTTGCGGTTTTCATCTACCGCAGGCCGAAATGCCGGCGGGGGGCTATTACCACTCGCCGCTGGTCAGGTACGCGTGAATCGAAGCTGCCGCCTTGCGCCCCGCGCCCATCGCTAGGATCACAGTGGCGCCGCCGGTGACGATGTCGCCGCCGGCAAAGACGCCGCGCTTGCTGGTGCGCATCGACTCCTCATTGGCCACGATGTAATTCCACTTATTGGTGGCGAGATCGGGCGTAGTGCTCTGGATCAGCGGATTGGCGGTGGTGCCGACGCCGATGATGGCGACATTGGCGGGCAGCACAAACTCGCTGCCTTTGATTGCGACCGGGCGGCGGCGTCCGCTCTCGTCCGGCTCGGACAACTCCATCTTTACGCAGCGCGCGCCGGTGAGCCAGCCTTTTTCATCACCGAGAAATTCGACAGGGTTGGTTAGCATACAAAACTCGACACCCTCTTCGCGCGCGTGTTTTACCTCTTCGGCGCGGGCAGGCATTTCAGCATCGGAGCGGCGATAGACGAGCTTCGCCGTGCGCGCGCCCAGCCGCCGCGAAGTGCGCACTGCGTCCATCGCTGTGTTGCCGCCTCCGACCACGATCACGTCCTTGTCGCGACAATCGTAGACCGGCTCATCATATTCATCGTGCTGATAGGCGCGCATCAGATTCACGCGGGTCAGAAATTCATTGGCTGAGTAGACGCCGTTGAAGTGCTCGCCGGGGACGTTGAGAAATTGCGGCAAGCCCGCGCCGGTGGCGACAAAGACCGCGTTGTAGTGCTCGTCCTGCATCAGTTCGTCAATGGTGACGCTCTTGCCGACGACGACGTTGGTCTCGAATTCAACGCCCATGCGGCGCAGATTCTCGACCTCGCCGCGCACAATCGACTTGGGCAAACGAAACTCGGGAATGCCGTAGACGAGCACGCCTCCCAACTCGTGCAGCGCCTCGAAGACGCGCACACGATGGCCCTTCTGAATCAGGTCACCGGCGGCGCTCAAACCCGCAGGTCCGCTGCCGACAATCGCCACGCTCTTGCCGGTTGAAGGCGCAATCGCGGGCAGGCCGAGCTGGCCGCTCACGCGCTCGAAGTCGGCGACAAAGCGCTCCAGATTGCCGATGGCCACAGGCTCGCCCTTTTTGCCGACGATGCATCCGCCCTCGCACTGGTTCTCCTGCGGGCAGACGCGGCCGGTGATGGCGGGCAGCGAGTTGTCCTCGCGCAATTTGGCCGCAGCGGCCAGATATTCGCCCGCCGCGATCAGCGCGACGATCTCCTTGATCTTCACGCCCACCGGGCAATCGACGACGCAACCAGGTTTGGCGCAGCCGATGCAGCGCTGGGCCTCGGTCACCGCGTCGGCAGCTTCCAGGCCCAGATTCACTTCCTCAAAGTTGCGGCTGCGCAGGGCAGCATCCAGCTCCGGCATACGACGGCGCAGAATCTTCATGCGTTCCTTCACCGGGAGTACATTCATTGCGGAGCGGGGCAGTGGGCGTGATTCAGACATAATGTTTTTCTCCCGCGGCCAACTCATCGCGCAACTCGGCCAACTGTTCGTCCTTGTGCTCTTGGAACTGCCTGAGCGAGCGGCACTCTTTTTCGCGATACATGGTGTTGCGCTGCATCAGCACCTCAAAGTTGACCATCGATGCGTCGAACTCCGGCCCATCGACGCAGGCGAACTGGCTCTTTGTGCCCATCAGTACGCGGCAGCCGCCGCACATTCCCGTGCCGTCCACCATGATGGAGTTCAAACTGACCATCGTCTTGATGCCCAGCGGCGTGGTCACCTGCGCAACGGCTCGCATCATCGGCACCGGGCCGACGGCAAGAACAAAGTCGATCTTGCGTCCGGCTGCGATAAGTTCGTTCAGCTTCTTTGTAACCAAGCCTTGTTCGCCGTAGCTGCCGTCGTCGGTCATCACGTAGGTCTCGCTACTCGCCGCGCGAACCTCATCTTCAAAGACGACCATCTCGGTATTGCGCGCGCCTTCAATAAAGACCACGTGATTGCCGGCGGCTTTGAGCGCGTTGGCCGTAGGCAGCGCCATCGCCGTGCCCACGCTGCCGGCGAGAATCACGACTGTTCCGAAGTTCTCGATCTCCGAGGGCTTGCCCAGCGGTCCGACAATATCCAGAATTGAGTCGCCCGTCTCCAGGCAGTTGAGCAGCGAGGTGGTTTTGCCGATCCCTTGCACCACAATCGTGACCGTACCGGCCAGCGGGTTCGACGATTTGATGGTGAGCGGAATGCGCTCGCCCTTCTCATGCAGGCGGAGAATGATGAACTGCCCCGGCCGCTGCTTGCGCGCAATGCGCGGCGCCTCAATCACAAACTGCTTGATGTTGAGGCCGACAGCGCGGGCTTCGACAATCTTGTACATGGGCAAGAACTCCAATTTAGCCGGACCACTTTATTTGATTATTCAGTAATTTGGAAGGGTTGGGGTGTGATGTGAGTCACCTGGGAATGCGACGAGCTGTCGGGAAGCGGTTCCGAAGCGGGACCTCAACCTTAAGTTTTGCTCGAAGCAAGTCAGTGAATTCCAATATTCAACCTATATTCATATCGGGCGAAACGAATTCCCGGATTTTGAGCATATTGCTTCAGCAGGTATTGATGGGAAAAACAATACCAACCATCAACTGCTTTCTCCTAATTGGCTTGACAGAGCTACGACCATGGCTAAGATTACGGGGCAGACTAAACACTCCCCCCACAACCGATTGAAAGGTAAGGACAATGACTCATATGCGATCTTTTCGTGTAATTGGATTGGTGTTTATCTCATTTGCGATCAGCCTCACTGCGGTTGCGCAATTTGGAATTACTAGAAAGGCCAAGGCGGGAGCGGGGGATGCTGGGCCAGCCGTCAGCGACTCGGCCATGCTGATCCAGAACAAGATGCTGGAGCAGTTCAAGTTGACCAAGACCACAGCCGACCGCTCGGATATCGTCACGGCTGGAGACATTGTCGTGTTGCAAAAGGACGGGCTGATGATGTGCAACACGGCTTCAACCTTCGCGTATGCCAACAGCTATGACAATGGGGTTCTGACGGCGAATCAGAGCGTGAACGGCAAAGCCATTGCACAGGCGATTGCGGTATCTGCGGCGAAAAGCTATTTCATGAGTAAAGTCGGCATGGGCAGCGGCCTCTCCGGCGGCGCTGCGGATGCTGCCCATGCCGCACAAGCCGCGCAGGCCAAAGGCACCTGCACGTCGCGCAAGTTTGTAGGAGGCGAGAAGTTTTGGGTCACCGGAATTGTCGCCCGCAATGACGGTGTTGTTGTCAGCGTATTCAGCGATCCGTATGACAACGCCCGTTTCTATGGAGATATTCTGATCTCTTTTCCTGTCGATCCAGCCGCCGCTGCTGCCGCACCGGCCCCGGATAACGCAAAGATGAAGAAGGGGGCAAAGGCTTCAGGCGCGAGTGGGCCGGTGGCGCGCGTTGTGCCCTCGCCGGATGATTTCATGAGGACGATGTCAGAGGTTATTACGCTGGATAATGCCAACGACCAGGTCGCGCAGCCGGCACCTGCTCCGGCGGCTGAGGTTGTTGCGGCAGCGTTGCCTGCTATTCCTCCTCCGCCGCCGGCCGATCAGCCGCCGCCGACGATAGAACCGGGCCAGAGCAGGGACGATGTGAAGGCTGCCTTCGGACAACCACTCCGCATGGCAAAGTTCGGGGTAAAGGAAATCTACTTCTACAAGGATATGAAGGTGACCTTTACGAATGGAAAAGTCAGCAATGTTGAATAATCCCCGCGAACTTTAGGTTGTCAAAGGCAGATTCAATGCGATACTAATCGGTGCAAGGGAAAAGAGGATCCGATGACGATGCAACTTCTCCGCAGTGCCATTCGGTATGGCTCCGCAGTAACAATTATTTCTTTGGTTTTTGGGTTAAGCTGCTACGCTGGCCAGTCTAGACCAGCGCCCGCACCTCATCCGGCTGCGCCAAGGCCCTCCGGTGGCGGAGCTTCGCATGGCCCGGTTGGCGGTGGCGGCTCTCACGGTCCAACAATGGGCGGGGCCTCACACGGGCCAACAGCTTCCCATGGACCAACAGCGAATGGTCCGTCTGCTTCGCATGGGCCAACGGCCAATGGTCCATCTCCATACCGGCCCGCCACCACCGGACCAACTGCAAACGGTCCGTCTGCCTCGCATGGGCCAACGACGAGCGGCCCATCGGCGAATGGCCCTTCCGCGTCTCATGGTCCTACCACTACCGGCACGACCACGCATGGACCAACTGCGAATGGACCAACTACAGGCGGGACTACCACGCACGGACCGACGACCGGAGGGGCGACCAATAATTTTGGTGGTGGTAGCAGTAACGGGCTAGGCGGGATGGGCGGACAGGGCGGAGTGAGCGGCAACGGGCTGGGCGGGCTGGGCGGGGTAAGCACGCATGGACCAACTACAGGCGGCACCACCACGCACGGACCGACGACTGGCGGGGCCACTACACAGACGCATGGACCAACGACGGGCGGGGTTGCCACTCACGGACCGACGACTGGCGGGGCCACGCACACCACGGATAGCGGAATCACGCACGGACCAACCACCGGCGGCGCACAGACCACTTCACACTCCATCGGCGGAAACCACACGGCGACAGGGGGGGTAGCGCCCAAAGGAAGCAATACACACATCACTAGGAGTGGCGGCGCGATTACTAAGAGGCCCAACGGCAGGGTCAGCGATGTGCATGATGCCCGCCGCGGCATGGATGTCCATCACGGGTTGAACGGCAATCGCAGGATTGCCGTCGAGCGCCACGACGGCAGCCGATTGGTTGCGGAGCGTGGCCGCCGGGGCTTTGTGGAGCGCCGCTATAACTACCACGGCCACGATTTTGACCGGCGTGCGTACTACTACCACGGCCACGAATACAATCGCTATTACCGCGGCTATGGCTACCGCGGGGTGGACTTGCATATTTATGCGCCCGGCGTCTACTACGGCCCCGGCTTTTATGGGTGGGCCTATCATCCGTGGGTGACGCCCATCAGCTTCGGTTGGGGATGGGGAGGCAGCCCCTGGTACGGCTACTATGGAGGCTACTTTCAGCCGTATCCGGTCTACGCAGGCGCGGCATTCTGGCTGACCGATTATCTGATTGCTCAGGATCTACAAGCGGCCTATGCAGCGCATCAGGAGGCGGGCGAGGTGGATGGCGCTCCGTTGGCTCCCAGCGGCCCGCCGGCGCTTTCTCCGGATGTGAAGCAGCAGATTGCTGACGAGGTGAAGAACCAGTTGGCGCTGGAGAATGCAGAGGCGGCGCAGACCGCGCAGCACCAGGATGTGGATCCCGCTTCCAGCGGAATTGCCCGCATATTGTCTGACGTATCCAATGGTCGTCCCCACGTTTTTGTGGATGGAAGCCCGCTGGATGTTACGGACGCCAACGGACAGGAGTGTTCCATCAGCGATGGCGACGCCATGCTGCTCAAGGATCCTCCGGCTCCCGACGCAACCACAGTGCAGTTGATTGTGCTGGCCAGCAAGGGCGGGCAGGAGTGCCCTAAATCCGCATCGATAACGGTGCAGTTGCCTGACCTGCAAGAGATGCAGAACCACATGAGAGAGATGGTGGATCAGGGACTGCAGGAGTTGCAATCCAAGCAGGGCAAGGGTGGATTGCCGCAAGCGCCGCCGTCAGCACAGGCTCCGCCGGTTCAGGCCGATTTCGCCGCGATTGCGCCACCGGCCGACCCGTCAGACGACGCCGATCTTAAAGCGCAGCTTCAGCAGGCTGACCAGTCGGAGAAGGATGTAGCCGCCGAAGCGCCACAGTCGAATTGAGTGCGGTAAACTAAACAGAAAATCGGGGGAGAGGATCATCAATCCTCGCCCCCGATTTATATCAATCAGAAAAATTATCAGCTTCGGCGTTTTCCGCATAGGCGCGCAAAGCGCCGGATTCCAGAGGTCAGGCTCTACGCGTAGCTAATGGGATGCTTATCGAGCCACTTCTCATCGCGCACCTTGCCGATGTTCTTCATCGCGCCCTCGGCGACGCTGGCGCCCAAATGACGGCTCTTCCATGCGAAGCCCGCACCCAGCCCGACGACGCAACCCAGCAGACCGTATGCCAGCGTGATCGATGTCGGCGAGGATTTCTTCCGGCAGAGCGGATAGCCGACCAGTACGCCGACGCAGGCGCCAATCGCGGCGGGAACCAGCGCGCCTTTGACCGACTCGCCAAGATAAGGAGCAAGAGGCGCGCCGTCGAGGAACTCATCCTGACCCTCGCGCGCTCCCTCGATTCCGGAGCCTACCAGCCGTTTGCCGTATTCGGCATTGGATTTTACCCACTCTCCCAAACTCATGGGACCTCCTTGCAACACATCTCAGTTTAGCAGATCATTAAATGGCTGACTCATGCAGTAACTCCTGTCACACCACATTGTGAACGCAGCACACGCAATGCCGCGCTCAGTCTGTTGCGCATTGGCAAAATCTTAGGACCATTCTGCCTGAGCCTGACATAATTATCTGCAAAGCGGGTTCAAAATGCGGATCGCCTATGTACTGACTTCGCTCGGCATCGGAGGAGCGGAAAGGCAGGTGTTGGCGCTGGCTGAGCGCATGAGGGCGCGCGGTCATACGGTCTTGCTCGTCGTCTTGCGCGGCTGCCAGCCGGAAGAGTGGCCTGTGACGCTCGATCTCGTCCGCCTTAATATGCGCAAATCTCCGTCGGGCCTCGTTGCCGGCCTATGGAGAGCGCGCCGCAGCCTGCTCGGTTTCCACCCCGATCTGATTCACAGCCACGTTTTCCCGGCCAACATTGCGGCCCGCCTATTCCGGCTTTCGCTTCCCTCGGCAACGCTTCTCTCCACCATTCATAACGTCTATGAAGGCCCCTGGCCGCGCATGATGGCCTATCAGCTGACGGATTTTTTAAGCCGCCACACCACCTTTGTGAGCCAATCGGCCGCAGATCGTTTTGTGTATCTCAAAGCCGTTCCCGCCAGCAAGGTTTCGGTCCTCACCAACGGCATCGACATTGCAGAGTTCGCGTCCAGCGCGGAGCGCCGCGCCCGCCTCCGCGAGCAGATGGGGGTGCGCGAGGAGTTTGTCTGGCTGGCGACTGGCCGCATCGCGCCCGCCAAGGATTATCCCAACCTGCTTCGAGCATTCGCGCAGATCATGGTCGCCGTTCCCAATGCGCGTTTATGGATCGCCGGCGAGACCTCCGGTTCAAGCTCTGCGGAACTTCAAGCTGAGTCGGGAGCATCCGTTCGCTGGCTCGGCCTGCGCCGCGATATGCCCGCTCTGCTCGATGCCGCCGACGGCTTTGTGCTCGCCTCGGCCTGGGAGGGAATGCCGCTGGTTGTTGGCGAAGCGATGGCAATGGAGAAGCTGGTGGTCGCTACCGATGTGGGAGGCGTACGCGAGTTGGTTGGAGAGGCTGGAGTGATCGTGCCGGCGAAGAACTCGGATGCGTTGGCCGCTGCTATGCTCGACGGGATTCGAAGAGAAAAAGAAGAGCGCGGATTGTTGGGTTGTGCGGGGCGGAAACGCATTGCGGATCACTTCAGTATCGACGCCAAAGCCGATGAGTGGGAGGCGCTCTACTGCTCGCTGCTGGCCGAGAACGATGAACAACTCCGCGAATGATACTCTTGTAGACAATTACGTCCGTCGACTTTCGTCGCCGTGAAACCGGCTCCGCGCAAGGCATGGGGGATGTGGAATGCGAGCATTATTTTTCGTTCGAATGTTCTGCTGTGCGCTGTTGAGCTTGGCAGTTGGTTTGGCCGAGGCGAAGGCGCTGAATCCGAGTCTGTCGCAGAATACCGTGCAAACGCTCGATCACGGCTGGCAGTTCCGGCAGATTACGCCCACATCAAAGGAAGCGGACTGGCTTCCCGCTACCGTTCCCGGCGACGTGCACCTCGATCTACTCGCCAATAAGAAGATTCCCGACCCATTCTTTCGCGACAACGAGTCCAAGCTGCAATGGATCGAGAATGAGAGTTGGGAATACCGGCTGAGCTTCGACGTTACGACGGCGATGCTCGTGCGAAGCAATGTCGATCTGGTCTTCGAAGGTCTCGATGCAGCCGCCGAGGTCTATTTGAATGACGCACAAGTGCTGACCGCGGACAATATGTTCCGCATCTGGCGTGTGCCGGTGAAGAGCCACTTGCACGCCGGTAAGAACTTGTTGCGCGTCGTCTTTCCATCGCCCATCAAGGCCGCGCAAGAGGCTGCGGCCAGCGACGCATTCCGCCTGCGGTCGAAGACAGAAGACAAGACCTATATCCGCAAGGCGGCTTATGAGTATGGCTGGGACTGGGGTCCGCGCTTCGTGACTAGCGGCATCTGGAAGCCGGTGCGGCTTGAGGCCTGGGACAAGACGCACATCAGTGACTTCGCGATTCATCAGCGCGATGTGAGCAAAGCTGTGGCGCATCTGGATGCGGAGGTGGAGATTGACGCGGCCAGTGCCGGCCCAACGCGCATTAACGTGAGCTACTGGCAAGTGGGTCTTCCGATTGCCGGCCTACCTCCCTTTGTCACAACAACGGCCAATCTCCATGCAGGCCGCAACATAATTGATCTGCCAATCGAAATTCAGAAACCCAGGCTCTGGTATCCAGCCGGCTACGGCGAGCAGTCCCGCTACGATTTCACAGCCTCGGTAAGCGTGGGACAGAGAGCAGCGGACACGCGTGTGGTTACGACCGGCCTGCGCTCCATCGAACTTCATCGCGAACTCGACCAGTGGGGCCGCAGCTTTGAGTTCATCGTCAACGGCATTCCCGTCTTCGCCAAGG
>CAYOYX010000075.1:0-17567 GCA_964408275.1 uncultured Occallatibacter sp.
AGTGGCAGACTGTAGTCGGCAACTTTAGTTTTGCAGGCGATTACGGATGCCCACACTCCGACATGACTCCTAAGCCGCAATCAATCCCGTCGAAACCGTGACGCCCCCATTGTGGTGCGCATCGGGCCAACCGGCTCATGCTGCTACATACATTCTACGCCGAAACCGGTTTTGCCGCCGGCCTACTGCTTCTCCAGATCGATGTTCTCGTACTCATGCCGCGCAATGGCTGCGCGAATCTGCGCTGGGTTCTTGCCCAGCTTGGTCTGCTGATAAGCGAAGACGCCCTCTTTGGCGCAGGTGTCGCACTCGGTGGAGTGCGCATTCTCATAGCAACTGCGCAGGCTGGTGTGGCCCAGCGCGCGGTCGCAACGGCAGTTGCAGGGAAGCTGATAGATAACGCTGCTGATCTTGGCCGCCATCTGGTAGACGTGAACCTGCCACGGGTAACGGAAGTGTTCACCCGTCAGTTGCGAGCCGGAGAGAATCGGCGGCAGCGCGCTCACCTTCAGCGGCGCGGAGGGATGATAGGCGGGAACATCATCGGCCGGGTTCGACCACTGCGCAAAGCTGGCCGCCGTTGCCGCAAAGACAGCCACTCCGAGAATCCAGCGGCGCTTCATCCAGTTGTTCGTCATAAAACCTCTCGTCATCATTTTAGACCGAAGTGGAGTTGAATCGAAAGCGTAGTGTGCGGGAAAGGTGCAAACGTCGATTCCGGCGCAAAAAAAACGGCACGAACGGTTGTACTGTTCGTGCCGGGAGGCCAGTGACGCAAACTACTTCCAGTTTCGGAAGGGGTACGCTCTACCTCCTCCGCAACTGGAATATATACACGATAACATAGATTCAGTGAATGTCAAATACAAAAATCAAAATATTTACCCGTTAAACTGCCAGCCTTTATTTGTAGACTACAATCATCCACAATATAACGCGAGATTCCTTTAGCGTCGACTGAATGGGAAGGCGGAAATTTGAGGCAATATTCTATATATTATTAATTATAGTATACTTGCAGTGGTTATGCGATGGATTATTGCCTCAGTTGGGCCGATGCAGGAGAGCGGCATCGGTAGTCATTCCGCTTGAGCTGAGAAGCGCTATCGGGGTTGACCAGTCTGATTCCGTATCAATATCCAGTTTTTAGGATAATTAGACTGTCTCCGGCACACACCCCAACGATCAAAGTGCGAAGAACCCAATCCGACCTCAAAGCAGCCCATCGACATCAGTTGCAAGCCGGAAATCCTTTGCCGTCAAGCCCCCTGCGTCATGGGTAACCAGTCCCAGCCGCACCCGGTTGTAGCGAATGTCAATATCGGGATGGTGATTGGTCTTCTCGGCCTGCTCGCCGACGCGATTCACGAAGGCCAGTGCGGCAGAAAAATCCTTGAACTTGAAGTCGCGCGTCAACACTCCCTCTTCGATCCGCCACTCCGGCAGAGCGATGAGCCGTGCAGCAACTTCGTGATTGGTCAGTGTGGCCATAGAATCTCCTCCAGAGATGGAATCGATCTTTCTTAGGCGCAACTTCTACTTCTTCTTCTGAAGCGCGCGCCGAGCCGCTGCCCAGCCCTCCTTGACCACCATCTGCGCTCGACTTACGGCCAATGCGCCCGCAGGCACATTCTTTGTGATGCACGAACCGGCGCCGACGTATGCTCCATCGCCCACCTCGACCGGCGCCACCAGCGTCGAATCGCTGCCGATGAAAGCATCCTTGCCGATCAGCGTCCGGTGCTTGTTCACGCCGTCATAGTTGCAGGTGATCGTCCCAGCGCCGATATTCGCTCCCGCGCCCACTTCGGCGTCGCCCAGATAGGTCAGATGGTTGGCCTTCGCGCCCTTGCCCAGTTTGGTCTTCTTGGTCTCGACAAAGTTGCCCACGTGCGCATCTTCGCCAATCTCGCTGGCGGGCCGCACGTGCGCAAATGGCCCAATCTTCGCGCCCTTCGCGACCGTGCTCTCGGTCAGCACGCAACTCTGCCGCACCAGCACGCCCTCGCCCAGCGCGCAGTTTTCGATCACAGTATACGACCGAATCAGGCACTCCGCGCCGATCTTCGTGCGCCCGAGCAACTGCACAAACGGCTCAATCACCGCATCGGCGGCCACCTCGACTTCGTCGTCAATCACGCACGTCTCAGGGCGGAAGATCGTCACGCCTGCGGCCATCAGTCGGTTAGCTGTTCTCTGGCGCAGTGTCGCGTCCAGCGCCACCAGCTCGGCAATAGTATTTGCTCCCAGCACTTCAATCGCCCCGGTTGCCTGGACGCCCACCACGCGCTCGCCCGCCGCGCGCAGCAGGCCAGCCATGTCCGTGAGGATAATTTCCTTGTTCGCGTTATTGGCGTTGAGTTCGTCTAGATGCATGAGCAGCGGTGCGGTTTTGAAGGCGTAAATTCCGGAGTTGATCTCGCCGATCTTCTGTTGCGCGGCGGTCAGCGCTTTCTGCTCGACAATGGCTTCAACCTCTGATGAGTTGGGAGCACTGCGCACGATCCGCCCGTAGCCGGTCGGATCATCAGGCACAGCAGTCAGTATCGTCATCGCCGCATCATGAGCCTGATGGAACTTCCAAAGCAGGTCAATGGTTTCAGACCGAATCAGCGGCACATCGCCGGAGAGCACAAGAATATTTTCGTAGCCCTTGATGGCGTCGCGCGCGCACTGAATCGCGTGGCCTGTGCCGAGTTGCTCCCTCTGCTCGACGAAACCGACGCCGGTCCCAGCGACAGCGGCCCGCACCTTCTCGGCCTGGTGGCCGATGACAACAAAAATCTCCGCGGGTGCAACGATCTTGCTCGCTGCTGCGATGACGTGCGCTACGAGCGGTCTGCCGCCAATCTCGTGCAGCACCTTGGGCCGCTGCGATTTCAGCCGCGTCCCTTTGCCCGCCGCCATGATAACCACTGCCAACTTACTCTTGCCTTCCATGCGCCGCTCCCAAACTACTCTTATCCATTGTAGTTTCTCCGTCATTCGCGGGATGAATCGGATGCACCATCGTGTATCAATTACAAAGTTAGCAAAGCCTAATTCGGCGCTCCGGCACTCTCTTCGGATGCGAAGGTGCACTCAGCGCACTGGCAGACGCGGCGCAGATAATCCCACGAGTAGATTCCGCCGGAGTGTCCGTCCTGCCATTTGAACATGATCGCGTAACGACCTACGGCCTCAGCGCTGGCGGGCTTCGCGGGCGGAGTGTACATCGGCAAAACAGCGGCTGCTTTGGCCTTCGGCTGGCCGATCTGGCGACCCTCCAGCTTGCGCTCCTCGACGCACGTAGCGCAGGGGCAGGCATCGCGCAGCCATGCAAAGCTCCACGCGGTGCGATGACCATCAACCCAATCGATCTCCACGCCTTTGCCCGCCGTGATTAGTACGCGCACCTTCTCCGGCGTTACGGCTATGCGCGGCAGCGGACGCGCTTGTTCGCTCTCGTTGTTCTCATCGTCTTTGCGGGCAATGCGAATGCCTTCGTGGCTCATGGGTACAGTTTACAGTGGACGGTGAACGGTGGTCAGTTCGGCCGGTTGCCAAACATTTTCAGCCTATAAAAATGATCTCTCGACTGACGGAAAATATCGCGAACAATTCAGCTAACGACGGTTCACTGTTCACCGTTCTTGTCGTAGCGCAGCTTCAGCGCCAAAATCGTCAGGGCAAGAGTCAATGTGATTGTGTTCGCTGCAATGATCGGAGGCGAACCGATGCCAATGCCGTAGATCAGCCAGCAGGCCAGACCAAAGCTGAAAAGCAAAAACATCACCAGCGAAATATCTTTGGCGCATTTGCGCCGCCAGACGTGGATCAGTTGCGGCAGGAAGGAGACGGTAGTGGAGATTGCCGCCGCCGAACCAATCCAGTTCAATGCCCAGTGCGGAATTACGTTGGAAATGTTCAAGATTGTGAGTTCCTCCAGAAGAACCACGCGGCCATTGAAAGGCCGATAAAGACAACCAGACCGCGCAGCAGGGGTTGCGGAACACGCCGCGCCAGCCGCGCCGAAGCGTAGCCGCCGATTGCACAAGCAACCATGGCCAGCAGGCAATCGCGCCAGATCACCTGGCCACTCACCGCGAAAAGAATGCAGGCGATGCCGTTTGCTGGGGTGGTCGCAGCCACCTTCATGGCATTGATCTCGTGCAGATCCTGCCAGCCGAAGAGCGAGAGCACCGTGATGATCAGAAAGCCTGCTCCGGCGCCGAAGTAGCCGATGTAAAAGCAGACTGCCGTAATCGCGAGGAAGACCGGCAGCCGGCGCAGTGGTCCGCTGCTGGCTGCCTTGCTCGCTTCCTGTTTGCGTCTTTCCAGCCAGCGGGAGACCGGGCCGCTGACCGCAAAAATCAGCGCCGCCGAGAGCAGCAGCCAAGGCACCAGATGCAGAAAGGTCATCTGCGGCGTGTGGAGCAGCACCATCGCGCCGGTTGTGCCGCCGGTCAAGCCGGCCAGGCACATCAGCAGAGCCATGCGCAGGTTCGCGCGGATGTCATTGCGGTAGGCTGCTACCGCAGTGAGCTGCCCCGGCCAGACAGCCACCGTGTTGGTGGCGTTGGCCTGGATGGGCAGCATCTTCATCCCCAGCATTGCCGGGAAGGTGAGAAACGAGCCGCCCCCGGCGACAGCATTCAGGATTCCAGCCAGAAACGAGGCTACAGCAAGCCAGAGCCAGTGCCAATCGATGAACGCAGGAAAACCCGGAAGATGCAGCATCTGTCCTTATTGTAGTGGGCGGATAAAAATGGGAAGAGCAGGAGAGAAAATTTCTGAATTCACGGTCTGCAGCCCGCAGCGCTGGAGTAGACTCGGCCCATGATGCGAAGAATTTCATTCTCGGCCGCCGTGATTCTATTCGCCGTCAGCGGAGCCATTGCGCAAAACCCCGCTCCGAAACCAACGCCAGCAGCGGCACAAACTCCGGCGTCTACTCTTCCCGCAATTCCTGGCTCTAACTCCACAAAGGCAGATCCGTGGCTGGCGCTGCGCTTTCTTATGGAATCATGGGAGGCTAAGACCACCGGCGGAGTTGCTCAGGCTCAGGCGCAGGCCGCGTACACCTTCCGGCTGGAGTTGCGCGACCACATACTCGCGCGCCATTCGCGCACCGGCGCTTGCGTTAGCTCCGACGACTCGCAATGCCAGCATAGCGACCTCCTATACATCTATCCCGGAACGAACGGGCAAGGCTTCGAGGCAATCTACTTTGACAACGAAGGCCACGTGATTCACTACGGTGTAAGCATTCCCAAGCCCGGAACCGTTGTCTTGCTCTCTGACGCCGCGCAGCCCGGTCCGCAGTACCGCTTGACTTATACCTTTCTCGACGGCGTAATGAGCGGCGAGCTTGAAATGCAGATGCCCGGACAGACGGCATTCACAAGCTACCTTGAGTGGAGCGGAAGAGGGCGATAAGAAACATTGAAGCGGGGACTGGACGACATGAGCGAAACCTGAATAGCTGTGATCCATTGTCTGTCGAGTCGTGGACTTCCGCGCGAGAATGCACTATGCTGTCCTCGAAGGAACCTTCCTTCGCGATAGACCTTTTCTTCCCCGTCGGCATGAGCGCTGATCGTTGGATTGAGACTCCTGCCGGCAAGAGGTCGCCGATTGCAGAGTATCGTGTCACATTTGCGGCTGGCGATGCGTGTCGCCGGGAGCGAAGCAGGCTGCGCGCGAAGAGTGATTCATGCGGCTTGCCTGCTTTTGTGCCTCGCTTTGATTTCCTGCAACTCAAGTGTGCATTACAGCCCAACGCCCACGCCGACTCCTACACCCACTCCAACTCCCACACCAACACCCACTCCGGCGATGGGTTATTCGTTGACGCTGACGCCGATGACGGTGACGCTCACGGCTGGCGGAATGGGGCTGCCGATCAGCGTGAATGCCGTTCCGGCAAATGGTTTTACGGCAATGGTGACGGTGACTATCAGCGGACTTCCGGCTGGAGTAACAGCGAATCCGACGATGTTCACGCTGACTCCGGGCAGCGCACAAACCACAACGCTGACGGCGGCAAACAGCGCAATGTCTTCCTCAAAAACCGTTACATTCATGGGCACATCGGGCAGTCTGACACACTCTGCTTTCCTAACTCTGACGGTGCAGGCCGCGGGTTCGATGACCAATGCGCCGGATGTGACTACTTATCACAACGACCTGGCACGCGACGGTGTGAATGCGCAGGAGACGATACTGACGCTGAGTAATGTGAACTCGACACAGTTTGGCAAGATAGGATTCGACAGCGTGGATGGGCTGGTTGACGCCGAACCGCTGTATCTGGCCAATGTAACTGCGGGCGGCGTGCTGCGCAATGTATTGTATGTGGCCACCGAGCATGACAGCGTCTATGCCTTCGATGCCGATACCGGCGCGCAGATTTGGAAGACATCGATTCTTGGTACAAATGAAACGACCAGCGATGATCGCGGCTGTACGCAAGTTACACCCGAGATAGGAATTACTTCGACGCCGGTGATTGATCGCACACAGGGAACAAATGGGACGCTGTTTGTTGTCGGCATGAGCAAGGATGCGAACGGGAATTATCATCAGCGGCTTCATGCGCTGGATATTACGACAGGCGCGGAGATCAGCGGCAGTCCGGTCGAGATAGCAGCGAGTTATCCGGGAACGGGAGATAGCTCGTCGAAAGGCAATGTTATCTTTCTGCCGGGCCAATACAAGGAGCGCGCGGCGCTGCTGCTCTTGAATGGAAATATTTATCTGGGATGGTCTTCGCACTGCGACTACCGGCCTTATACCGGATGGGTGATGGCTTACAGCGAGTCGACACTGCAACAGACGCAGGTGATCAACCTGACGCCGAATGGCAGCGAAGGTTCGTTGTGGATGAGCGGCGATGGGATTGCCGCGGACAGCAGCGGGAATCTATATTTTCTGGACGCGAACGGCACCTTTGATACCACCTTCAATGCGAATGGATTTCCCGCGAGTAATGATTTCGGAAATGCGATCATCAAACTATCGACGAACGGAGGGTTGGCCGTTACGGATTACTTTGACACCTATAACACCGTGACCGAATCTGATAATGACGAGGATCTGGGATCGGGTGGCGAAGTTTTGCTGCCAGATCAGACGGATGCGAGCGGGGTGGTTCATCATCTGATTGTGGGCGCGGGCAAGGATAGCAACATCTATCTTGCGGACCGCGACAACCTAGGCAAATTCAGCCCCCTCGGACCAATCGACAGCAATATCTATCAGGAGGTGACGGGAGCGCTCGGAGGCCGAGTCTTCTCCACGCCGGCATTCTTCAACGGCGTACTTTACTACGGAGCGGTGGGGGATTCGCTGAAGGCCTTTCCGATGACATACGCAAAGCTGACGACGTGGTCGAGCCTGTCTGCGGTCACATTTTCTTATCCGGGAACGACGCCGAGCGTATCGGCCAATGGAACTCAGAATGGGATCGTGTGGGCGCTGGAATCGAGTACGTCAGCCGCAGCGGTCTTGCACGCGTACGACGCGACGAATCTCGCGCATGAGCTATACAACAGCGGGCAGGCGTCCAATGGGCGGGATAGCTTCGGAAATGGAAACAAGTACATTACACCGCTGATTGTGAATGGCAAGGTCTACGTCGGGACACAGACCGGCGTTGCAGTCTTTGGGCTTCTGGCGCAGTGAGATTACAGAAATTTTTATCCCTTGCGGCGATAGAGAACTTGAAACTCGTAGCCGGGATTAACGGGGAAGAGGCCGGCAACGTGGCGGAGGCGCTCGGCAAGAGCCGGAGCGGCGAGGAGCGGGTAGTCGCGCTCGCGCAGGTCGTGGTAGTCGAAGTCGACGGCGAGCGAGAGCATATAAATCGCCAGCGCATCGCTGAAAGCCGATTCGTAGTAGGCGCCGCGAGCGCGCTCGTCGATGGCAGTCTGATTGCCGCGAGTGTCTTGCGCGCGGCGGCGGCTCTCCCAGGCATCCTGGCTGGTTTCGCCGCGGACCTGTTGGTCGGCCTGCAGCCAGACCAGCGCGGAGAAGCTCTCAGGAACTCCGGCGGCCTCGACAAAGTTGTGGGCGACGTTGATGAAGAACTCGAAGGCCAGTCCGAAACGATCTTCGACCAGGCGCGTGGAGAGAAAGACCGCCTCGGTATCGCCGAAGATGGCGTTGCGATGACAGATGGCGCGGTCGCCGAGATCGACGGTGTAGCCGGGGGCGACCATGATTTCGTCGGTGTCGGCGATGGCCAGAGGAACAAAGTAATAGGCGCGGTGCTCGAGCGCAGCGGAGAGCGTGGCAGGAACTGCGCCGACCAGCCGCTCGATGTCGGCGTCCGAGACGCGCGTCTCGCCCCACATTGCGTAGTGAATTCCGTTGGGAGAGAGGGCTGCGGATGCCTGCGTGGCCACCTTCTCCGCCTGCCAAAGTTCGAGTTGTGCGCTGCTCGCCATGAAATTGTATTCTAGCCGAAGGAGGCACTCTGATGAGGCCGCGATCGATGCAAAAGGAAAGTGGAAGGGTCCTCGGATTTCCGCTCGGAGGCTTCGGGCTGTTTTTCAGCCTGCTGCTGGCTTTTGCGGCGGCATTCTTTGCGTTTTTCGCAACGACGGCAGTTGCGATCTTCGCGCTGCTCGCGTGGAATGCACTGGGCCATCACGCAATCAGCTACGCCGCGAGTTATCGCTGGGTGGGCCTTCCCGCTTTCGTGCTGGTACTGATCGCAGCGCTGGTGGTCTTTGGCGTCTTGTGGGCGCGGGAGAAGGCCGGCAAATAGCTTCAGCTCTCTGCCGGTTTGGGATTGGCCGCGTCAATTTTGGCGACCTGAATCTTGCGGGCGAGACCGAGCTTTGCCAGCAGCCAGATGCCATAGTAGTTGGGGTCAATCTCGTACCATCTGAGGCCATGGCGGGCGGAGACGGGATGGGCGTGGTGGTTGTTGTGCCAGCCCTCGCCGCCGCTGACCAGAGCCACCCAGAAGTTGTTGCGAGAGTCATCGCGGGTTTCAAAGCGTCGGCTGCCCCAAAGGTGCGTGGCCGAGTTGACCAGCCAGGTGGCGTGCAGGCCGAGGGTGACGCGGAGAAAGCCGCCCCAGAGCAGCATTCCGACGGCGTTGGACCATCCGCCCGTGAGCCAGCCGAGGCCGAAGAGCAGCGCGCCGCTCGCGGTGATCGGAATCCAATGGAATTTACTCAGCCAGAGATAAAAGCGATTGCGTCGAAGATCGGGGACGTAGCGCTCCAGGAGTTCGGTCTGCGCGTGCAGCGCCTTGCCCCAGACAAGCCAGCCGGTATGCGCCCACCAGCCGCCTTCGCGGGGGGTGTGGGGGTCGCCTTCGCGGTCGCTGAGCTGGTGATGAACGCGATGCGTGGCTACCCAAAAGATGGGTCCGCCTTCGAGCGAGAGCGTGGCACAGATCGACATCACGTACTCAATCCACTTGGGAACCTGATAGCCGCGATGGGTGAGCAGACGGTGGTAGCACATACCGATGCCGACATTGATAGCCAGCACGTAGAGGATTGCCATCACCGTCAGGCGCTGCCAGGTAAAGAAGAAGAGTGCAGCCACCGCACCGAGATGAAAGACGACGAGGACGACCAGCGTCAGCCAATTGATGCCCGCTCCGATGGATACGGCGCGGCCCATGCGCACCACTTGTGCAAGGCGAGAAGCAGCCGAAGGCGATTCGGCGCAGGTTGCGGTCGACGGCAGGGTATGCTCTGTTGGGGCGAGATCGGCGTTCACGAGAGGAGAAGATGCACTTGCGACGGAAGCCATAGGGGAAGTCCGGGAGAGTGGCGACGCGCCCACCCATCTACGCCCATTGTATCTGGAGGTCAACGTCGAAAGCGTATTGGACTGAGCTTATCCAAAATATATTTTCGCAACTCCCAAAAATTGTGAGCGGTTTTGCTCACAATCAAAGAAACGCATACTCACTCTTCGGGCAGCAGACGGATGTGCGTCGGCTGGTCGCGGTCCGCAGTCAGCCAGCCGTCCTTTATGCGCAGCTCGACCACCTGGATGGAGCAGCGGCGTCCCATTTGCGTGAAGTAGAAGAGGAAGGCGCGATGGCCGCTGACCACCACGTCGCAATGATCGCCTTGAGCCTGATCGTCCTCGCCCTTGCCTTTGCCGGCGAGCAGATTCTCCGGCTGTTTTGACCAATGGCTCGCGTCCTCGGAGCGGTAGACCGCGAGGCCCATCCATTCATCGACAATCACCCAGAACTTGCGATGCCAGCGGAAGCCCTTTGGGCCTTCGCCGTGGCTGGGAAAGGCCAAGCCTTTGTCGGTCCAGTGCATCAGGTCAGGGCTATCGGCATAATTAATCGACTTCCTGGCGCGCTCATCGTTGTACCACATCCTCCATGAGCCGTCGGGCATATGCAGAATGCTGGCGTCGATCACGCGGTCGGAGGCGAGGGAGATTTTGCGCGGATTCGTCCAGTGCAGCATATCCGTGCTGGTCAGTTGCACAATATCGCGCGGATGATCCCAGTTCTCGAAGATGCCCGGTACCACGGTGAGGAACATCTGCCATGTGCCATCGGGAGCGCGGCGCACATCGGGCGCCCATTCGGTCACATCGGCGCCGCCATACTCGGGCGGCAGATCGATCTGCGCCATGCCGACATACTTCCAACTCGCGCCGCCATCGGCTGACTCGGCGATGCCGATGGGCGTGCCATGTATCCATGCGGCGCCCGACAACCCCGGCACGTTGGCGCGGCGGCTGGTGTAATACATCCACCAGCGTTTGACCAGCGGGTTCCAGATCAGTGTGGGATCTGTCGCGCCGTTGTAAACCGGGTCGCGATAGAGCGGCTTTGACGCAACCAAATCGGAGTGACCGGCTGCCAGACAATCGGCCACAGCCAGCATGAAAAAAATCGCCAACAACGGCCAACGAAGAGTTTTCATTCTAAAGGAAAAAATACAAGCCAGACCGAAGAGAGTCAAATCAGCAGTGAATCGCTCGAAAATAATCGAACCAAATAGATATTCGGGGACTCTAATCATTCAGCGAGGAGCTTCCAAGATGGAATTGAATGAGAAGGTTAAGAATTTTACTTTGCAAACGGACGAAGACAAAACAGTAAGCCTCACCGACTTTGCCGGCAAGCCGGTCGTTCTCTTCTTTTATCCCAAGGCGGACACACCGGGCTGCACCATTGAGGCCTGCGGCTTCCGCGACGTATTCAAGAAGCTACAGGCGGCTGGCGCAGTAGTACTGGGTATCAGCCGCGATACGCCCAAGGAGCAGGCGAAATTTCGCTCCAAGTACGAGCTGCCTTATACACTGCTTGCCGATGTGGACGAGAAGGTCTGCAATCAGTTCGGCGTGCTGAAGGAAAAGAATATGTATGGCAAGACGGTGATCGGGATTGAGCGGACGACGTTTGTGATCGGGCCCGACCAGAAGCTGCTGCACATCTTTCCCAAGGTGACGCCCGCAGGCCACGCCGAAGAGGTGCTGGCCTTGATTGCCGAATGGAAGAAGGCGCACAAGTAAAGCGCAAAGATTCTCAGACACAAAAGGCGCTCCTGGAAACCGGGAGCGCCTTTTGCTTGGATTCGCTGGAAACCTGTTTACTTGCCCTTCCTTGACTTTTGGACTCCTACCGAGGTGCTGTGAGTCTGCGTGGCCTCGGCAAGGATTCCCTTCACTTCAGCGGCATAAGGGCCTGTCGGAGCCAGATCAAGATATTTCTGATAGGCATCGGCGCAGCCGGGAGGAAGAATCATCTTACCTGTCGCGGAGTCGATGGTAGCCTTCTGGATAAGTCCCTGGCCCTTGATGTAGTACGTGATGGCCTGGTTTGGATCAGCTTTGATAGCCTCGTCGGCTGCGGCAGCCTGGGCTTCCCCGTTGCCCACCTGCATGAAGATCACCGCTTCGTTTTTCAGGTTGTTCCAGGCGCCGGGAGGATTGACTTTTGCGGCTGAGTCAAAGGCCGCATAGGCTTCAGCAACTTTGCCGGTGCGCGCATATACCTCGCCCAGACCGGCGTAGGCAATGCTCTGATTGACTGGAACGGGTTTCTTGGCGGCAAGTTCAAGATCTATAGCCTTCTTGAAGCTCGCCGCTGCGGAATCGTACATGGCCTGGTCGCCCTTCAACTTTGCCAAACCCGACTGCGCCTGACCCAGTTGAGCCCAAAGTCCTGAAGCCTCCGGCTTGGCGGCGGTATCTTTGAGCATAAGGGTTTCGATTTCCGTATACTTTGCGGTCTTGATCTCGGCTTCTTTGGCGTCAATGTCTGACTTGGCGGCGCCAGCGCCCAATGCCTGAGCAGCCGCTGTATGTGCTCCGTCTATATCCTTGAGATCCTGGCTGACAACCGTCATATCAGCCTGAATGTTCTTGATGGTGGCGTTGCTCTTGATGATCTCAGCGTTTTGCTTTTTGAGATCCTCAATTGACTTTCTCGTTTCAGCGGGCAGTGCGTCGATAAAGGCCTTGCGAGACATATCGAAGTCCTGCAGCGTATCTTGTGCGGCCACAATCTTTACGTTATCGAAGGAGTCAACCTCCTTGCCTGCCGGCGTATCCTGGGCGCGAAAGAAAACGTAGTAAGTGCCGATAGGCGCCTCGCCTGCATAGTCTCCGCCTGAGTTGACGGCAAAGATGTATGCTGGCGCGCGCTTCGGGTCGTCACTACTGGCAAGGTTTACTGTGCCGTTGGTCTGAGCTAGCCCGAGTGGAGTTGTTACGTGTCCATGAATTTTGCCCGAAGGCCCTTTGATCGGCGGATTGGCGGGCGTTTGCGCAAGCGCTGGCACGACGGCGAATGCCAGCAAGCCCAGCCAGAGTGAAAGATTGCGTTTCATTCTCTTCTCCTTGGGAGCGGCGGGAAGTATATTATCCCGCTCACTCAAAAAAGTCGTTTCACTGACCACGGAAGACCAAATATCCGACATTAGCGATTGTAGAGCAGCGAGGCGGAAACCGGTTCCAGGAATGCTTTTTCGCACAGCACTTAAATTCAGTCCCATTGGCTGCTTCGCACTAGAGCGTGATACCGAAGGCTCGGCGCGTCGCGCCATCGTTTCAACTCCACATCCTATCCCGCCCCGCGAAGGGCTGTGTGTGGCCTGTATCACACATTAGAATCTAAGAATGACAACCACGATACGCTCCGCAACCCGCGAGGATGTACCACGGATTCTGGCTTTTATTCGCGCGCTGGCTGCCTTTGAGCGGATGCCCGAGGCGGTGACCGCAACCGAGGCAAGTCTGGAACGGGATGGATTTGGCGCCAACCCGTTTTATTTCTGCCTGATCGCCGAGCACGACGGCACGGCGGCCGGTTACGCCATCTATTACTTCAGCTACTCGACCTGGGTCGGGCCAGGGATTTACCTGGAAGACATTTTCGTAGAGCCGGAGTTTCGCGGGCGCGGCATCGGCAAGGCGCTGCTAGAGCGCGTCGCGGCCATCGCGGTGGAAAAAGGCTGCCAGCGCCTGCATTGGGCGGTGCTGGACTGGAATACGCCGGCGATCGATTTCTACCGCGCGACTGGGGCCGAGTTTCTGGATGAGTGGCGGAATGTGCGCATCAGCGGCGAGGCTCTGAAGAGACTGGCCGGAGTGGATGCGCGATGAAAATTCGCGTCATTGGCGGCGGACTGGCTGGACCGGAAGCGGCTTTGACCGTGGCGCGCCTGGGCTGCGAGGTTGACCTCTACGAGATGCGCGCTCTGATCGACGGCAAACCCCGTCTGACCCCGGCTCATCAAACGATTGAGTTCGGTGAATTGGTCTGTTCCAACTCGCTCAAGAGCGAGTCGCCCAACACCGCGCCCTGGCTGCTGAAGCAGGAGATGCGGCGCGCGGCTTCAGCGTTGATGCGCATTGCGGACGAAGTCGCTGTACCTGCGGGCCACGCTCTAGCTGTAGATCGCGTGGAGTTTTCCCGGCGGATTGCCGAAGCGATTGCCGCAGAGCCGCGAATTCGCGTGGTGCGCGAAGAGGTCACGCAGTTGGAACCGGCGCAAGATGCGCTGACCATACTGGCGACAGGCCCGCTGACCTCCCGCGCGCTGTGTGCGGAGATCGAGCGCATCACCGGCTCCGGCCATCTGGCTTTTTACGATTCGATCTCACCGATTGTCGAGGCTGACTCCATCGATATGGAGCGCGTTTACTTTGCCGCGCGCTGGGAGAAAGGCACGGCCGATTACATCAACTGCCCGATGGACCGCGCGGAGTTCGACCGCTTTCTCGATGCGCTGCTCGCCGCAGAGCCTGCCGAGACAAAGGAGTGGGAGACGGCGGATTACTTCGAGGGCTGTCTGCCGATTGAAATTCTCGCGCGGCGCGGGCGCGACACTTTGCGCTTTGGCCCGATGAAGCCTGTCGGCCTGCGCGATCCGCGTACCGGCAAAACGCCCTGGGCCGTCGTGCAACTGCGTAAGGAAAATCTGCGCGCTGACAGCTATAACCTTGTCGGCTTCCAGAATCATCTGAAGTTTGGCGAGCAGGCGCGGGTGCTGCGGCTGATTCCCGGCCTCGAAAATGCGCGCTTCCTCCGCTATGGGCAGATTCATCGCAACACATACATCTGCGCGCCCGCTCTGCTTGATGAGACTCTGCGGCTGTGCTGTGCGCCGGGAATTCTTGTTGCGGGGCAGCTCTCCGGCGTCGAGGGTTATACCGAGTCGATTGCAACCGGGCTGCTGGCGGGAATTTATGCGGCAGCTCTCGCGCACGGAGAAGTCCCCACGCCCGCGCCGCGCTCGTGCGCTTTGGATTCACTGGTGCATTACATCACCCACGCCGAGGCGAAAAACTTCCAGCCTGCGAATATGACCTTCGATCTGCTGGAGCCGTTGGAAGAAGAGCTGCGCAAAAAAATCCGCGACAAGAAAGAGCGACATCGGTTGCAGTGCGAAAAGGCGTTAGCAGCCTTTGATGCGTGGCGGGCGGTGGAGTCGAACGCATAACCTTCTCAGAATTGTTATACTGGGCCGATCTTGGAGAATGCCTCATGAATACCATATCTGCCTCGCAATCCATCTCCCCTGCCATTGAGCGTACCAAGAACTATCTGTTTCGCCCCTTCAAATGGAGCACGTATCTGAAACTGGTAACGGTTGCCTGCCTTACCGAGGGGGGATCTCCGGGCTTCAACTTCAACTTTTCGTCGGGGTCTCACACTTCATCCGGCGTTGGCAACTTGATTTCAGCCGCTTTTTCCTTATCCAGCGGAACAATTGCGTTGATCGTGATTGGCCTCCTTGCTTGCATCGCGCTTTGCATCTATCTTTCCTACCTCATCTGCCGGCTGCGCTTTGCGTTTTTTCATTGCCTGGTCCACCAGACCAAGGAGATTAAGCCGGGATGGCGGCTTTATCGCACACAGGGAATGCGCTACTTTATTGTGAGCCTGATAATTGGGTTGATCTTTCTCTTCGTTCTGGTTTTGGCGGCGCTTCCGTTTATCTTTGGTTGTATCAGGCTTTATCAGTCGTCCCTGTCTGGCGGATCATTCAATTTTGTTAGCTTTTTCCTCCTGCTTTTGCCCCTCTTTGGAATTATCTTCTGCCTGTTCCTCGTGGCTTATGTAGTGAATGCGATTCTGCACGACTTCATCCTCCCACATATGGCGCTGGAGAATATGCGTTTCACGGAGGCCTGGGCGGCGGCGTGGCCTCGGATCAGAGCGGAAAAGGGATCGTTTGCCTTGTACTTGCTCCTGCGTGCTATTCTCCCGATTGCTGCCTATATCGCCCTGTTTATCATCGCGATCATTCCAATACTGATTGTGGCAGGAATCGTAGTCCTGCTGATCATCGGCTTTCATCTCTTGACGGAGAGCGCGAGCGGGGCAATGACGTCTCTCTGGTTATCGATCGAAATCCTGCTAGGGATCGGCGGCATCGTGCTAGGAATTGTCGTGGTGTTTTGCCTTGGCGGTCCTATTGCAACCTGGATTCGCAACTATGCGCTGTTCTTTTATGGAGGGCGATATCAGGTTCTCGGGGATATTCTTTCTCCCCCGCCTCCATTGCCGCCAACTCCGGGAACTTTTTCGGTCTCCTCTGTGTCCAAGTAAACAGAAGATGCTGGCGGCGGAAAGTTCGTCGCTGGGACAATTGCGTGTACCCTTAAGAGTGGAGCGTGTGGATGCGTTGGATTGCAGTTCTGATTCTTTCGGCGATGATAGCGGGCGGCACGGCGGCTGCTCAGGCGCAGTCCACTCCGATTAAAGCTCCGCAAAACGCTACGCATCTCGTGCTGCCGCCTGTGCCCAAAGCTCTGCTGCCCGATGCCTTTGCTGGATGGGTGGCCGCTGAGACGCCAAAAAAGGTTTCTGATGCGGCGCTGGTTGACGCGGCCAATGTTGCGGCTCTCAAAGAGTACGCGTTTACCGATGCCGCGCTGGACGAGTACAAGCGCGATGGCGAGACGTTGAGTGTGCGCGCGCTGCGCTTTCACGATGCCAGCGGAGCCTTCGGCGCGTATTCGTATTACCGGCAGAATGGATGGCCGAAGGAGCAGGTCGGCTCCGGCGCGACATCGAACCACAACCGCGTGCTCTTCTGGGTGGGCAACACCGTAGTGGATTCGACCTTCTCTCGAATCAGTCCCATGTCCGGCTCGGAGCTGCGCGAGCTGGCCGGCGATCTGCCGCTGCCCGAGGGCGGACTGGCGCTGACTCCGCCGATTCTCGCCAATCTGCCAAAGGAAAATCTGGATGGCCAGACAACGCATTATGCGGTTGGGCCGGCGGGCTACGTGGGCGCCGGCGGAGTGCTGCCTCCGGAACTGGTGAGCTTTGATCGCGGCGCGGAGGCCGTGACCGCCAACTACTCGCTGCGCTCCGGCGCGGCAACGCTGAGCCTGATCGACTATCCGACACCGCAGATGGCCGCCGTTGAAGAGACGAAGATTCGCGCGTACATCGATGCCTGCAAGAAGGCGGACAAGCAGACACAGGCGGCGTGGCCCAAGCCGATGCAAGAGTCGGACCTGTTTTCGCTTGAAGTGAAGCGCAGCGGGCCGCTGGTGGCCGTGGTCAGCGGCGACGCCGTGCCTGACGAGAGCCACAAATTGCTGGCTGCGGTGCACTACGAAGCGAATCTGATGTCGATTCCGCAGCCGACTGTATCCGATGTGACAAAGACGGGCCAGTTGCTGATGCAGATCGCCATTCTGGTGATCATCTGCTGTAGCATCTCGATTCTGCTGGCGATTTTTCTGGGAGGATTCCGGGCGCTCTACCGCATCGCGCGCGGCAAACCGGCATCATCGGTCTACGACACTGAGTTCATCCGCTTGAACCTCCGCGACTGACGCCTTCGGGAAGTTGCCAGAACAGGCTCCGCAGGGGTTGACAGAGGGTAAGAAACCCTAAAAAACACGGAACATACCCTATGATACACCCATAATTAGCTGACAATAATAGGGATAAAAAGGCGAAGAATCGCCGAAGATAACCCCCTGTGTATTTCTCAAATTGAAATATTTATGCTGTTGAAATAAAAGCACTTATTTTGTTGCAGATTTCTTCTTGACACTCCCATTCTCCGCTCCTACTATGCAGCCAGAAAGTTCTGATGGTTTTGCCTCCGTTGGAACTA
>CAYOYX010000076.1:0-17559 GCA_964408275.1 uncultured Occallatibacter sp.
ACGATGCACGCCGGCAAGTGGGAGAAGAAGAGCTTGCAAGGCATGGAACTGCGCGCAAAAACGCTGGGCATTCTGGGGCTGGGGCGGATTGGCCTGGAAGTGGCGCGGCGCGCCAAGGGATTTGGGTTGGAGATTATCGGCAGCGATCCCTTTGTCTCGGCGGCGGTGGCGCGAGAGAACGGCATTGCGCTGGTTTCTTTGGATGAGCTTTTTGCCAAGTCCGATTATCTGACGCTGCACGTGGGATTGACGCCGCAGACGACCGGCGTCATCAACGCGAAGACGATTGCGGCGATGAAGAAGGGGGTGCGCATTATCAACTGCGCGCGCGGCGAACTGATTGATGATGCGGCGCTGGTGGAGGCTCTCAAGAGCGGACAGGTAGCAGGCGCGGCGCTCGATGTCTTCACTGTTGAGCCGCCGAAGGACTCAGCTTTTGCAGCGCTCGACAATGTGATTCTCACGCCGCACATCGCCGGTTCGACGGGCGAGGCGCAGGAGGCAGTGGGCATTCAGATTGCGCGGCAGGTGCGCGATTACCTCAAGCTCGGCGTGGTGCAGAATGCGGTGAATCTGCCCTCTCTGAGCCACGAAGAATATGTTGTTCTGGCGCCGTACATTGATCTGGCGGGAAGGCTCGGCGGTTTCCTCGCGCAGGCGGGCAAGCACGGCATTGAGGCAATTGATCTGGTCTACGGCGGAACGCTGGCCGATGTGAAGATCGATCTGGTGCGCAACGCGGCGATTGCCGGTGTGCTGGAAGGCTCGGAGAATGTGAACCGCATCAACGCGGCGACGGTCGCGGGAGAGCGCGGCATTCGCATTCATGAGGAGAAGGAAGAGTCGCATCGCGGCGGCGCGGCCAGCGTGCTGACCATCAGGCTGCACACGGCTCAGGGCGAAAGCCGCGCGGCGGGCACGGTGATCCGCGAGGGGCAGCCGAGGCTGCTGGAGTTTGACGGCATCGACATCGAGACGCCGCTCGAAGGCAATCTGCTGGTCTGCCGCAACCTGGACGTACCGGGCGTGATCGGCAAAATCGGCACCATGCTGGGCGAGCACGGCGTGAACATCGCCAACTTCGCGCTGGGCCGCGAGCGCGCCGGAGCCAAGCCGGTAAAGGCGCTGGCTGTGGTTCAGGTGGACGCTCCGGTCAGCGACAAAGTGCTGGAAGCGCTGACGACTATCGAGGCGCTGCTGGAAGCTCGGCTGGTGCAACTGCCGGAGGCGGGAGCATAGTTTTTGATTCGCCTCAGTGCAAGAGAAAAACCACCGCCAAATGAGCGGTGGTTTTTTATTGGAGTTATTGATCGTCTACGCCCTGCTCAGGTATGCGCCCTCGCTGGTATCCACGCGAATCTTTTCGCCTTCGTTGATGAAGGGCGGAACCTGGACGACGAGGCCGGTCTCGGTCTTGGCGGGCTTGGTGACGCTCGATGCAGTCGCAGACTTGAGGCCCGGCTCAGTCTCGACGACCGTGAGTTCAACCGACGCGGGCAGGTCGATGCCGACAGCCTGACCGTCGTGGTAGCTGACCTTGATTTGCAAGTTGGGCGTCAGGTACTCAATTGCGTCGCCGAGTGTGGTGCCTTTGAGGACGGTCTGCTCGTAGTCGACCGGGTTCATGAAGTAATAATCGTCGCCGTCGGCGTAGAGAAACTCCATCGAGACTGAATCCACGACGACCTTCTCGATGGCATCGGCGGAGCGGAAGCGCTCATCGAACATCGCGCCGGATTTGAGGTTGCGCAGCTTGGCCTGGATGAAGGCGCGCAGGTTGCCGGGGGTGCGGTGCTCCACCTTGAAGACCAGATGCAGTTGGTCCTTGTGCTTGATGATCATGCCGGGACGCATTTGTGTGGCGGGAATCGACATTTATTTGTAGCTCCTTGCTCATGTTGCGGAGGTTCCGCGGAAAGATTTGGCTTTGGCCTGTCTTTATTGTAGCGTAGGGGCGGTTTGGGGGCGGTATTTCCACAGTCGGACGAGAAATTGCGGTACCCCACCCTTTGCAAAACAGTAAATATCAAGAACGTCGATTAACTTAACTAATCGATACTCTGTATTTTGTTCCGCTTTCTATTGTGTATGTATATGTATATAGGATATTTAATGTTCTTTATCTATAAAGCGCTATATATAAACAAGAACGTACGGTCCATGTAATCGGATTTTCTTGAGATAATTTACATTTCAGTTGCCAAGTCTTCCGAGTTGTGAAACACTTGGATTGTAGGACCCAAGAAGAAAGGAATCAATGCGATGAGCGACAAACTTGGCGCAGCCGTAGAAGCCTTAGAAGAAGACTTGATTCAGCAGGAAGCAGAGGTCGCGGATACGAAGCGGATGATTAACAGCCTTCGGCGTCGTATGGGTTTAGATCCACTCTATGACGAAGCTGTTCGAGCATCATCGTCCATTCGCGCCGATCATTTCTACGGAAAGCCTCTTGCAACCGCTGCAAGAGAATATCTGGAGATGCGTAAGAACAAGGGAGCAGTAGACTCAGCCGAGATTCTTGAGGGTTTGCGCAGCGGAGGGTTCGATTTCAAAGCAACCGGATGGAAAGATGAAAAAGACTACAATCGAATGCTCGCTATATCCCTAGCTAAGAACAACGTCGTGTTTCATAAGTTACCGAATGGGAAATTTGGACTATTGAGCTGGTACGACGGGGCGTCGCTCCGCAAGGGAGACAAGGTGAAGGCGTCACAGGCGGCTTCTTCGGAGGATAGCGAGGAATAAGATTTCGTCGAAAGACGGAATCGCCCGACTGCACGAACAGTCGGGCGACTCTATAGAAAGGAGAGAACTGGATTGATTTGCCTCAGCCGCTCTCACCATCGGATCGTAATCACGATACGCATTGCTGGCATTGTGATTACGATAGATATACCACCATAGGGCATATGCCCTAGTCAACTAAAATCAGGCGGGCCAAGAGGAATACTCCCCCGCCTGGTTAGATTATTATATCAATTCACAAACATAAATTATAGATACTACGCGCAGAATTGCTCCCAGGAATTCTAGAGACCGGCGGCGGTTTGACGCACTCGCGGTCGCTTTGAGAGGCTTGTGTGCATGGCATACAAAGGCAAGATGGAGTTATTCGATGAGCGCAAGATGCGCACTCGGAATACTCGCATTTATCGCTCGCTGCATTGGCCGATCTGGATCTGGGTCTACTTTCTGGCGCCGGGGCCGCTGACGTTTTCGCTCTTTGCGCATGGCTTCAGCCTGGGCAACTCGATCTGGCTGTGCGCGGTGCTGGCCGGGACGGGCGTGGCCGCGCTCTATGGGCAACTGCCGGGGGCCGAGCCTGCGCCGTATATTCTGCGCTTCAATGAGGACCGGCCCAATCCGCTTTATCGAAAAGTTTGCTACAGCTTTGCCTGGACGGCGGTGCTGAGCTATGCGCTGTTGAATCTGGCTGGACTGACCATCGCCGCGGTGACCGGCGTCTGGCAGATGAAGCAGATTTACTTTTACGGCTATCCGCCGCTGGCCGCGGTGATCCTGCTCGTGGGGCTGACGGGCCATCTGCCGCGCGTGGGGCCGTCGACGAAGAGCGAAGGCACGGAGCGGCGCTACTTCTACGGCTCGGTATGGGCGGTGACGGCGGCACAGACGCTGCTGCTGATTCTGTGGAAGACGCTGCCGCAGACGAGCGCGACGAGTTGGATCAAGTTGGGCGCGTATGTCGGCGCGCTGGCACTGATGGGCTGGCTTGCTTCGCGCGGGATGCTGCTGCGGACGCGCCCAATCCTCCCCGGTGAGAGCATGGTCGCGGATTGACGCAGAACCAGGTTCATCGATTCCCACCCATTCCGCAAAGAGCGCGAAAGGGTGTTATACACGGGAATCCACGAATCTCAATCGGATTGCTTCGTCGCAAAAGCAAACGGCCACTGCTTCATGCGTCGCGCGCGCAACAAATAAATGATTGTGCCGGAGATTGCAATGCCCGCGGCAACAATCAAACCGCCGATTGCATGGCTGCGGTTGATCAACAGGAAGATGAATCCTGCAATTGCCGCGAGCGGAGCCAGCGGATAGAGCGGCATTTTGAAGGGCCGCGCCAACTCCGGCCTCTGCGCGCGCAGCAGCATCACGCCCACGTGCTGCGGAAAGAATTGCAGCAGAATGCGCGCAATCACCAGCATCGTAATCACCTGCTCCAGCGAGAAGAAGCAGAAGCAGGATGCGACCACGCCCAGCGCCACAAGCGAGCGATGAGGAATCTTATGGCGCGGATGAACGGCGGCGAGAAAGCTGAAGTAGTTGCCGTCGCGCGCCGCGGCGTAGGGTACGCGCGAGTAACCCAGCAGCAGCGAGAAGACTGAGGCGAAGGCCGTCCAGATAATCAGCGCGGCCATCAGCCGCCCGGCGACGCTGCCAAAGGCCGAGCGCGCGATCTCCGCCACCAGTTGCAGACGGACCGATGCACCTGCGTTCACGTGAGCTGACGCATCGCGCATGGAAGGAAGCGCGGCCAGATTCATCAGCACATAAAAGCCCGCGACAAAAATCACCGAGAGCAGGATCGAGCGCGGAATGGTTCGCTCCGGCCTCTTCACTTCGCTGCCGAGAAAACAAATATTGTAATAACCCCAATAGCAATAGGTCGTCAGCAGCGTCGCATGAGCGAGGCCGCTTATCGACAAACTCAAAGGCAGCGCGGGTGAGACGGGCATCTGCCAGTGACCCTGCGCGAAGCCCGAAACAATCACTCCGGCGATTGCAGCGAGCACTCCGGCGAAGAGCACCCACGCGAGTCGCGTGATCGAACTCAGATTGCGATAGAGCAGTGCCGTCACCGATAAGCAGACAGCGGCGGCGGCAAAGCCGGTATAGTGCAGCGCCGGCAATGCAACAAATGGAGCGCCTTCGATTCCCGGCCAGAACCACGCCAGAAAACTTGCGAGGCCGATGCAGCCCGAGGCAATCGCCAGCGGCGCTGTGAAGCTGACCTGCCAAACGTAGAGAAAACTGAGCCAGTTACCGGCGCGCTCCGGCCCGTAGATCTCGCGCAGAAAAGCGTACGAGCCGCCAGCGCGCGGAAAGGCCGCGCCCAACTCTGCCCACACCAGCCCGTCGGCCACGGCAATGGCCGCGCCCAGCAGCCACGCCCACACCGAGTGTCTGTAGCCCGCCGCGGCAATCACCAGCGGCAGCGTGATGAACGGCCCCACGCCGATCATCTCCAGCATATTGAAAGCCACAGCCGAGCGCAGCCCGATACGGCGCTGAAGGGTGCTGACGGAGTTGGAGGGGTCGATTGTCATGAACTATCGTGCTCCCCGGATTGTACACTGACGAAAGTATGTTCATTGCCGATAAGTCCTATCAAGCAGCGGGTGCGGCCATTGCCGGCCTGATTCTGGCGGGCGTTCTCTCCGTTCGCCTCGCCTGTCAGCAGCCTGTCCAACAGCCTGCCCGGCAGTCCGTGCCCGCTGTGCATACGCTCGCGTCCTCTTCCTTGCCTGAGCCCAGCATCGTTGCTCTCCCATTGCCGGAAGACCGCGGCGCGGCGGCTCTGGAGCAGTCGTTGCGGCGGCTCGGAACCACCGCCAGCGTGCTGATGATCGTCGCGCATCCGGACGATGAAGACGGCGCGCTGTTGACTTATTTATCGCGCGGAATGGGCGCGCGCGTTGCGCTGCTGACGCTGAATCGCGGCGAGGGCGGGCAGAACGCGATGAGCGCCGACGAGGACGACGCACTCGGCCTCATCCGCACCAGCGAGTTGTTAAAAGCTGACGAATTTTATGGCGCAAAACAGCTCTGGGGCACGGAAGTCGACTTCGGATTTTCAAAGACGCAGGAAGAATCTTTTGCAAAATGGAGTCATGATCGCGTGCTCTATGACGCTGTGCTGGCCGTGCGCCGCGAGCGCCCGCAGGTGATCGTGTCGACTTTTGTCGGCGGCGTTACTGACGGCCATGGCCATCATCAGGTCTCCGGCGAAATTGCGCAGGAGGCCTTTAAGGCCGCCGCTGATTCAACGGTCTTTCCCGATCAGTTCGAGAAGTATCATGTGCAGCCCTGGCAGCCGCTGGCCGTATACTCGCGAACGCCATTTGCGCGCATCGAAGACGGAAAGATGTTTGACTACGCCACCGGCAAGTGGGCTCCGGCGCGCTTCAAAAATTACGTGACCGGCGAGTGGATTGAAGGCACACTCTCGGCCGATGCGACGATTCAGGTGGGCGCGCTCGACCCGGCGCTTGGCCTTAGCTACGCGCAGATTGCGCGCGAAGGCTGGGGCGAGCAGAAGTCGCAAAACGGCGGGGCGAACCCTGCGCTGAGCGGGCCGGTTGCATCGAGTTATCATCTGTGGGCGGTAGCGCCGGAGGCGGCAGCGAAGCCGGGTACGTTTCTACCCAACGGAGATATCTTCCTTAACAGCAAGGTCAACATCGACACGAGCGTCGCAGCTTTGTATCAGGGCACGACTTCAGTCGGGCCGCAAAAACAGCAAAATGGGATCTTGGCTTTAGCCCCTGAGGGGCATGTATCCAGAAACCACGAACTCGATCTCGCCCACAGACTCGCGCCCATTTATCATCAAACGCTGGAAAAGCGCGAGAAGACAGCTACAAGCAATCTTGACTCGCAAGCCAAGGCCAGCCTACTCTTCGAACTCGACGCCAAGATCAAAGAATTTCAAGAGGTTTTCAAGCAACTGCTCGGCCTAGACTTGATCGCCTTCACGACTCACCTCGATGACGCGCAAGGCGGCAACTTCGGAGGCGCATCCGCCGATGAGATGCCGCGCAGCGTAACTCCCGGAGAAGAGTTTCGTGTGCGCATTCACACCGCGCAAGATTGGTGGAAGGAAGCGAAGCTGAGCCGTGTCTGGCTGGAAAGCAGCAGCGGCGATCCCTGGAAGTTCGAGAACATCTTTGCCGCCGCGCCCGATGGTTCAACCGCCGACAGCATCTTTCGCGTTCACGCAGCCGAGAACGCCGAGCCGACCGAACCTTACTTCACGCGCTCTACCATCGAGCAGCCTTACTACGACCTGACGAAGCAGGAGTTGCGTTTGCAATCCTTCGCGCTGTATCCGCTGACGGTATGGGCGGAGTTCACCTTCAACGGACTACCCATCCGCATCGGCCAAGTGGTGCAGACCATGCAGCGCGTTGCCGGAGTTGGCGGCGTCTATGAGCCGCTGGTCGTAACGCCATCCATCGGCCTGCGCATTGAGCAGGAGGCGCGCATCCTGCCTCTCGACGGCAGCGCGTTGCCGGTGAGCGTAACCGTTCATACGCAAGCCGCCGCTGATGGCACAGTCACGCTGAAGCTGCCCGCAGGATGGAACGCGCAACCAGCCGAAGCTCACTTCCATACGGCCAGCCCCGGCGACAGTGAGCCGCTGCATTTTTCCGTCACCACCGACGGCGCGATAACGGGCGCGTATAACATCGAAGCCATCGCGCGCTCGGACGGACGCACATACACCACCGGCTTGCAGAGCATCGGCTATACCGGCCTGCGCCCCTACAATCTCTACCGGCCCGCGCAATTGAAGACTCGCAAGATTGACGTAAAGCTCGCGCCTGGTTTGCGCATCGGCTATGTGATGGGCACCGGCGACCGCGTTCCTGAAGCTATCGAAGGCCTGGGCGTCACGCCGCACTTGCTCACTGCGACGGAGCTAGTTTCCGGCGATCTTTCCGCGTGGAACGTGATCGTCATTGGCATTCGCGCCTACTCCGCTCGTCCCGAACTGACGGCGGCGCAGCCTCGGCTGAATGAGTTTGTCCGTCAGGGCGGAACGCTCATCGTCCAATACCAGAGCGGCAACTTTCCCGCGCCGATTCCGTTATCGCTGGGCCGCTCACCGGAGCGCGTTGTCGATGAGGCCGCGCCGGTGAAACTGCTCGACCCCGGCCATCCTTTGCTCAACTGGCCCAACGCCATCTCAGCCGCAGACTTTGACGGATGGGTCGAGGAGCGCGGACATTCATTTCTGGAAAGCTGGGACGCGAGTTATACGCCGCTCACCGAGACCGCCGATCCCAATCAGGCACCGCAGCGCGGCGGACTGGTGATAGCTCATCCCGGCAAGGGAAGTTATATCTACGTCTGTTATGCGCTCTATCGGCAGTTACCGGAGTTAGTGCCGGGGAGTTATCGCCTGCTGGCTAACTTGCTCAGCGCGGGCCGGATGACAGTGGTCCGCGAACAGTGATCGATTTGACGGGATGAGGTTCATGGTCTCGAATTCCGCAATGCCTTTTTGAATCAGGGAAGTTATATGTGAATAGATTGTTAATTTGCGCGCCAGATTACTCATCCCGAAACGAAAATCAGCGCAAATTGTCTTGTTAATATTCCGTGAATTAGTCAAATATTCATATTGTTCTGAGAGGCTTGTATAAGAAAGCACTAGGGAAAAATTGTGTCATCTATGCCAGATCACATCCTGTGCGATCTACATCCCGTTGGTTACGTTGGTTAATTGAGAGACGGACCGAAGTTTTGTTCGCGATCTTCTAAATGCGAAACGGAATGCGAATAGTATGGGCGTTCGATTCACTCGGCGAACGCCGCCACACTTCAAATTGAAAGGAAATGAGAGGCCCAATGAATTTCAAACTCAGAATCGCTGCCGCGGCAATCCTGGCAGTCAGCGTTGTTCCATCCTTTGGACAGACAAGCGACACCCAGCCGGTGAAGAAGCACACCGCGCCGGCAAAGACCAAGGCGCCCGCGCCGCCGACGGTGCAAGACCAGATTCAGGCTCTGCGCCACGAACTGGAAAACCAGATCAACAGCCTCAAGAACACCCTGACTGTAAAGGACGAGCAGTTGCAAAAGGCCCAGCAGGCAGCAGCCGATGCACAGGCCGCAGCCGACAAGGCGAATGCGGCAATCGCGGCCCAGCAGCAGGCAGTGACCGAGAACTCCACCGCTGTCACCACGCTGCAGAACTCCGTCACCGACCTCAAGGGCAATCAAGCATCGCTTGCGACTACGGTCTCTGACGAAACCACAGCGATCAAAAAGAGCATCGCCGCTCCTTCCGCTCTGCACTACAAGGGCATCAACATCACCCCAGGCGGCTTCATGGCGGCTGAAACGGTTTACCGTCAAAAGGCTACCGGCGCGGATATTCCCACGGCCCTCAGCTCGATTCCCTTCAATGGCGCCAGCGCCGCTCAGTTGAGCGAGTTCTTCGGCTCCGCCCGCCAGTCGCGCCTTTCGATGATGGCCGAAGGCAAGACCGCCTTGGCCACCTATCGCGGCTACGTCGAAGCCGACTTCCTCGGCGTCGGAACCAGTTCCAACGCCAACCAGTCCAACAGCTACGTGCTGCGTCAGCGCGTAGTTTGGGGCGATGCCACATTCAACTCCGGTTTCGCCGTTCAGGGCGGCCAGATGTGGTCACTCACCGCGGAGCGCGGCAAAGGCCTCTCCAATCTCTCCGGCGACGTCAAGACTCCGCTCACCATAGACCCGAACTACGTTCCGGGCTTTGTCTGGACTCGCCAGTTCGGCTTCCGCGTCGTCGAGACCCTGAAGCATGTCGCTTACGGCGTCTCGCTGGAAAATCCGCAGACCATCGCCGGCGGCAGCTCCTGCACACAGGGAACCGTGACCTGCCTCTACGGCGCGTCTACCACAGCGCAGTCCAGTTCCTATAACGCCGTCAACGCCACCTACAGCTACAACCTCGGCCCGGACATCATCGGCAAGGTTGCAGTCGATCCCGGCTGGGGCCATTATGAAGCTTTCGCGATTGGCCGCTTCCCGCACTATCAGTTGTGGCCCAACACTGCCACGCCCACCGTCAGCCAGACCAACTCGCTGGCTACCGGCGGCTTCGGCGGCGCAGCGCGCGCTCCAGTCTTCGGCAAGTACGGCGACCTTGGCCTCACCGCTCTCTACGGCTGGGGCGTAGGCCGCTACGGCGACACCACCCTCTCCGATGTCACCTTTGACTACACCGGCAAGATGATGGCCATCCAAAACACCTCCGCTCTCGCCTCCATCGAGCTGAAGCCGACGCCGAAGCTGGTCATCTACGGCAACTTTGGCGAGGACTTTGCCGGCCGCCTGATCAGCACCAACGGTGGAACCGCTTCCGGTTACGCGCTGCTCAACGCCAACAACAACGGATGCAATACCGTAGTGTTGCCCACCAGTTCAACAGCGGGAGCGAGTCCGGCTAATTGCTCCGGCGTTAACAAGTTCGTACAGGAATTCGTCGGCGGCTTCTGGTATGACTTCTACAAGGGACCGGCTGGCCGCATCCGCTACGGCTTCCAATATGGCAACCTCACCCGCGCCGTATGGGGCAGCACCACATCCAACCAGGTGGACGCCACCGAGAACCAGTTCTACACCAGCTTCCGCTACTATCTGCCCTAATCCGCCAACCCGCGGCTAAGGCAGCGCAACCAGGAGGCAGTCCCAACCGGGCTGCCTCTTCTGCTTTTTCGGCTGGAAGCACCCGGAGTGTAAGATGAAGAGCGATCCGGGCGCAAAAGCAATGAGTAATTTACAACGACAACTGAAGCTGATCGCCGCGCTGCTCCGCGAAGAGACCACCCTCTCGCTGGCGACCACCTGCGCTGACGGCGAGCCTTCAATTGCTCCGCTCTTCTACATCGCGGACGAGGAACTTAACCTCTACTGGCTCTCATCGCGGAGCAGCGAGCACAGCCAAAATCTGCTCAGATCGCCCCGCGCCAGCGCCGCCATCTACTGCTCCGCTAAAAGTTGGAGAGAGATTCGCGGCGTGCAGTTGCGCGGTCCTGTGGGCATCGTTGCCGAACCGGAGCGCAGGGCAGTGATCGTCAAAAAGTATTGTGAACGCTTCAACCTGGGCAGAGTCTTCAGCCTTGCTATTCGCCGCAGCACTCTGTACTCCCTACAGCCGGAGTTCTTCCGTCTTATCGACAACTCCAAGGGCTTCGGCGGCAACTTTGAACTCACCCGGCCGCCGGAAGGCTGGCCGCTTTCTCCGCCTGCGGCATGAGTATCCTTTTCGCCAATGTATTTTCACGAGCAATTCATTTTTCATCATCATTTCTTTATTGAGGTGGGTTTATTGATAGAGAAGAAAGCTCCTTGTGGAAAAACTGGATGGAATCTTCTTGACAGCAAACCGGAAGAAGCGCATCATCGTCCCAAATTGGCCATCCGGCCAATCAATTCCACATGAGGGACACGTAGCAAAACTTTCCTGCACCGGTTCCGGGTCTCTGGACCCACTTCCCCCTAGACTTACCTCATCCGGCGTTTCAAGGCAGGTACACATGGTGGTCAAAACACAAAGCAAAGGGCGCGGAGTCACCGGGCTTCATGTAGGCGTAAATAATGTCCGGCGCTATTTTCCGAAAAATGTCTCCAGCATCGAGTTGCAACTGGATCACCTCCAGATTCAGTGCGGCCTCAAACCCGATTTCTGGCAGAATGAACCGGAGATATTCGATCCTCGCCTCTGTGCGTGGCTGGAATCCAGGCATATGCACACGAAACAGGATCGAGCAACGCCCATCCCGCTGGCGATGATTCCTGAGGGAAAGAATTCCTTCCGCCTGCAACCAGTCCGCGCGAACGGGCATCTTCGCTCCAAGCTCGCAACGCCTTTACCTCCAGCAACTGTGGCCTAAGCGAGCAGTGGCCGCGCTGCCCCGCCCGCCTCATGCGAGAGGAGCAGTGTAAAAATCCCTGTTTTCAATTCCCTATTCTCTAATGCCTGTCACTATTCCCTAGTGCCTGTCAATTGATAAACTCAGAGTGCAATGACAAGCACACAACTGCAAAACGCCATCGAGCGCCACTTTGCCGCCGGTCCCAACGCCATTGGGGACGAAGCTGCCATGAGATCTTTTCTGATGCTGAGAGCGGCATTGGAGAGCGGCGAGGTTCGCGCCGCCTCACCTGACGCCGCATCGCCAACAGGTTGGCAGGTGAACGCCTGGGTCAAGCGGGGCATCCTGCTGGGCTTTCGCCTCGGCGTTCTCGAAGAATTTTCCGCGTCCGGCCTCTCTTTTGTGGACAAGAGCACCTTTCCTCTGCGCCACTTCGGCTCCGGAGACGGCGTACGCCTGGTTCCCGGCGGCTCCTCCGTGCGCTCAGGGGCTTATGTCGCGCGCAGCGTCGTCTGTATGCCGCCCATGTACATCAACGCCGGAGCCTGGGTGGACGAGGGCACGATGGTGGATTCTCACGCGCTGGTCGGCTCCTGCGCGCAGATCGGAAGACGCGTTCATCTCAGCGCGGCCGCGCAGATTGGCGGAGTGCTGGAGCCGGTCAACGCCTGTCCTGTGATCATCGAGGATGATGTGTTGGTCGGCGGCAACTCCGGCGTCTACGAGGGAGCCATCGTCCGCAAGGGCGCGGTACTGGCTGCTGGAACCATCCTGACGCGCGGAACACCGGTCTTCGATTTGGTGAAGGGCGAAGTTCTTCGCGCCACGGGCGATATGCCGCTGATCATCCCGGAGAATGCCGTCGTCGTTCCCGGCTCACGCGCCGTTCGTAAAGACAAGGGGCACGAACGCAGCCGCGAGTGGGGCCTCAGCCTCTATGCCCCGGTGATCGTCAAGTATCGCGACGACAAGACCGACCTGAGCACCACGCTTGAAGACCTGCTGCGCTAGGGCTTCTGAAATCGCCCTATTCATCCGGCCCATAAATAGTGTCGTGGTTTCCCACCCATTTCGCAAAGAATGCGGAATGGATGGGGCACGGAGTGTCAGTAAATACGGGCCGGATCAAAAAGCAAAACGGGAATGCCGCCCATATCAGAACTAGACGAATCATCCAAATCAAATCTGAATGCGCCTTCCACACCGCAACGCTCCATTTGCGGCTAGGATAGCTCTGGATGTGTCTCGAAATCGGTCAAATCCGCGGATAGTCCGCCTTCATTTTTGTGTGGAAAAGAAAGTTGCTGGAGGATTCTGCGATAAGAAATGCAGATACTTCTACTTTCGTCACTTTGCTGTGGCAGCTTGATGACCGCCTGAATGAAACGACGTTACGATTCGAGCCACTATAGAGTGAATCGACAATTTTGCAACTTCAACTGTGTCCTCTGAAAAGGACGACGCGGCAAGATGGAAAGGTGCACGTATGTTCAACTCAACATTCTGCTCGAGCTTCGAGATCGAATCGTGCAAGTCGTCCAGGCCATTTATCTGCTGGACGGACCAAATGAGCGTTGCCGTAAAACTTTTTGATAACGACCACAAAAAACAGGCGATCCTCATCTCCGATCTGCACGACGCGGTTCTGGCAGGCGGCGACAAACAGTCGCTCATGAAAACCTTTGATGCTCTGGTCAAGCTTGTCCGCCTCCACTTTGCCCAGGAAGAGCAGTTCTTTGCACAGAGCACTTATCCCGATGCGGCAATTCACAAGCAGGAGCACGACAATCTGATGGAACGAATCAATGAACTGCAAAAGCGATTCAGATTCGAGACCGATATGGCAGGGCATCTGGAAGTGCTAGGCTTGCTCAAGGGCTGGCTCTTCAGCCACATCCAAAGCTCCGACCAGGACTACGCCAGACATTTCAAAGCCACGACTGTCGACTCGTTTCCGGCTGCGGCGGATAGGCCATTTTTGCATATAAGACCGGCCAAAACTTGCATAGCGCAACAGCTGGGTTCCGCATAGCCGGAAATAATTTCAATCCATTGCCTCGGCAGATTCATCAGTAATCTATCAAGCGGCTCCGATTGGCGGGAGCCTTGCAATCACACTGGGCACCTGTACGTTGCAGGCTGCTTTTGTCGCGCTCGGCGCGAGTCTCCCCATCGTGAGTAGACGCCTATCCGGTTGTCCGGCCTGTTTCTCGTAAACCTGGCCCCGGAGGTGTCTACCCCTAGCTCCAACACAATCCCCCGCACGGAACCGGCCATCCATTGGCCAGCACTGAAACGCAGAGCAGCCTGTGCGCACTATGAGAAAGCTTAGAGGGGAAAGGATGGGTAGCAGAAATATGCCACTGATTGTCTGGACCGATCGCATGAGCGTCGGAGTGAAGCTGCTGGATAATGACCACAAGAAGCTGGTGCTGCTGGCCAATGAGCTGCATGATAAAACCGCGGCTGGGCGCAACAGGAAAGCTCTCGAAAATATCTTTGAAGAACTGGCCAATTACACGCGCCTCCACTTCTATCACGAAGAACGCCTGCTTGCTGAAACCGGCTATCACGGCTCGGTGACGCACAGGCAGGAGCATGACCAGTTGTTGGAGCAGCTTATGGAGTTGCAACTGCACTTCACCAACAGCCAAGACCTGGCCCACGATATGGAAGTGATGAACCGGCTCAGAGTCTGGCTCTTCAAACATATTCAGGGTGCGGACCAGGAGTTTGTGCCGCATTTCAAAACCAAAAGTGTCGATTCGATTCTCTCCGAGTGGGGTGGCCATAATCGCGCCGCGTAGGAAAGGAAGTGAAGCAGATATGCCTCTGATTGTCTGGACCGATAGTATGTGCGTGGGCGAGAAGGCGATGGACGAAGACCATAAAAATCTTGTGCTTCTCTTCAATGAGCTGCACGACGCAGTGATGACGGGCCGCGCAAAACCGGAGCTGGATGATCTGCTGGAAGGGCTGGTCACTTTCACCAGCTATCACCATGCCCATGAAGAGCAGTTCGTTGCCAAATCCGGCTATCAATTCTCCGCGGAGCATCAACTGGAGCATGACCGGATGCTCGATGAGTTCATGGATTTGCAAGTTCACTTCGCCAGCGGTAAGGAGTTGGCCCACTATATGGAGGTGATGAACGGACTCAGGGTTTCGCTCTTCAAGCACATTCAAGGCTCGGATCACGAGTTCGTCGCGTATCTCAAAGCCTGGGATGCCGGAGCGATCCTCTCCGCTGCGGATGTGCCGGAGGAGATCATACCGCAAGCCGCGGCAATGGGCGCCAGTTCAGGAGCAGGGCCGGCATAGATCCATTTTCAGGCTCATGCAACACATAGCCGCGAAACAAAGCGAGGAAGAATCCGGCAATTACTGCGGACTCTCCCTCGCTTTGTTTTTGATTCAGTTCTTGCAAGCTGAATCGATTAGTTGTTCGCAACGGCATCATTCGCCGCAGTGTAGGTGCCTGACGTGACGTACTCGTAGTCATACCAGCCGGTGTTGGTGGGATTGGCGCCCTTGCTGGAGATCTCCATGCGCAGTGCATCATACTCAATGCCCTGGTTCAACTGATTGCCCGCATAGGTCATGCCGGATTGCTCAGAGGCGGTGAAGGTGAGCACATTGTCGCTGCCAACAGCAACCAGGTCGGAGGTCGGCCACTCAAAAACCACCCACTGATAGGTGCCGGACATGCTGCTGCGCTCCATGGCGTCGCTGACCTTGATGCAGTTCCAGGTCAACGCGTGTCCGTTGAGCGAGACGGTCAGGTTTTCTTCCACGGCGGCCAAACCGACGGAGAGATCAACATATCCGCCCTGCGCATTCTGCGCGGAGGTGGTGGCAAAGTTGACGGTCCACGCCGGGACCGGTGTGGTGACGCCGTTGGTGCCGCTCTCGCCGGAGAGACCCTTCACATAGGTGGGAATGGTGTTGACGTAGTTGTCGGTGGAGTCGTTGCCGGAGTCGTACAGAAGAGGATCGAACTCGGACCACTGAATGTAATTCCACTTCAGGGTATTGTTCGTCGCAGCTGTCGAGCCGACGGCCGTCGCGTAGTAGATCACCGCGCCTTTATTGGCCGAGAAGTCCGCCCAGTAATTCCAGTTGCCTTCGTACTGGCGGTCATCGCAGCCGGAGCAGGAGCCGGCGTTGCCGTAGTTGTTGGTGCCGTGCAGGAACTCGCGCGCGGAGCGGTCGGGCGTGCCGATGGTCCAGATGGCGGCGTCGCCGCTGGGGCTGAAGTTCTCAGGCGTGAAGGTGTATGCGGGGCTGGTGGTGGTGTTGGCAGTGACGGTGATGCCATCCTTGCGCAACTCTCCCCATTGGCCTAGCACATAGCTGCTCAGCCGGTAGGTTCCCGGCCAGACATTGGCCATGGTTCCCGCGCCGCTGGAGTTGAGGGCCGTCCAGTACTGGTATCCAACGCCAGAGTATTGGAAAGTCTTGTTCTGATCGGCCAGCACTGCCCAGGCCGTGTTGGCTGAGCCGGAGCCGCCGCCGGTGATGGTGGGCTTTACGGTGCCGCGGGTGGTTCCGGTCGCAACATAGCCGGCATTGAGCAGAATCGTGTCGCCGTTAAAGTTGTTCAACGCTCCGGAAATCGAATTCACCGCGTTGGTGTACGCCGTGGCTGCGGAAATGCCCTCTGCGAACTGCCAACCCACCGGACCCCAGACGCGCGTGGTCGCGCCGGTCGTATAGTAGCCAGTGGTTTGATTGTTCTCATGGTTAGAATTCAACTCGCCCATCAGAATATTTCCGGTGAAGATCAGATTCTGCTTGGTGGGGCCACCCTCAATGGTTTCCGTGCTGGGGAAGATGGAGCAGGCGGTGAATGACGGCGAACCGGTGCCATACTCGCATTGCGCCTGGTGCAGATACTCATAGCCGGCGTAATCGTACTTGGTTTCAAATTCGCGGCCCCAGGCGGAGGGCAGCGTGATGCCATGCAGATCCATGACCGCGTTCTGCACCGCGCGACCGGCATCGCCGTCTTCGCCCGATGTGGTGGTCGGGAGAGTAAGCGACCAGCCGCCCAGGTTGCCTAGCCCCTCGTTGTATTGGTAGGTATTGGTGAAATATCCGCTGACGCGGAACAAGAACTGGAGCTGTCCAAAGGTGCCCTCAGCCGCGCCGGAAGCGTGGTTGGCCACGTAATAGGTCCACACCGTGGGATCATTGGGAAAGACTACATAATGGATGGTCAGTGTCATCGTGCAACTGGAGCTTGTCGGCCAACTGAGCCACCAGTCCAGGTAGTGGCCGGAGTTCAGGTGATAGCCCGCTGTGGGTGTGGAGGAGCTGCCGATTCCCTGGGTCTGACACGAGCCGTCGTTGTCCATGTAGAGGCCCCTGCTGCCATCGGCGAGATTGTCGCTGGAATAGGACGCCAGATATAGGTTATAGAGTTCGCCGCTGGTTGGATTCCAGTCCATGATCAGAGAGCCGTTGACGATGTGCCAGTCAGTGCCACTTGTTTCGGTGAGAGCGAGTTGCGCGTGAGCGAGTTGCAGCGCGCCGCCCAGCAGAAGGGCAGCAAGGATTTGCAGCGTATACCGAAGTCGCATACTAATCTCCGAGATGCGTAATGAGTGTTGGTGTGAATAAGTTGGAGGGAGTGCCGGGGCAAATAGACTGATTTAACTGAAAATTCATCCAATCCATAAATACTTTCATATTCATATATTGGACTTATTTTCAGCCATTTGCGACTATATATAGGTTTTCTTAACGTTGTCAAGTTACTTTTTTTTGCCTCCTATTGCGTAAAAAGTAATGGGGTGCGGAAGCATCGGGAATGAAGCTGGAATTACTATCTATTTTGTTCAGCTTGAAAGAAAATGCGAGGAAGAATCCGCTTGTTGCTCGACTGCGGATTCTTCCTCGCTTTGTTTTGATTCAGCTCTTGCAAGCTCAATCGATTCGTTGTCTG